>JAYKIM010000261.1:0-5118 GCA_035286245.1 Cyanobacteriota bacterium | reverse complement strand
TCGAAGCGGGCCAGTAGGGCGGCGGAAATATAGCCCTGGTCCTGATCGATGGCCTGGTAGATGCGCTCTGCTAAGCTTTCCACCTCTGTCTCCCGCAGTTCAATGGTGGCGGAGGTATTGTGGGTGGTGTAGTGGCGCTGCACCTGCATGTAGAAGTCAAACTGGGCGGCGGCGGAAAATTGCTCGATCGCCACCTGGTCAGCCCCCGGCAGGTTAGCCCAGCCCACCTCGACGGGAATTTCCACCAGCCATTCGCTACAGCGGGGATCAAAGGGATCGTTAAGCAGGTTGCCCTGCTCATCCTTGTCAGACTGGGCGGGCACGACGGTGTAGCCGTAGTCAATACAGGCCAGGGCCACGGGATCGTTTTTGCGGAAGGTGATGCGGCGGATGAACCGCTGGGCCTTGGGGGGGTGCCAACCGGGGCTGGCGCCGGTGAGTAGGGATTTGGTCCCCGCCGGTTGGACGGTGGTGCAGCGGTTGGGAGCCTTGATGCCATGGCGATCGCAGTAGTCCGCCACCACCCGCTGCACCGTATCCCGCCAAGCGGTCAGGTAGGCCTGTTCCCTGGCTTTAAACTCCAGCCCGGCCACCGTATCCGGTCGACCCGCCTCCCACCAGCGTAGCCACTCCACCCCAAAGGCGTTGACAAAGAAGTCGAAGAGGCCGGTAAAGGACACCCCCACGATGGGATCCTCCAGACGGGACTTTTGGTAGCGGGGCTCAAGGAATTGGTGGTTGAGCAGCACCGCCACCGCCAGGGCCGCCGCGGTAAAGGCATCCTCCTGGTCTTGGGGGTCCTTGGGGTCAATCTGGTTGAGGTGCACCTCCGCCAGGTTACAGTGGAAGTTGGATCCAATGATTTCGCCACAGGGATTGAGGCCGTAGCGATCGCTACCCCCGGCCCGGCGCTTGGCCTCCCCCGCCCACTGCATGGCGCCCTCACCGGAGTAAAACTGCTTCCGCACCGCATCAACACAATCCTGCAGGCTGGGCTTTTCGTGGAACACCCGGGTATGGTTGGCCATGCGCAGCACATCCCGCTCGGGATCAATCCGCCAGTTGCCCTCAGCATCCTGTTGCCAGAGGTTATCCTTCGCGCTGGCCGCCAACTCATCCTTACTGTCGAATTGGCGCATTCCAGCACTGTTATGGGTCAAATAGCCATCACAGTAGAAGCAGTGAGCTTCCTCCACTTCAATGTCATAGGTTTGAATCGAGGTATAACTGCCAATGCCCTTAACGGTGACCGGAATGTCTACCTTCAGATCAGCCTCAGCAATATAGCGTTCGTAGTTAGCATCCACCTGCCGAGAGCCTTCAAAACCCATGGCACGCATTTCACTGTAGGTGTAGACCTGGCGCATAAGGGCGGCGGGCACGGTAAACCCGTACATCTTTAGCCCCTGATAAAGTTCACCCTTTACGGAGTGAGGAGCAATTAAATTATTGTATTGCCGCTTGAAGGTAGGAATGGTGAGGTGGTGTCTGACCTGCCACCGATCATTCTGGGGAGGTGTGACCTTTAGCCGTCCGGCAATACCCAAGCTGGAAAGTAGGGCCGTAACTTGACGAACAAAGCCGGGGTAGACCGTCGTGACCAGGTGGGGCGGGCGACCGCTTAAGGATCCGTCACTATCCATTAAGCCGGCCAGGTAAGCGGACCGGACTTCGATGGAACCTTCCAAGATAAACGTAGGTACGGTAAAGGCCTGACCAGCCTGCTTAATATACCGATAACAATATTCGGCGAAGCGAATTGACGAGCAGACCGATTTAGCCGTATTTTCACCACTTACTCGGCTGTGGGTGGCAGTCAGGCCAAACTGAGCCAGGGCACGGTCTAGCTTGTTTTGGAGAGCCTGGGTTACAGCAGTATCCTTAGCGTTCATAGCCCATTCCACCCGACCGTAGGGCTTGTCATATTGATTACGTCCAAGGGCCACGTAACCGTCCCCGTGGGTATAGCCAATCAGCCAGGCCACATCCGCTGTCAAGACGGGAATGGTAAGGGCCTTGGCCGTGCGACTTTGCTCAGGTCGATTAGCGGTAAAATCCGCTGGCAGGGTGGTCACTGCGCCGGAAAGAATCTGGGTACTATGCATCAGGCGATCGCCTTCAACCAGCTGATCTACCCGTTTCCATTCCACTTCTCCCGTAGCACTGGCAAGAACCGCAACTCGATGGTTCAGGGTTGCCCTGGGTAAGGGGCCGTTGGTCTCAATTTCGTAGACATCCTGGACACCTTGGTCAAATTTATTAACCACTCGACGGAAGCCCTTAGGGGTCTGTACCTGATCGCCTACTTTTACATCCTTGATCGGGACCAAGCCCCTGGTAGTATGCACCAGGGCATCTTCCGGTAAACACCGCCGGATGTTACCCGCCACCACACAGGCGGCGGCTTCATCGATCAGCAGGCAACACTCCACGGAGGTGAGTTGACGGCCCAGGGCCTTATTGAGAATGGTGGCGCAGCGATCGTAGAGGAAGGACAGCCGTACCGGGTTGGCCACGCCACCAAAGCCCTTCAGTTTTTCGCCGGCGGGTCGCACATCCCGCAGGTCCACCACCACCTCCACCTCCCCGGTAAAGCGCTGGTCGGTGGAGAGCTCCAGCAGGGTTTGGTAGGACTGGACCCAGCCCTGGCGGCTGTCCCCCACCCGGATCTCCACCCGGTTGCCCTCAACGATGACCTCAGTGATCTGGCGCCGTTCCGCCGCTGGGGTTTGGCCAATCTCCCCGGCCAGGGTCACCACCAGGGAGTTGCGGATCGCCGGGATCTGGCTGATGTACTTGGGTTCTAGAATGGCGCCGGTACCGCAGCCCATCATGGCCAGATCCATCATCAAACCAAAGGCCTGCCAGTCCACCACGTTGGTGCTGGTGCAGTTGTAGGCCCCGGAAAAGTTCTCTGGTTGCTTACTCCAGGCCGTCCCCCCCACCCAAAGCCAGCGCCCAGAGGGCAGGGCCTTGACCTGGTGCTGCATGCGGCGCAACAACTCGGTTTCCGCCGGGGTGAGGCGACCCAACTCCACCAGACCGGCCAGGGTGCGATCGCAGACCTGCTCCCAACTTTCCCGCTGCCCCTCCACCACCTCACCCCGGCGACTGTAGGTGCGATAAAACACCGGGAAGGCAGCCGGAGCAGTCTCGGGGAAGGGACCGGAGGGGCGGGTACGGGGCAGTTCTTGAACCATGGGTAAAATCTCTCAGACTGGGCGAGACGGCAGCGTTGACCGTTCAAGGACGGCTAATGGAAAATCATCATAGCCGATCATCTTCAGATATGGCGTTAAAAAATATTCTTGATGCAGTTCTACCGCTAGATCTGGCGCTAGAACTGGGCGATGGCCCTAGCCTAGCTAGGGAATCAGGGCCGAGATCGCCCTAATTTGCTCTCCACTAAAGCCCGCCTGCTCCAGATGGTCCAGGTAGGACCGCTGCCCATAGCCCCCATCCAGGGCCAGGGCCCGATCGTAGCTGGCCCTGGCCCTAGCCCCATCCCCAGCGGCGCTATAGGCCAGGGCCAGGGCCACCCAGGGGTGGGGGTTAGCGGGCTCCAGCTGGGTGGCCCGTTGACCATGGTGGATGGCCTGGTCCCACTGGGCCTGGCGGTGGTGGGCCAGGCAGAGGTTGTAGTGGGCGATCTCATTATCGGGCTGCAGGGCGATGGCCCGGTTGTGGGTGCTGACCGCCGCCGCCAAATCCCCGGATACCAGGTAGACAATACCCAGGGCATTGAGGGCGGGGATGGAATCCGGTGCCCGATCGAGGGCCCGCTGCAGGCTGGCGATCGCCGCCGGCCGCTGCCCCGCCAGGTGCTGGGTCCAGCCCAGGATGACATAGCCGTTCGGGTTGCGGGGGTCGAGGGCGGCGGCCAGGGTGAGGGTGGCCAGGGCCCGTTCCAGGTCCCCCTGCTGGCGATAGTTAAGGCCCTGCTGGCGGTAGCGATCGGCGGTGGCCGGCTGCACCAAAAAAGCCGGGTAGGCCAGGGCCTGGCGGCCGGTGACGGACCAGGGGATTGGCCCCAGGGCCTGGGGCGGAGCCCCTTGACAGGCGGCCAGGCTAACCAAGCCGGCCAGCCAACATCGTTGTAACCCCAATCCTCGGATCATGGCGTCCCCCGCTCAGGTAAGGTAGTTGAAGGTAAACCCAGGGGTGGACCCTGGGCCTCACCATGGAGGGAGAATACCGTGAAAGTTGCCTTTATCATCGACCCGATTGAACGGCTTGACCCTGGCCATGATACCAGTGTGGCCCTGATGGAGGCGGCCCAACAGCGGGGCCACCAGGTCTGGATCACCGAGCCCCCCCTGCTGAGCGTGGTGGGGGGACAGGCCTGGGGCCTGCTGCAGCGGGTGGAGCTGACCCCGGTGAAGTTGGTGGAGGATCACTGGGTGGCGGAGGAATTCTGGTACGAGATAGACGAGGTGGAGCAGTTGCCCCTGGAGGCCATGGATGCCGTGTTTATGCGGAAGGATCCGCCGGTGACCGTCCCCTACCTCTACGCCACCTACCTTTTGGACTACGTTAACCCGGCTAAAACCCGGGTGATCAACTCCCCCCAGGGGCTGCGGGCCGCCAATGAGAAAATGTATGCTCTGCAATTTAGCGGGGCCATCCCCGACACCATGGTTAGTCAAAATAAGGCCCTAATTCGCGAGACCGTAGAGCGGTGGGGCGCAGCGGTGCTCAAACCCCTGGGGGGCAAGGCGGGGGAAGGGATTTTGTTTCTCCAGGCCAGCGATCGCAACCTCAACTCCATGGTAGAAATCAGCACCCGCCAGGGCCAGGAGCCGGTGATGATCCAAACCTACCTGCCCGCCGCTAAGGACGGCGACAAGCGAATTATCTTACTGAATGGCGAGCCCCTTGGGGCCGTCAACCGGATTCCCACCGGCAGCGAGTTCCGGGGCAATATGGCGGTGGGGGGTCGGGTGGCGGCGGTGGAGATCACCCCCCGGGAGGAGGAGATCTGTCGGCAGCTGGCCCCCACCCTGCGGCGGGACGGACTCTATTTCGTTGGTATTGACGTGATCGGCGGTTACCTAACCGAGGTGAATGTCACCAGCCCCACCGGAGTCCGGGAAATCGATCGCCTGAACCAGACCTGCC
>JAYKIM010000260.1:0-3712 GCA_035286245.1 Cyanobacteriota bacterium | reverse complement strand
CGGTGGCGGATCTCACCTACCGGGGGGTCCGTTACAGCACCACTGTAGACGGGGCCGTACAGTCCGCAACTCCCTCACCAACCTCCCGATCAACCATGCAGACCTTTGATCATTCCCCCCACCGAGTTCGCCGTCAAGCCTGCGCCAAGCGGCGGAGAGCCATCGTCGCAATATCCAGCGATCGCTGGAGCATCGCATCCTGGTTGCCCGCTCCCAGGATAACCAATGGTTGCTGCAACAGCTAGAGGCAGAACTGCATCAGTTAGCTTGAGGTGACGGGTCTTAAGCTGAAGTCGGCTAGGACCAGTTCCCGTCAACTAAAAAGCACCCCTCAGGGGTGCTTTTTAGTTAATCTCCCTATCCCTCCTGACCCCTGACTCCCCCTTGAAGGGTCACCCAAATTGATGTCGCGACGGACTACCCCAGTCTGACTCCCCTATAGCGCATTTCCTTTTTGAGGGCAACTTGCTTGGTAAAGTTGGGCATATCTCCCTGGTGCCCCATAAGAATGACCGAGTCTCCCTTGAGCAGATAGGTTTGGCGACTGGGGTGGATCATCACCTCACCATCGGCCCGGCGCAGGGCCACAATGATGAAGGTGCCCTGCCCCCGCAGTTCAATATCACCAACGGTGCCACCAATTAGGGAAGAGCTCTCATCCACCACCAGTTCACTCAGCTGAATATCCAACTCCGCTAGGAACTCATTCAAGCCGTGATGGCCGTCGGTCTGGGCTAAAAAGTCGACTGCTGCGGGATGGGTAATCAAATGGGCCACCCGCAGGGCACCAATGCTTGCCGGTAAGACCACATGATCGGCCCCTGCCAAGCGTAGTTTTTTCTCCGTAGAGGGCATTTCTCCCCGGGCCAAAATCATCAGGGCTGGGTTGAGTTCCCGCGCCGTCAGGGTAATAAATACGTTGGCGGCGTCGTTAGGCAAGACGGTGGCTAGCGATCGGGCCCGCATGATCCCTACCGCTTCCAATACCCCTTCGTCGGTGGCGTTGCCCTGGTACACCAGGTAACCCTCCTCTCGAGCCATGGTAATCCGCTCAGGATCGTTATCAACAATAATAAACAGCTGGCGGTCAGTCTTGAGCCGATGGGATACCAATTGGCCAATGCGGCCAAAACCACAGATAATAACGTGTTTATCGAGACTTTCAATTTCCTGGGTCATACGCTTTAAATTGAGGGCACGACGAATTTCCCCTTCCGTGATTAACTGCACCAAGCCCGAAACGATATAGGCTACGGATACGGCTCCAGCGATAATTACTAAAATTGTGAACAGCTTCAGCCAGGTGGAAGAAATCGGCTGCACTTCCCCATAGCCAACCCCAAATACCGTGATTACGACCATGTAAAGGGCATCTAGCCAGTTCCAACCGGCTAACATATAGCCGGCCGTGGCGGTGATACCGGTCAGCAGGAAAATGGCAATCCCCGTTAGGATACGTCGGAGCGAACTTAGGGAATTTTGCATCAGGTTTTTGGTCATTTTAACTGCCGAGGCAGGGGAATGGGCCAATTTCCCCCAGGTTATTACTCAGGACGGAGTGAATCGTTGAAGGTGAAAACTAGCTGGGACCGCTGATTCGCCTCCGCCGAGCTACGGCTATAGGCACCTAACTAAAGGCAATGTCGTTTGCCAAACTAGATCAGGGCTAATACGAATGAGATTGAAATAACAATATCCTTGTCAGCCTACCCATCAGCACCAGGATGACCAGACTAATTAAGAAATCCATTAAATCTGCCGGTTAAATACTGTCTTCCCAAAGAGCTTTGATTATAAAGACCGGGTCAGCTTGGTAGCAGTCATACCCATTACATTTTTACTTCAAATTTTGCTTGAAAAACTTTCATGGTTAACAGTCCTCTTTGAGGGCTTGAGCAGGAAGAGACCTGGATTCTTCATCACTATGGCTCTTCCGCTATAGTTGAGGTTAGGCTGGTTGGGGACTAAGGTCAGATTTAGGATCCGGACCTATAGGGCACCCGCCCTATGGTGATATTAGTCTTAAATTTCACCTAAGATTACTTTTTATAACTTTGTCACTATTGCTATAGTGTGAAGTAACCTTCTTTCTATCCAAGGTAGCAATTTAGGTTTGTGGTGTATTTACTATCGGTTTGGCTATGACCTCTTCTGGCTTGTTGCTTAACCCCCTGCTAATTGGGGTTGGGATTCCCCCTTTTGATGAAATTAACGTATCCCATATTCAGCCTGGAGTTGAAGCCCTACTAGCCGAATTAACCCTCAAGCTGGAGTCCTTAGAGCAGAACCTGCGCCCCACCTGGACCGGTCTGATGGAGCCTCTCGCCCTCATTCAAGAGCGGTTGCGTTGGAGCTGGGGAGTGATTGGGCATTTAATGGGAGTTAAAAATAGTCCTGAGCTACGGGCTGCCTATGAGGCGATTCAACCCGCCCTGGTGGAGTTTGAAAACCGACTAGCCCAGAGCCGCCCCATCTATGATGGAATGAGGGCGATGCGTTCTAGCTGTGTCTGGGATGATTTGGATCCAGCCCAGCAGCGGATCCTGGAGTCAGCCCTGCGGGAGGCCAAGTTGTCGGGGGTCGGTCTGGAGGGCGATCGCCGCGATCGCTTTAACCAGCTCCAACAAGCCCTGGCGGAACTTTCTACCCAGTTTTCCAACAATGTCCTTGACGCCACTAAGGCCTTTAGTTTGCACCTCACCACCGCCGCAGAGGTGGAGGGACTGCCGGAGAGTTTACTAGCCCTGGCGGCTCAGACCGCCCGAGAAGCGGGTTATCCTGATGCCACCACCGCCACTGGGCCCTGGCGTATTACCCTTGACCACCCCAGTTTTGGCCCATTTGTGCAGCACAGTCGGCGCCGGGATCTGAGAGAGCAGGTTTACCGGGCCCACATTACCCGAGCCTCTAGCGGTGCCTGCGATAACCGGAAATCCATCGATCAGATCCTTGAATTGCGCGATGAAATGGCCCACATTTTGGGCTATAGCACCTTCGCCGAACTTAGCCTGGCTCGCAAAATGGCTCCCTCGGTGGAGGCTGTCTACGCGCTCATGGAGGGGTTACGTCAGGCCAGCTACGATCGGGCAACCGCTGAATTAGATCAGCTGCGGCGCTTTGCCAAGGCCCAGGGGGCAGCGGAGGCCGACCACCTCGCCCATTGGGATATCGCTTTTTGGTCAGAGCGGATTCGGGAGCAGAACTATGGCCTCAAGGACGAGGAGCTACGTCCCTACTTTCCCCTGCCCCAGGTGTTGGAGGGTCTTTTTGCCCTGGCGAACCGCATCTTCGCCATTACCATTCTTCCTGCCGATGGCCAAGCCCCGGTTTGGCACCCTGATGTCCGCTACTTTCAGGTACTCAACAGTCAGCAAGCACCGATCGCCCACTTTTATCTCGATCCCTACAGTCGCCCCGCAGAAAAAAGTGGTGGGGCCTGGATGGACGAATGTATCAACCGTGCCAAAATCAACGGTACAGTGCGGTTACCGATTGCCTACCTGATCTGCAACCAGGTGCCGCCCATTGACGGCAAGCCCAGCTTGATGACCTTTGCCGAAGTGGAAACCCTCTTCCACGAGTTTGGTCATGGCCTACAGCATATGCTGACGGAGGTGGATTATCCTGGCGCCGCTGGCATTAATAACATTGAGTGGGATGCGGTGGAACTCCCCAGTCAGTTCATGGAGAACTGGTGCTACGACCGCTCCAC
>JAYKIM010000259.1:0-4206 GCA_035286245.1 Cyanobacteriota bacterium | reverse complement strand
CGGCATGGCCTTGATTTGCTTCGCCTTGCGGCTGCCGCTGGTGTCGCCGCTGCGGCATTCCACCCGCAGGGGCCAACCCAGGGCCTGGATGGGGGCGGCGATGGCCTGCTCTAGATCTCGGGATAGGGCCCGCAGGGGGGTGAGGTAGAGGAGTTGCAGGCCCGGTCGGGGGTTGGCCAACATCTCGGCGATCGGCCCCAGCACCGCGGCGTAGGTTTTCCCCGCACCGGTGGGCACCTGGATCAGGCCACTGTGGCCCCCCAGGTAGGCGGCCCAGGCCTGCCGTTGAAACTCCAGGGGCTGCCAGCCCTGGTGGTCAAACCATTGGATGATCGGGGTTAGGGGAGGGGTTGGCGGTGGTCCGGCGGCGGGGCTTACCATGGTGACGGGTGAATCGGGGCCATCAGCAGTCTAGCCCCTTGGCTCACCGACAGCACAGTGGGATGTTGGTCTGGCGGCTTTCGCCCTGGGGTGACCCGGTCAGGGGTTAGGCATCAAGGGCCTGCATCAGGGTTACCTCCCACACCAGCCGCGGCGTGACGAAGCGGCGCAGGTGGCGTTTGGCGGTCTCCAGGGCTAATAGCCAGGGGGTGGCAGCGGCGCTAGGTTGCTGCTGTCGCCAGTACCAATGTAGAAGATAGTCCAGCAGCCAGAGCTGGGCCTCCAGATCCAGGGTTTTGGCCACCTGCCGGCCCAGGTCTAGGGCCGATCGCAGGCTGGTGGGGCGCTGTTGCAGGCGGGCCAGTAACTCTGTAGGTATGGCCTGAAGTTGATTATGGGCGGTGATCGCCTGACCCGGACTACCCTGGGCCAGGGCCATCACCTCGGCCTGGTCAAGAATTTCCCGATGGCCGGTCTGGCCCAGCACCCTGGCCATATCCTCCGGGTTGAGGCGTTGGAAGGGGATGGTCTGACAGCGGGAGACCAGGGTGGGCAGTAGGGCTTGGGGGCCGGGGGCGAGCAGCACCAGGGTGGCCTGCCCCGGTTCCTCCAGGGTTTTGAGTAGCCCATTGGCGGCGGCCTCCGCCATGGTCTCGGCGGCCTCAATCACCACCACTGCCCGCTCCGCCTCCAGGGGAGGGCGGCTGAGGAATTGGCCAATCTGGCGGACCTGTTCCAGGCGAATCTGGGGCGGGCTCTTGCGGGTGATGCCCTGATCGGTGGCGGCGGAGACGGGTACCAGCCGGCCCTGGTGCAGGTAGGTGGGTTCCACCCAGAGTAGGTCCGGGTGGTTGCCCTGGCGAATTCGGCGCTGTAGGGTGGGGTCGGGGGCAACCGGGGCGCTAAGTAACAGGTCCGCCAGGTGCAGGGCGGCACAGCGTCGTCCCACCCCCTCCGGCCCGGCGAACAGATAGGCGGGGGGGATGCGGCTCCGGTCGAGGGCGCGGCACAGCAGGGCGATCGCCGTGGGTTGGCCAATCAGGTCGCTAAATCGTTCGGGTACCATCGCTCCAGGTAGGTTTCAACCACCGCTAGGATTGCCCCGGCCACCGCCGTCGGGCTATCCCCGGCCTCAATGGTAGCCCGGTTTTGGGGATACTGCTGGGCCAGGGTTTCAAACCCTCTCTGCACCCGTTGGTGAAAGGGGAGGTCCGTCCGTTCCATGCGATCGCCCGCCCCCCGTTCTCTGACCCGCGCCAACCCCTGTTCCACCGGTAACCGCAGCCAGAGGGTGAGGTCTGGGGTGAGACCACCGGTGGCGATGCGGTTGAGCTGGTGAATGAGGTCCCGATCAAGGCCACGACCGTAGCCCTGGTAGGCCAGGGTAGAGTCAATGAAGCGATCGCAGATCACCCAGCAGCCCCGATCCAGGGCGGGCCTGATCACCTGATCGACGTGCTGGGCGCGATCGGCGGCGTAAAGTAACAACTCTGTCCGGGCATCGATCCTGAGCTGATCCTCCTGGTGCAGCAGTAGTTGCCGTAACCTCATCCCCAGATCGGTGCCCCCGGGTTCGCGGCTGGTCAGGATCTGGGCAACCATGCCCTGCTGCTGTAACCGCTGCCACGGCTGGCTCTTTAACAAGGCGGTGGATAAAAGCTGGAGTTGGGTGGATTTACCACAGCCTTCCACCCCCTCCAAAACAATGAACTTGCCGGTCATGGCCACCTGTCGGTGAGATGTTCTGGGGTAGTCGGCACCGGGCTGCCCCTATCCCCTGGTTTTGGCTTGGGGCCTTTAGTGCGCTGGGACCCACCGTCCTACCGACGGTTCTTGGCCAGGGCCTTGAGGATGGCCGCCCAGTCGGGGCGGACCTGTTCGACGATCAGCATGGCGGGCAGGTTGTAGGCCACCCAGGGGTTGTTGGTTTTGAGGCCCTCCAGATCCAAGGGGTAGCCGAGCCGTTGCAGGGCTTCGATCTGCTGCTGCTGGCGAATCTGATTGGGGTGGAGCTCCGGCAGGATGTTCTTCAGGTCCGACACCACCGGTTGGCAGGGGATGTGTTTTTGCTGGTACTCCGATAGGGCATCCGCCAGGGCCGGCGATCGCAGTCGAATTTCCGCCTGATCTCGGGCGGAGAGACGCACATTCTTAAGTCGGTTGAAAAAATCCGTTTCATAACTGGAGAGACGCATAGGGCCTCCTTGCTCCTGCGATCGCCATACCTTAACCTACCCTTAGCGTGCCATAGAGCGGCACCCTTAACCTAGGGCCGCTAACAATTGTTGTTTTGCGATTTCTAACGCCCCGGGCAACTGGCTGGGGTCGCGGCCCCCGGCCTGGGCCAGGGTGGGTTTACCGCCGCCGCCACCGCCGCAATGCTTGGCAATGGCGCCAATAAACTTACCGGCCTGCACCTGGGCTGCCACCACCTGGGGGCTAAAGGCGGCCACCAGGCTGACCTTATCGGGCTCGGGCACCGTCCCCAGTACCACCGCCCCCGGTTCTAGTTTTTGCAACAGCCGTTCGGCGGCGGTTTTCAGGGCCTCGGCACTAACCCCCGGCAGCTCCGCCACCAGGATCTTCAGATTCCCCACCGCCAGGGCCCGGGGCAGCAGTTGATCGGCTTGCACCAGGGCCAGTTGGGCCTGCAGCTCCGCCAGCTGTTTCTGGCTCTGTTTTAGCTCGGTCTGCAGGCCGGTGATGCGATCGCCGATCTCCTCGGGTTTAGCCTTAAAGCGATCGCAGAGGTCCCGCACAATGGTATCCCGCAGGTTGAGGTAGGCCAGCACCGCCGGCCCAGCCACCGCCTCAATGCGGCGAATGCCGGCGGCCACCCCGGTTTCGGAAATCACCTTAAACAGGCCGATCTCCGCCGTATTGCTGACGTGGGTACCGCCGCAGAGCTCCATGGACACCCCCGGGAAGTCAATCACCCGCACCTCGGCGCCGTACTTCTCGCCAAACATGGCCACCGCCCCCCGCCGCTTGGCCTCCTCCAGGGGCAGCACCGCCACCGTGGCGCCGTGGCCCTCGGTAATCCACTGGTTGACCAGGGCCTCCACCTGCTGCACCTCCGCCGCGGTGAGGGGGCGGGGGCAGTTGAAGTCAAACCGCAGTCGGTCAAAGGCCACCAGGGAACCGGCCTGGGAAATCCCCGGGTCCACCAGTTGTTTGAGGGCGGCCTGCAGCAGGTGGGTGGCGGTGTGGTTGGCCTGGGCCCGGCGCCGGCAGGCCTGATCGATCTGGGCGGTGACCGGGTCCCCCACCGCCAGGCGGCCCCGCTCGATCCGCCCCAGGTGAACAAAGAAGTCACCGTCCTTCTGGACATCCTCAATTTGCACCAGCACCCCGTCGCCGGAGAGGTAGCCGCGATCGCCGATCTGCCCCCCCGACTCAGCGTAGAAGGGGGTGCGATCCAAAATCACCTGCACCATCTGCCCCGCCTGGGCCTGATCCACCCGCTGGCCCGCCACCAAAACCGCCTCCACCCGGCTGGGGCTACTGGCGCTGCCATAGCCCAGAAACTCCGTGGAGTGGATGTGCTCCGCCAGGCTATCCAAGCTGCCCTGCACGGTCAGATCAATGGTTTCGTGGGCCGCCTGCGATCGCTGCCGCTGCTCCGCCATGGCCGCCTCGAACCCCGCCAGGTCCACGGTGAGGCCCTGCTCCTCGGCAATTTCCTGGGTGAGCTCCATGGGAAAGCCGTAGGTGTCGTAGAGCACAAAGGCATCCAGCCCCGACACCTGCCCCTGGGGGGAGCCCTGCTCCCGGGCCAGGATCTCCGTCAACAGCTTCTCGCCCCGCTCCAGGGTTTCCAGGAAG
>JAYKIM010000258.1:0-7880 GCA_035286245.1 Cyanobacteriota bacterium | reverse complement strand
CCTTGGCCTTGAAGTCCGCACCATGTCGCTTGCGCTGCATTTCCCTGTTAATCTCCGTATAGCTACTGAATTGCTGGGCAGCGACTCTATCTTATTTCCCTGTACAGTTTCCGGGGTACATCATAGACCCCTGGTACTTGTCTCCCTAACCGATATCTTATTTTTATCGCCAACGCTAATGGGAGAGACTCCCACTTGCCTGGACCCCCAAGGACCGGACCTGATCTGGCCCCTGCGGGACATCTCTCCAGCCCTAGATACGGAAGTGATCACAGTGCTGGCGTCAATCCATCAAACCCATCAAGTCCTGCCTGATCGATCTACTCAGATTGAAGCACTGCAACAATTCATCATGCGGCTATGGATAAATAGCCTGAGTGATTAGCCGGAATCGGAGATATGGCTGAAGCCATCTACAAAAGTTCGGAGACAAACCAGAATCAGCTGCATCCCAAGCATTCTGACCAAAGCTATAGATCGCTGTAGCTCCGTTCCACGGAAGAAACCTCGTCGAGCCTGCGCCTTCGGACTAAACAAGCCAGAACGCCTCCCCGATCAGAGCTTTGACCGTCTTACCCTGACCTAGGAACTAAAAGCAAACTACACAAAAAAGTTATCGTTCCAGTAATCTTTATGAAGATTTCGCAAAGATTGAATTTGAAGTCAGGCCTATCTAAAGACCCAAAGAGACAATACAGCTCAACCACAGGTCAAAATCAGAAATTCAAAGAGTATATTTTTATACTATTAATCTAATTTGATGACCTGCAATTGCTTGACTGACAATCAATGTTTTTTCATGAACCTGTAGAATCATTCTCTGCTAACTATTTTTTGAGGGAAACTAGGGCACTTTAACGACTGGCAATAAGGTGAATACGACCAGCGTCCATTTCACTCATGAGTAATTCGAGGACTTCTATGTCGCCAATCGGAACATGGCCTAAGCGTATTAGCTCTGAGTTTATCCCCTCTTCAATGTCAGGAGTGAGTACTTTGCTATGGAGAGCTTGCGCTACCAGCCGACGTAGAGAGGTAGATTTTGACATCATGGCCAACTAAAGCATTAATCTTTCTTGTAATTATTGCTGTTTTCCTGAGGACGCCTTGTGACGGAGAGCGACCTGTAATGTGACCTTTGCCATAAAATCAGGTGAGATCTAGCATTTGTTTCCTAGGTCTATACTATTGGCCCTGACAAGCATACTTAGCATAAGCTTAGGGAAAGTTCGTTTTTATATCAAGATTATATGGAGTTATACTGAAGAGCCTAGGTTTTTTGGGGCAAGTAATGTTTATACTCAAAAAGATTGATTTCTTAATTGTTTCAACCTTAAAATTCAGTGCCGGTCGATTTTATCGAGGAGTTTATTCGGTATGCCAGTTAAAAGCGAATCCATGGCCATGATTCAAGCACAGGGCTCTTTGAATGCCTCTAACGCGCAAGACTTCCAGAATCACCTTATGCTGCACTTAGAATCTGAGGCATCCCTTGGGCTATTGGTGGATCTCAGCCAGCTAGAATCCTTGGATAGTGCCGGCCTGATTGCTCTGGTCGCCGCTTTACAGAAATCTCGCCAGCTGGGCAAACGGCTGTATCTCTGTTCCGTACCCGCCGGCATTCGCATGATTTTTGAATTAACCCAGCTTGATCGGGTCTTTGAGATTCTCGAGGAGGGAGCTCAGTCTACTCTGATGGCTGCCTAGGGAGATACTGATCGCTAGGGAGATACTGATCGAAGTAGAGCCGCTATAGTAGGTGGGTAGTGCTTGCCAGGTTTTACCTGGTCTAATCCGGTGCACCCAGCTGCTGCTTCTCTACTGACCGCTGATATTCTTAAACCGTCTCGCTACCTGGGTAACGAGTTAGGGGCTGTTCACAAGCCCTGGGCTGATGCCCAGGTTCGTTGGGTGCTGACCTATCCTGAACTCTACGAGGTGGGGGCCTCTAACCTGGGCCATATCATTCTTTACAATATTCTTAATGCCCAGCCTCGTCAGCTTTGCGATCGCGCTTATCTCCCAGGGGCCGACCTAGCCGCCAAGCTGAGAGCCACTCAGACTCCCCTGTTCGCGGTTGAGTCCCAACAGCCCCTCACCGCCTTCGACATCCTTGGTTTTAGCCTCAGCTACGAACTGGGGGCCACCAACATTTTAGAAATGCTGGCCCTGGCGGGTATTCCCCTCACCTGGCAGGAGCGTCACCAGTCTTCGTCCCAGGACTGGCCATTAATTTTTGCCGGGGGGCAAACCGCCACTTCAAACCCCGAGCCCTACGCCGACTTCTTTGACTTTATTGCCCTTGGTGACGGCGAAGAGCTACTGCCGGAAATTGGTCTGGTGATTGAGGAGGGCAAGGCAGCCGGGCTGAGTCGTGAGGCTCTTTTACTAGACCTGGCCCAGGTGCCCGGGGTCTACGTGCCCTGTTTCTACAGCATTGCTGAGGATGGTTCGGTACAACCGCAACGGACCGATGTACCGCCCCGAGTTCTACGGCGGGTAGCGGCCCCCATGCCCGCCTACGCCATGGGGTTAGTGCCCTACGTGGAAACCGTTCACGATCGCCTGACGGTGGAAATCCGTCGGGGCTGTACCCGCGGCTGTCGCTTTTGCCAACCCGGCATGCTCACCCGCCCCGCCCGGGATGTGGAGCCGGAGGCGGTGATTGAAGCCGTTGAAATGGGCATGGAGAAAACCGGCTATAACGAGTTTTCCCTGCTGTCCCTGAGTTGTTCTGACTACCTGGCCTTGCCAGCGGTTGGCGTCGAAATTAAAAACCGCCTCAAGGAGGAAAATATTTCCCTGTCCCTGCCCAGTCAGCGGGTGGATCGATTTGATGAGAACATTGCCCATATCGTCGGTGGCACCCGGTTAACCGGCCTGACCTTTGCCCCCGAAGCCGGTACCCAACGGCTGCGGGACATTATCAACAAGGGGTTGAGCAATGAAGAGCTATTACGGGGGGTGAAAATCGCCCACGAACAGGGCTGGGACCGGGTCAAACTCTACTTCATGATTGGGCTGCCGGGGGAAACCGATGTCGATGTGCTGGGCATTGCCGAAACCGTCCGCTGGCTGCGCCAGGCCTGTTATATCAGGGGCCGTAAACCCTTGTCCTTCAACATTACCATTTCCAACTTTACCCCCAAGCCCCACACCCCCTTTCAATGGCATGGGGTCTCCACGGAGGAGTTTCAGCGCAAGCAGGCCCTGCTAAAGGCTGAGTTCAAGGCTATGGGTTCGGCTAAGGTCAACTTTACCGATGTGCGGATTTCCGCCATGGAGGATTTTGTCGGTCGTGGAGATCGCCGTCTGGCGCCGGTGATTCGTCGGGCCTGGGAATTGGGCGCCGGCATGGACGCTTGGTGGGAAAGCCTGGATACCGCCTTCAATGCCTGGAGCCAGGCAATTGGGGAAGCGGGCTTAGACTGGAAGTATCGTCAGGTGGATCAGGGGCAGGGACAACCCGACCTGGATGCCCCCCTCCCCTGGGATCACCTCGACACCGGCATTGATAAGGCCTGGCTAAAGCAGGATCTAGCCCGGGCCCTGGAGGCGATTACCGTTCTCGATTGTTCCTTCGATGGCTGTTCCCACTGTGGGGTCTGCGGCCCCGATCTGGGCCATAATGTGGTGATGCCGCCTCCCCCCATCCCAACCGCGATCGGGCCCAGTCAACCGGGGCAGGAACGGGTGCAGCGCCTGCGTCTCACCCTGGGTAAACTAGGGTCTATGGCCCTGATTAGTCACCTAGATTTGATGCGGCTGTTCGATCGCGCCCTACGTCGGGCCAGCCTTCCGATCTCCTTCACCGGTGGATTCCATCCCGGTCCCCGGGTGTCAGCCGCCAATGCCCTTTCCCTGGGGATCACCAGCACCGGCGAGGTGGTGGACTTTGAGCTTAAGCAAGCGATGGATCCCCTTGAATTCCAGCAACGGTTAGCAGCCCAGTTGCCAGAGGAGATTCCCCTCTACAGCGTTGCCGAAATCCCCCTCCATACCCCCTCTGCCACTAAACTGCTGGAGCGGGCGGAATATTATCTCCGCCTGGCCCCGGGGGCCGAACTGGCCGCCAGTAGACTACCCTGGCAGGATTGGGTGAATCATGTGCTGGCCCTGGACAGCCTCCCTTGGGAAAAGCTGAGCAAGTCGGGAAAACCCCAGATCATTGACCTGCGTCGCCAACTCCAGGAACTGGCCCTGGTGGATTCCCAAACTCAGACCTTGCCCGTACCCCAGCTCCAACCCCAGGACCGGGAGGGGGTAGTGCGGTGGGTAGGCAGTTGCCGCAATGACGGTAACCTACTGCGGCCCGATCAGGTGCTCTGGATGCTCCGTCAGGTGGGGGCAGAATCATTAGAAATTCGCCACAGTCACCGATCCCGATTAATGCTGAGCGCTCCCTAGGGCCTAACCAATTCCATCTGTCTAGGGTTGCGCTATTCCTCCCATCCTCCTCAGTATCTCCCTGTCTGGCATTGTGATATGGTCCCTGCCCTGGTTGCCAAAAGAACCCGCAAGACTATCAGCTGGATAACCCTAGCCACCATGCTAACGCTGGCTGGCTGCCCACCTTCGGTGACCTGGGCCGCAGGGGAAGGGTCGCAATGCTGGGGTGCTGAGTCCAGCGCCAACCGCTGCTGCCCGTCTGCCTCGCTGGCATCAGCCCTTCCCTATACCCCTAGCCCCCTGTCCCAGACCCTCTGTGAGGTGTTGGTTTTTCCTAGCGAGGGTCGGGCGGAGGGGGACCTGTTCCGTCGCCTGGTGGTCAGTGAGTCCCTGGTCCGCGATAGTGCCCCCGCCGTCAACGCCACAACCCTGCCCAGCCTGTGGTGGAACCGTGACTCAATTCCGGCTCGTCTGGGGGGGCACCGCCTGGTGGAGTCCTGGTTAGCCTATCAACGGCGTCAATCCTCTACGGGGATGATCGATTTAGTAGTGAGTCCACAGTTTTGGCGGGGGTTAACCCTACCAGAACGCTATGGGGTACTGGTTCAATTTGGCCAGACCGCCGAGGAACTGGGCTACCATTTGCGATTACTGGATAATAATGGCTATACGGCTCGCCTGGTGGGGGTCTATGCCTGTGTCAAGGAGACCTGCCTGGCTAGTGCCGATGGCGAGCAACTGCTCCAGTTGCAACAGCGGGCGATCGCCCAGTCCGCACCGGCGGCCAACCCCTAGGCCGTCAGCAACTGCTCCACTTGCCCAAACAGGGTTTGGGCCTCAGCCTTGATCTGATGGTAGTGATCAATCACCGGTTGTACCGCCTGCTCTTCCCGTTCTACGTAGTCATAAAATTGGGTAAAAACCCGTTCTACCTCCTCATAGATCAGGCCCAACTTCTCATTTAGGCGGGTGGCCACCTCACTCTGGAAGCGGATCTTCTCCCCATCTAAAGCCCGTTCAAACTTAGCAATGATCCGCTGCCGCTGCCAGATAATACCAATGGCCAGCAGGAGCACCCCCACCCCGGCAAAGGCTATGCCAATGGCACTGAGAATCGCCTCCGCCACGGTAAACTGAATCACGTGGAGAATGGTACCTGCTACCGCCATCACCGCCCCCCCGACAATTTCATTGGCCATGTCGCTGGCCTGGGTGGTGAGCATGTCCCCCAGCCCCTGATCCCTGAGTAGCTTATCAACCTTGGTGCGGACGCTTTCAATCACCTCCTGCCGGCGTTCCAGTACCTTAAGGGAAATATGACTGGCCTGGATAGGGTGACTACTGACCTGGTCTAGATCCTGATTTAGCCCCTCAAAGAGCTGCCGGATGCCATCGACAAAGTGCTGGGCCCCTTCGTTAGAGACCTCCTCCAGGGATTGGCGGAGGTGCTGGCTACAGTCAGCCTGGAACTCGTCCACCCAGGCCTGCATCGAGGCTTCTTCGTTAAATAGACCGACAAAGGAGCGACGCATCACCGTCAGGACCGAGAGGCTCTCTCGAAAGTCCGCCTTAATACGGGCGGCGATGACTTCGTATCGGGCCGCCAGGCGATCGGCTAGGGTATTCACCTCGTAGCTAGAGCGCTTCCGACCCGCGTCAATCTTATGACGAATGGCTTTGGCCGTAGCCTGATCAACCGCTAACTGATGGCTAACGGCATCTACATCCTGGTGCAACCGATCAATAATTCGCTGGGTAGTTTGGCTCACCGATCGCAACTTAATCCGATAGCTTTCCCCCGAAGACACCATGGTCTGGATATACTGGCGCACCGGTAAAAAGCCACTGTGCGGCCCATCCCCATCCTGTTCGAGGGCGGCGGAGGTGGGAAAGATCACCGGATCCTTAATATGCTTTTGTAGGGCATATTCCCGTACCCGGTGAATGTTGGTGTCTAGATCGGCGGGCCGTAGCAAATCCGCCTGCTGCAGAATAAACACCACCTTCTTCCGCCACTCGGCACTGACAAAATCGAGGAAATCCCAGGCACTTTTCTGGTAGGGATTTTTAGCGAACAAAACGAAAAAGGTCAGATCGCTGTTGGGAATGTACCGTTCGGTGATGATCTGGTGTTCCTGAATGACCGTATTGGTGCCCGGCGTATCCACAATGGAAATGTCTTGCAAAATGGGGATCGGGCGACCGATTTTACGCAGATTAGGCTCCACCTGCTGGCTAAACTCCTGCTCCGCATAGACTAGCTGCTGAATCACATCGGTGCAGGGTTCAATATCAGTGGCACAGACCTCCGCCTCCAACAGGGCATTGACAAAGCTACTTTTACCCGCCTTCACCTCCCCCACCACCACAAATAAAAAGGGTTCGTTAATGTTGCTATGGAGGTTTTGGATGGTCCGCTGCAGGTCGGGGTTATTAATGGTGGCCGCTAACTGTTGCATCCGATCTAGCAAGAGACCTAACCGCTGGCGATAGTTCTGGAGAGCTTGATTAATAATTTGACTGACCACACTTAATCTCCCTAAGATTATCTGAATCCAACCATGTCCAGTTTTGAACCTTGAGTTGCTCGCCCGGGCAACCTCCAGGTATCTATTTGGTCAAGGTTTAAAGGCGACACAGATTTCGTCTCACACCTTCCAGCGCTGCTTTTTCAGGATTTGCTCTATAAAGGGGATAGGATATACCCCAGGGCGCTACCGCTGACTCCCATGTTATACCGACTTTATCTGGATTTATTAGATAGCCAGCCCCCCATCTGGCGACGACTCTGGCTACCCGGGACCTTGCCCTTAGCCACTTGTCATCGGGTGTTTGCTCTAGCCATAGGCTGGCAGGCAACGGCAGACTATCAGTTTAAAACCGCCCTACCGGGATCAACCAACCTACCGCACCAGGGCATTTTACCGACGGGCACTACCCTCGCGGACTGGCTACCCCATCCGGGGGATAGTTTAATCTACCTCCACCAACCCAGTCAGGGTTGGTTACATAAGGTTACCCTGGAGGCCGTGGCCTCCAGGGTAACGGAGCTGTTCTCCAGCTACGATCCCCAGGAGGACTGGCTGGCCCACTGTCTGGAGGGGGAAGGGGCCTGCCCCCCAGCGTTTTGCCAAGGCGTTTGGGATTACCTGGACCTGCTAGATCGCCTGGATGGATCGGATGACCTCGATTACGATGATCTGTGGCAACGGGTTGGCTATGACTTCGACCCCGATCGGGTAGACCTGGCGGCTATCAATCAGCAACTCCATGCCCTCAGTATTGATAGTGATTGATGGCGGCGGGACAACCCATAATTGGTATTTAGGCTTGTCTGGGACTTCGATGTGACAATGATAATTGTTGTAACCGTTCAGAGGTTCATGAAGAATTAAGGGTTCCAGAGCCGCTATAGAGGTATGGTAAAGCCTATGAGCCAAAGCAGTGAGCCTAGTATAGACATCAGCGGCATCTCCATTTCTGCCTCAGAT
>JAYKIM010000257.1:0-11592 GCA_035286245.1 Cyanobacteriota bacterium | reverse complement strand
ATAAATCTTAGGGGTATAGAAATCGTAGGCTAGCAGGTTCTGCAAAGGGCGTTGCACCAGCTTGGCAGGATGCTCAACCACCCGATTAACGTAGAGCAAGGTGCCGATTACACCCCCCAACAGGGTTGACCAGGTGAGCAGCAGGGCCATGTCCTGGCTGACCTCCGCCCAGATCGGCAGCAATTGCAACTGGGCCAAGATCAAGGGTAAATGCAGGGTGAAGCCGGCGGTCAGGGTCATAGGCACCACCATCAGCCAGATGGGTTCGGGGGCCCGGGTGGTCATGGCCTGGGGTTGGCCGGCAAAGATCAAACCGATCAACCGGGCCAGGGTAAAGGCCACCAACCAGTTCACCAGTAGCACGATCACCACCAACTCGCCCCGGTGACTCTGCCAGAGGCCAGAAACCAAGGAGAGCAGGGCCCAGAAACCCCCCAGGGGGGGCATGGCGGCCAACCCTGCCGCCCCAATCACCATGGCTAACCCGGTGATCGGTCGCCGACTGGCTAGGCCGCCCATCTGGGTGACATCCTGGGTGGTGACATTGAAGACAATCGATCCACTGGCCATTACCAGGCCCCCCATTGCCAGGGCGTAGGTTAGGCCCAGTAACAAGGCCGCATTAGGCTGCTGGCCGCCAATGGCAATAAACATCAGCCCCATGTAGGCGCTACACAGGTAGGAGAGCACCCGCTTAATATCAATCTGAGCCGCCGCAATCAAGGTGGCCCCGATCGCCGTCACCGACCCCACGGCAATGGCAAAACCCATCGCCGTGGAGGAAAGGGAAATTACTGGATAGAGCTTAAACAACACCCAAATCCCGGTGGTCACCACCACCCCATTGCGCAGGATGGTGCTGGGTAGGGGGCCCTCCATGGCTTCATCCAGCCACAGGTGCAGCGGGAACTGGGCGCACTTGCTCATGGGGCCAGCAATCAAAGCGATGCCAATCAGGGCCATCAGAGTAGGATTCACCTCGGCGGTCTGGGCCCAAACCGCCAGCTCACGAAAGTCCCAGGTGTGGGCCAGGGGATAGATGGCCAGCACCCCCATGAGTAGCACCAGGTCCCCCACCCGCTTGGTGAGAAAGGCATCCCGGGCACCGGTCACCACCAGGGACTGGTTATACCAAAAGCCCACCAGCAGGTAGGTGCCCAGGGTGAGAATCTCCAGCAGCATGTAGGCAAACAGCAGGGAGTTACACAGCACCAGGGCGCACATGCCGGCTTCAAAGAAGGCCATCATGGCGAAGAACCGTCCCCAGCCCCAATCCATCTCCATATAGCCGACGGCGTAGATTTGGGCCAGCAGGTTGAGGCCGGTGATCAGCACACAGGCCCCCAGGGTAAGGGCCGAGGCCTCCAGGGGAATGGTCAGATCGAGCCCCGGGGCCTGCAACCAGGAAGCAAAGAAGAACTGGGGAGAGGATTTGCCCCACAGCCCCAGAAAGGCAGAAAGGCTATGGGCCAGGGCCAGGGCAGTGGTGAGAATATTGACGTAGCCCGCAGGACGGGGACCGGTCCGCCGAATCAGGGTGGGGGACCAGGGAATGGTCAACAGGGTACCGATTAGGGGATAGATGGGAATTAACCAGCTGGTTTCCGCCAGAATTGGGGTCATGGGTAAGGGCCCTCAGATAGCACAGCAAGGAAAAAGATATGGCCTGGATTAGAACATCCGGGGGTGGATCGATCGGACGGCTAGCCTGGCTAGTCGCCCCGAGCCCCTAAACACCTTACCCTTGACTGCGGCAGTAGGGCCCAGCCCAGTATCAGGAAAGGGCAAGCCAAGAATTGAAATAACTCAATCCCTGGTTTTTTGAAATAGATTTAAGCCTATTAATCAAATATACCGGAGGTAGGGGTCAAAGAAAAGACTTTGATTGATTGAAGGTAATTTGTTTTTTAGTGGTGATTGATAATTTTCAATAATAGATCAATCTTTATTACCCCGGTCCCTGGATCCTGCTGAAGTGGTCAGGATTCAGGGACAACTATTTTGAGTGGTATAGCTTTGAGTGGTATAGCCCTAACCCTGGGTAATTAGGGGAGACTTCAGTCCGAAGCAGTGGCCTGTATCTCCCCAACCCTCTGACCTAGCTTATGGCGGCCGGCTCCAGCACCATTTTGGCCTTGAGGATAATCAGCCCTTCCCGCTCCTGGTTTTCCCCCACCCCCAGGAGGGTCTGGTCAGGGGCGGCTAGCACCCGGTGGGGTACCCCCAAGGGTTGGGGCTGGGGAGAGGGGATTTTCTGCCCCAGTTGCCAGCGGTGGGCCAGCTCCGGGTCCAGGGGGATGGCGGGCAGGTGTTGTAGGGCGGTGGCGGGGGCAATCAGGGGCAGGTCCGCCCGATGATCTTGAACCGCCGCCAGGGGGAGGCTGTCCGCCAGGTCAAAGCCACCGCTGTGGGTGCGTTGCAGGGCCGCCAGGGTGGCACCCGGGCCCAGGCGTTGGCCCAGGTCCCGGGCCAAGGAGCGAATGTAGGTGCCGGGGCCACAGTCAATGGTGAGACTGAGCTCGGGGTAAGGGCCCGGTTGCCAGCCAGTCACCTGTAATCGATGGATGGTCACAGATCGCGCCGCCGGAGTGACCACCTGGCCCCGGCGGGCCAGATCGTAGAGCCGTTGCCCCCCCACCTGGAGGGCGCTATAGGCGGGGGGGACCTGCTCAATTACCCCTAGAAACTCCGGCAACCGGGCTTCAATCGCTGCCAGGCTGAGGTCCGCCGCCCCCGATTCGGTTAGCACCGCCCCCTCCAGATCATCGGTGCGGGTGGTAAGGCCAAAGCGAATCACCGCCCCGTAGGTTTTAGCGGTGGGCAGATAGGGTAACAGACGGGTGGCCCGCCCCAGGGCCAGGGGGAGCACCCCCGTGGCCATTGGGTCCAGGGTGCCGCCGTGCCCCACCTTCTTGATCTCCAGCCACCGCCGTAGCCGGGCTACACAGTCGTGGGAGGTGACCCCCGCCGGCTTATTCAGGTTTAAAAACCCCTCTAAATAATCCATGGGTTTCGCCTGGGGGCTGTCCGCCACCGGTTGAGGTGTTCTACAGGGTAATCAGGTCTGGGTAATGGGCCAGCAATTCGTCGCCGCTGAGGCTATCGGTGGGGTCCTGGGGGGTCCAGAGCAATTCATAGACCAGCAACTGATCGGCGGAGATCGATCCTAAGGTCTGGAGGGCTCCGCGTAGATCCGTTACCGAGCTGACCGGGGAAAGCAGGGGGCGATCGTGGGTGGTGCCCAAAATCAGGGTGACCACCAGGTAGGCGGCCTCCTCACCGGCGGGCGGATGGGATAGGGAACGGCGTTCAATCTGACCCCCGCGGTTGGCCAGGGTTTCCACCCTGAACTTGCTGCGCTCCTGCAGGGAGAGGCGCTCAAACAGCTCTGCTCCCGCTTGCCGGCCCCTCAAAGTTTGGCTCTGCAGGGCGCAGTGGCTCCAGTATTCGGGATACCGCAGCAGGGTCAGCACCGTTTCCTGTAGTTGGGCGGCCAGGCCCTGGGCGGTGCTCAGGGCTGCCCCCAGGGCGATCTGGTTCAACGCCTGTTGCAGGGGGCGGGCCTGGGCCAGCAGCGCCACCTGGAGGGCGGTCACGGTCACCCGCTCCGGCCCCAGCCCCTCTCCCCCCTGGGAACTGGAGCGGGACTGGAGATAGCTGAGCAGGATGGGCAGGAGAATCAGCCCCAGGATGATGACCACCAGCACCCCATCGGCGCCATCCCCATCGCTGGTATCGACGTAAACCGGCACGGGGCTGGGGCTGTAGGTGGGATAGGGGATGATCACCGGCCCCGGGGGTAAGCGGTCACCATAGCCATAGGCGGGGGGCGGCATCGGTTGGGGCCGGCTAGGGCGGGCGGGGGCAGGGCGATTAAAGGAGCCCCCCCGACTGAGGCCACCGCTAACGGCGGCTTCCCCCAGGGCTTGGGTGGGTAGGAGTTGATCCCGCAGTAAACTGGCCTCTAGAGACCTGAGGGCGGTGGTGTGCCCCTGCACCACCGGCACCACCACCAGGTAGGTGACCAGGGCGATCGCCACGGTTAGGCTGCCGATTAGCCACCATAGACGTTTCAAACCAGGATTCCAGGACATCACTTACCCACCTCCCCGGGCCAGGACCGTTGCGTCGGTCCTATCATTCTGCCACGGCCATGCCCCGGGGTTAGCCTTGGTCTAGAATAGGGACGTGTTTCCGCAGGCTGCCATCCCATGACCGTTCGTGTTCGCATCGCCCCCAGTCCCACCGGCAATCTCCATATTGGTACCGCCCGCACGGCGGTTTTCAACTGGCTGTTTGCCCGCCACCACGGTGGTCAATTCATCCTGCGCATTGAGGATACCGACAGCGATCGCTCCCAACCGGAATTTACTGAGAATATCCTCACCGGGCTGCGGTGGCTCGGCCTGGATTGGGATGAGGGACCGGTTTTCCAATCCCAGCGGCTGGATCTCTACCGCCAGGCCATCCAAACCCTGCTGGATCAGGGCTTAGCCTACCGAGCCTACGATACCCCCGAGGAACTGGAGGCGATGCGCCAGGCCATGAAAGATCAGGGCCTCGCCCCCCGCTACAATAATGGCCATCGCCACCTCACCCCCGAGCAACGGGTCGCCTTTGAGGCGGCGGGGCGGTCGGCGGTGATCCGCTTCAAAATTGACGATCAGCGTCGCCTCACCTGGACCGATCTGGTGCGGGGGCCGGTCACATGGCAAGCCCAAGACCTGGGGGGCGACATGGTGGTGGCCCGGGCCGCTGCCGCTGGGGAGATTGGTCAACCCCTCTATAACCTGGCGGTGGTGGTGGATGACATTGACATGGCCATCACCCACGTGATCCGTGGGGAAGACCACATCGCCAACACCGCCAAGCAGATCCTGCTCTACGAGGCCCTGGGGGCAACGGTGCCCAGCTTTGCCCACACTCCCCTGATCCTCAACCAGAGCGGACAAAAACTCTCCAAGCGGGATGGGGTGACCTCCATTTCAGACTTTCAGGCCATGGGGTTTATCGCCCCCGCCCTGGCCAACTACATGACCCTGCTGGGCTGGTCGGCCCCCGATGGCCGGGAGCGGTTTAGCCTGGCGGAGGCCGCCGAGCTCTTTAGCTTTGACCGGGTCAACAAGGCCGGCGCCCGCTTTGACTGGGATAAGCTGGACTGGCTCAACGGCCAGTACCTGCACAACCTGGAGCCCGCCGCCCTGCTGGAGTTGGTGTTGCCTCACCTGCAGGGGGCCGGCTATGGCCCCTACGACCAGAGCGATCGCCCCTGGTTGCTCGACCTTATGGCCCTAGTGGGCCCCAGCCTCACTCGCCTTACCGACGCCGTGCCCCAAAGCCAGCTGTTGCTCACCCCATCCCTGGACTACCAGGCCGACGCCCAAGCCCAACTGCAACAGGCCGGAGTGGGGCCGGTGCTAGAGGCCATCCTCACCGGCCTGACCAGCCCCCCGGCCCCAACCACCCTGGCGCAGCTCAAATCCCTGGTGGAGGAGGTGGTACAGGGTCAGGGGGTGAAGAAGGGGCTGGTGATGAAATCCCTGCGGGCCGCCCTGATGGGCACCCTGCAGGGACCCGACCTGATCGAGTCCTGGTGGATTCTACGGCAACGCCAGGTGGATGGGGCCCGCCTGCAGGGAGCTCTGGCTCTGATTGCCTAGGGATCTATACAAGATTTGATGGAGCAAAAGCCAGAAGCTCACCGTCTGACCACCGATTCCTGAGCGCTGGGTTCTTGACCATCCCCGGCCATCTCCAGGGGAGCAGGGGAAGTCTTGAACCACCTGGACGTACTGCCAACCGCTGTAGGCTAACCCGAAAACCGGCAACATCGTAGCCCTAAAGACTGACCGCCAGCTGGGACCCCCGCTCGGTTTTCACTACATCAATGCGGGCAGGAAAGGCCTGCCGCAGATGGGGCAGGTGGGTGACGGTTAGGATGCAGGCAAAATCACTGGCGATCGCATTGATGGCGGCGATCAGGCGATCGCAACCGGCTTCATCCTGGCTGGCAAACCCCTCATCGATAATCAGCAACTCCAGGGGGAGCCCCGATCGCTGGGCCAGTAGCCGAGCCAGGGCCAGCCGCAGGGCAAAATTCACCCGAAAGGCCTCGCCACCGGAGTAGGTTTCGTAGGGCCGGGTGCCCTGGGCATCGGCAATAAAAATATCCAGGGTATCAACCGATCGCTGGCGATCGGCTTTGCTAGGGCGTTGGGTGACAAACCGTAGGTGCATCTGGTGATTGCTGAGGCGACCCAGCAGGCGGTTAGTCTCCGCCTCCAGTTGGGGCAGGGCCTGCTCCATCAGCATGGCAGGAATCCCCCGTCGACCAAAGGCCTGGGCCAGTTCTTGATAGACCCGTTGCCGTTGCTGCACCGCCCCCAACTCCTGTTGTTGCTGCTGGTACTGACGTTGTTGCTCCTCTAGATGCTCACAGGTCTGGGTAAGGGCCCCCAACTGGGCCAGCAGGGTTTCTCGTTGCTGTTGTTGCTGCTGCAGTTCGGTCTCCAAGGACACCAGGTGGGCAGGGCTAAAGCCCGCCTGCTCCAGCGTGGTGGAGAGGGTCTCCAGTTCAGCGGTGATGGCCGCCCCTTCCTGCTGCTGTTGCCGACAGCGCTGCTCCAGGGTTTGGCCCTGGGCCTGCAGCAGGGGGGCTTGCTGTTGGGCCCAATCCAGCTCTTGCTGGCGGCGGTGCCATACCTGGGCGGCCTGTAGGGCCTGGCGAACCTGGCGGTGACGTTCTAGATCGTAGCCCAGCTCCCGCAGGGCGGCTTCCCCCTGGTCGAGGGCCTGCTTCAGGGGAGACTGATCAATCTGCGCCGCTTCGGCCTCCAGGGCGGCGAGGCGATCACTGAGCTGTTGGCGTTGCTGCTGAAGTCGCCGTTGTCGCCGCTGCGCCTGGCTCAGCTCGTGGTGCTTCAGGTCAGCCCAACGCAACCGGTTCACCTGACCCCGCACCAGGGCATGATCCCGATCGTCGTAGGCCAGCTGGTGGAGGGTGTGTTGAATCTGCCGCAGCTCGGTTTGCTGCTCGGTCCCGTAGTGCCCTTGTTCCAGGCATTGCTGCAACTGCCAAATCTCCCCCTGCAGGTGGTGCAGCTGCTGTTGCAGGGTCAGGTGGGAGGTGATCTGGGCCTCTAGTTGGCCCTGGCGTTGCAGGGCCGGAGCATAGGCGGCCAACTCTGTCTCCACCGCCCGATACTCCTGGCGTAGTACCTGCATTTCCCGCTCCGACACCGCCAGTTGTTCGCCAATCACCCAAATCTGTTCCTGGAGCTCCTGCTGTTCTAGCTGGTGACGGTTCAGCACCAGGGTACGGTGGTGATTATCCAGGGGGCGATCGCAGAGGGGGCAAGCCGCCTGGGGCTGCTCCAGCAGTTGCAGTTTTTGCCCCACCTGGGCAATGTCGGTTTGGCAACGGCGCTGGTTAGCCTGGAGGGTTTCGGCAAAGCGGCGGCGTTCCAGCCCCTTGGCCTGCACCTGCTCCTGGTAGGCCCGTCGCCGTTCTAAGTAGGTGAGGGTTTGGCTGAGGACCTGGGCCGAGGCCTCTAGCTGGGGCTGCTGACCCTGGTCGACCTGCAGTTGCTGGGCGGTGCTCTGGAGGTGGGCCAGACGACTTTGCAACCGGGTTTCCTCCTGGGTCAGCTGGGTCTGTAACTGGCGTTGACGTTGCAGGAGGGGCCCGGTTTGTAGCTGTAGGGCATCGAGGTGCTTGAGGCGAGCCTTGGCCACCGCCAGTTGTTGACGGGCCTTGGCCACCTCTGGGGCCTGGCGGAGGGTGTGATCGATCTCCGTCAGTTGCTGCTCTACCCCCGCCAGTTCTGCCTGACAGCCCTGACGTTGCCGTTCCAGGGTTTGTATGTGCTGACCATACTCCGCCCCTAACCGCTGCTGTTCTTGGTGCCGGGTTTGGTACTGGCTGAACCGTTGGTTAAGCTGTTCATCCTGCCGTTCCAGGGCGGCGAGCTGCTCGAGCCCGGCGGCGATTTCCGCCGCCGCCACCAGGGTGGCCTGGCAGTTCTTTCCCTCCGCCTCCACCTGGGCTAGGGCCTGAGCGGTCTCCTCCTGGCTGCGCTGCAGTTGCTGGGTTCGCTGTTGCAGCAGCTGCAACCGCTGCTGCTGCGCCTGTAACCGCCGCCCCTCCCCTAGTTGGATCTGGGTCTGCTGTTGGGCTTGCTCCAGGACTTGTAACTGCTGCTTGAGGGCGGCTAGCTGCCCTTGACTGTCGGTCTGTCGCGCCAGGAGGGCTTCCAGGTCCGCCAGTTGTTTTTGGCGTAGCCCCACCTCCACCTTGGCCTGGCGAGCCTGCTCCCGGGCGGCTTCCGCCAGGGCGTCGTAGCGATCTAGCTTGAGCAGCACCGCTAGAATTTCCTGGCGCTCGGCGGGCCGTTTGAGCATAAAATCATCCGCCTGCCCCTGGCGCAGATAGGCGGAGTTGATGAAGGTGTCGTAGTCTAACTTGAGCTGGGAGCAAATTAACCGTTGGGTTTGGCGCACCGTTCCCTGGGTGAGGGGCCGGTAGCCGGCCTCGGTTTTAACCTGAAACTCCAGGCCAGCCCCCTGCAGGCGGTGACGGCGGCGGATAATGCGATAAACCTGCTCCCCCTGCTGGAACACAAAGCTGACCCTGGCCTCCTCTGCCCCCTGGTGGATGACGTCATCTTCACTGGCCACCCGGCTCTGACCCCACACAGACCAGCTAATCGCCTCCAGCAGGGAGGATTTTCCCGCCCCGTTGGCTCCGGCGATGCAGGCCACCTGTAGTCCAGCGAAATCGAGCTGGGCCTGGCGGTAGCTGAGGAAGTTGGTGAGGGTAATCTGCTGAGGACGCATGGAAAGGACAGTCTCACTGTCCTAAGCTTACAGTACATTAGCACTGAAAGTACAGATGATCCTCCGATACGTTGCTTACTTGGGATGATCTTCCCCAGTGGGGGGCTTTCCCTACACCGCTGGGGTCAACACCCGATCTGTGGTTGCCGCATCCGGGTTGGCTTCCGGAGAGTCGCTCTCCGAGGGGGGCACCACCTGCCAGAATTGGGGCAGATAGGTGGCCCAGTTAGCCAGGATATGGCTGGCCTTGGGGCTGCCGGTGTGGGCGGCGTGGGCCTCAATCAGACCCCGCAGTTGGGCCTCGCCGGCGGGGGTAATCACCCGTTGTACCTTGACGATTTCCGGGTTCACCCGGGTGGGAAAGTGGCCGTCTTCGTCCAGGAAGTAGGCCAGGCCCCCGGTCATGCCGGCCCCCACATTGCGGCCCACCGGCCCCAGCACCACCACCACCCCGCCGGTCATGTACTCACAGCAGTGGTCACCGGCCCCCTCAATCACCGCCTGACCCTCGGAGTTGCGCACGGCAAACCGTTCCCCCGCCGTCCCCAGGGCGTAGAGGGTGCCGCCGGTGGCGCCGTAGAGGCAGGTGTTGCCAATGATCACATTTTGACCGGGGTCGTAGGTGATGCCGGTGGGGGGCTTCACCACCAGTTCACCGCCGTGCATACCCTTGCCGACGTAGTCGTTGGCCTCCCCCACCAGGGTCAGGGTCATGCCGGGCAGGTTAAAGGCGCCAAAGCTCTGGCCGGCACTGCCGCTGAAGGTGAGTTGTAGCTGGCCGCCAAAGCCAGAGTTGCCGTAGTTTTCGGCGATCACCCCAGCGATGCGGGCCCCCACGGTGCGATCGGTGTTGACCACCGCCAGGGTTTTGCTGACCTGGCCCTGGTCATGGATGGCCCGCTGAACCGCTGGGTCCGCCAGGATGGCATCATCCAGCACTGGGCCGTTGCTGTGTACCCCTTGGTGGTCTAACCACTGGCGATCCTGGCGGACATCGGGGAGGTTCACCAGGGTCTGGAGATCCAGGCCCTGGGTTTTGCTCAGGCGGGCCTCAGCCCGGGGGGTGAGCAGGTCGGCACGACCGATGATGTCCTGCAGGTGGGGGTAGCCCAGGTGGGCCAGCAGCGATCGCACCTCCTCGGCGATGTAGTAGAAAAAGTTAACCACATGCTCCGGCAGGCCAGGAAAGCGCTGGCGTAGCTCCTCCTTCTGGGTGGCCACCCCCACCGGACAGTTGTTGGTGTGGCAGACCCGGGCCATAATGCAACCCTCGGCGATCATGGCGATGGAGCCAAAGCCAAACTCCTCCGCCCCCATCAGCGCCCCCATCACCACATCCCAACCGGTTTTGAGGCCACCATCCACCCGCAGGGTCACCCGATCGCGCAGGTGGTTGTCCATCAACACCTTGTGCACCTCGGTCAGCCCCAGCTCCCAGGGCACCCCGGCGTGCTTAATGGAGCTCAGGGGGGAGGCGCCGGTGCCGCCATCGTGGCCCGACACCTGGATAATGTCCGCATTGGCCTTGGCTACCCCCGCGGCGACGGTGCCGATCCCCACCTCCGACACCAGCTTTACCGACACTCCAGCCCGGGGGTTAATCTGGTGCAGGTCAAAAATCAACTGGGCCAGGTCTTCGATGGAGTAGATATCGTGGTGGGGCGGAGGGGAAATCAGGGTTACCCCCGGCTTAGAGCGGCGCAGCATGGCGATGTAGGGGCTCACCTTTTTACCGGGCAACTGGCCCCCTTCGCCGGGTTTGGCCCCCTGGGCCAACTTAATCTCCAACTGCTGGGCGTGGATCAGGTACTCCGGGGTAACCCCAAACCGGCCCGAGGCCACCTGTTTGATGGCGGAGCTGGCGGTGTCACCATTTTTTAGCCCCCGCAGGTGGGGGAAGGTGGGGGACCGGCCGGCCTCATCCACATCCGCCAACACCTGGAAGCGGATCGGGTCTTCACCGCCCTCGCCGGAGTTGGACTTGCCGCCGATCCGGTTCATGGCGATGGCCAACACCTCGTGGGCCTCCCGCGATAGGGCGCCGAGGGACATGCCACCGGTGCAGAAGCGCTGCAGGATGCTCTCCACCAGCTCCACCTGGTCGAGGGGGATGGCGGGGCGATCGCTGGCCAGGTCCAACAGGTCCCGCAGGGCGGTGAGGGGGCGCTGCTGCAGCTGGGCTCGATAAAGCTCGTAGTGATCGTACTGCCGGCTGGCCACCGCTTTGTGCAGCAGCTTGGTCATGGCCGGGTTGTTCATGTGGTACTCCCCGCTGGGGCGGGACTGGACGAAGCCCATGTTCTGCAACCGGTTGGCAGTCAACTCCGGAAAGGCCCGCTGGTGGAAGGCCATGGTTTCCTGGGCCAGGTCTGTCAAGCTCAGCCCCCCCAGCCGGGAGGTGGTGCCCCGAAAGGCCAGCTCCAACAGCTCGGGGCCAATGCCGATCGCCTCAAAGATCTGGGCCCCCTGGTAACTGCTCAGTAGGGAAATCCCCATCTTGGAGAGGATCTTGAGCAGCCCCGCCTCCACCGCCTGGCGGTAGTTATCCTGGGCGCCGTTGAGGGTGGAGACCGGCAGCTTTCCGGTCTGCATCAGTTTCTGGGTGCGGCTGTCAGACCACCAGTGGCGCACCGACTCCAGGGCCAGGTAGGGGCAGATGGCACTGGCGCCGTAGCCGATCAGACAGGCAAAGTGGTGGGTGCTCCAGCACTGGGCGGTGTCCACCACCAGGGAGGTGTGCATGCGCAGACCATTGCG
>JAYKIM010000256.1:0-3338 GCA_035286245.1 Cyanobacteriota bacterium | reverse complement strand
CCTACCTCCACCACCTCGGCCTCGCCAACCCCCACGACCTGCTCAACCTGGAGCATCTCCGCAACGCCTACGACAAAACCCTGCCCCCCCTGATCACCCTGGCCGCTAACCAGGGCTTTCTCACCGATTGGCGCTATGGCTCCCAGGCCGGGTAACTGGCTGTCATACCCTGGCTCCCCAGCGGCATCGCCCAGCCATCAGGGGGCAGACGGTCAGATTCAGGGTGCTGCCCGGTTGGGTAAACTAAAGGAAGGTCCCTGGGGGGTAGCGACGGCCTGCGATCGGCCCGACCGCGAGCTGTCTAAATAACGGGGTACACCTTTAGTGCTAATCATCCCCAGCTATGGTTATTCAGGAGATATTTAAGGATGACCCCAACTGAAATACGCCATAAACTTCACCAGCAGATTGATCAGCTCCCCCTTGACCTCCTATTGCTGGCCGCTGACTTTCTAGATTTTCTAAAATTCAAGCGAACCAAAGTTACCGATTCAGCTCGGTCAGAAGCCATGACTGAAACTGAGGTTTTGGAGCATGGCCCCTCCTCCCCAGTATTGAGACGCAACATTAAGGGGCTGTGGGCCAACTTCGATATTGATATTACAGAAGACGATATTGCCGTCGCCCGTCAAGAGATGTGGGGCAACTTCCCGAGGGATATAGCATGACTGCTGTGGTGGCCGATACCCATGCTATTGTCTGGTTTTTGAAGAACAGTAACCAGCTTTCGGATCATGCCGCTACAGCAATGGATAGGGCAATCCAAGCGGGTCTGCCTATCTATATTGCCTCTATTTCCCTGGTTGAAATGGTCTATCTGATGGAGCGGGGCAAAATACCAACAGATGCCTTTGAGCAGTTTATGGTAACTCTAGAGCAACCTACTAGCGCCTTTGAGGTCGTGCCGCTTGATCGCACCATTACCCTCTCTTTGGTCAGCATTGATCGGGCTATCGTGCCTGAAATGCCTGATCGCATTATTGCTGCTACGGCCCAAAGCCTGGGACTGCCTCTGGTTACCCGAGATTGCCGTATTCAAAACCTTTCTACCCTTGTGACTATTTGGTAAAGTCTTGTCTGCAGTTGGTTCTCAGTAAACCGACTGGCGCTATAGCTCCCTGGCCGGGTGAGTGGTTGTCACGCCCTATCTCCCCAGCAGCATCGCCCAGCCATCAGGGGTTAGACGGTCAGCTTCAGGTTGCTACCCGGTTGGGTAAACTAAAGGAAGGTGCCTGGGGGGTAGCGACGGCCCTGTGGGCCATCTTTCACCGCCTCTAGGCCAGCGATCGCCCCCCACGCCGTCATCTTTTCCTGCTTGACACCATCCCCAGCATCCGCATTATCGAAGGTAAAGTATCCTGCGACAGGGCTTTGAGCTCATCCTTAGGGACAGCTTATCTGGGTGGTAGGCGTAACGGTGGTCAGGGATACCGGAGATGAGACCGCCGGCAACTCGCTTCATCGCATGGTGACAAACTCTTCAGCGGAGCTGGGGTGAATGGCAACGGTGGCGTCAAAGTCGGCCTTGGTGGCCCCCATCTTGACGGCGATCGCCACCCCCTGAATAATCTCAGCGGCGTAGTCCCCCACCATGTGGGCCCCCAGCACCCGGTCAGTGGACCGTTGCACCACCAGTTTCATCAGGGTGCGAGACTCCAGGTTGGGCAGGGTGTAGTACATGGGCCGGAAGCGGGAGCGATAGACCTGGATATCATCCTCACCAAACTGTTGCCGGGCCTGGTCCTCCGTCAGACCAACGGTGCCCATCTCGGGGGTGGTAAAGACGGCGGTGGGCACATTATCGTAGTTCATCAGGCCGGGTTTGCCGCCAAACTCCCGGTCCGACAGCAGGCGACCCTCCTTAATGGCCACCGGGGTGAGGTTGATGCGATCGGTGACATCGCCGACGGCAAAGATGTGGGGCACGGTGGTGCGGTGCAGGCTATCCACGGCGATCGCTCCCTGGCTGACCTCCACCCCGGTGTTTTCCAGGTCTAACCCCTGGATATTGGGGCGTCGCCCCGTGGCCGCCAGCCCCACCGCATCCGCCAGCACATGTTCCTGTTTCTCCGGAGTGGCGAGGGTGACATCGATGCCGGCCTCGGTTTTGTGGATGGCAATAATCTCACTGTGGGTAAACAGGGTAATACCCTGATGGGCCATGGCGGATTGAATTTCCCCCTGCAGATCCCCGTCAAAGCCCCGCAGAATTTTGTCCCCCCGAATTACCTGGGTAACCTGGGTGCCCAGGGCCTGTAACACACAGGCAAATTCGCAGCCGATGTACCCGCCCCCCAGGATCACCACCCGCTGGGGCTGTTCGGGGAGGTGGAAAATATCATCGGAGGTGATGGTGTGTTCGATGCCGGAGATATCGGGTTTGACCGGCTGCCCCCCCACCGCAATCAAAATCTTGTCGGCGGTGATTTTATCCTCCCCCACCGCCAGGGTGTGATCGTCCAGGAAGCGAGCGTAGTGGCGAAATAGGTGGACGCCGGATTTCTCCAGCATGGTTTGGTAGATGCCGTTGAGGCGGGTGACTTCCCGGTCCAGGGCGGTGATCAGGGTGGGCCAGTCAAACCGGCGGTCGCCCACCGTCCACCCATAGCCCCCCGCCGCCTCAAACTGCTCAGGAAAATGGGAAGCGTAGACCATCAACTTCTTCGGCACACAGCCCCGGTTCACACAGGTGCCCCCCAGCCGACCCACCTCCGCCAGACCCACCCGGGCCCCGTACTCCGTAGCCCGCCGCGCCGCCGCAATGCCACCGGAGCCGCCGCCAATCACAAATAGGTCGAAGTCGTAGGCCATGGTCTAACTCCCCCTCAACAAAGCGATATTTCTTCTCCCATTGTATAGCCGTAGCCACTGGCAAAGGGGCGAAGGCTACCCCGACCACGGCGGATTTGGCCGGTGCAAAATAGAAAAAACATTGAGCGATTAGATTCGGCAGCGCTACCATGCCTAATGGAGGTTAGGATCAAGTCAAAAATATGCGATCCGCTCCCCTCTATACCCGTGCATGACCTCGCTCCCCCCCTAACGGTTGAGACTCCGGTTTCCCATGCGCCTGTCAACCCTTTGCAGAGTTGGCTTAGTCGTTTCCAATCCAGCCCGGATACGGTTCTCCTACTGCTGGCAGTGGTGATTGGCAGCGGCACAGGACTGGGAGTGGTATCGTTTCGGGCGTTGATCCAGGGCATTTACCACCTGATGTTTAACCAGGTGATGGGCGGGTTGTCGGTCTGGGGACACTGGACCCTGGCCCTGATCCCCCTGCTGGGGGGGCTGGGGGTGGGGCTGATACGCTGGTGGGTGCAGGATTTTGGGCCGGGTTG
>JAYKIM010000255.1:0-2732 GCA_035286245.1 Cyanobacteriota bacterium | reverse complement strand
TGATTTCCCTGGTGTTCCAGGTGTTTTACACCGTGGTGAATCTGCCCTACACCACCCTCACCGCCGAACTCACCCAGGACTACGACGAACGGACGGAGCTCACCGCCTTTCGCCTGGGGGCCTCCCTGCTGGGGGCGATTTCGGCCCTGGCCCTGGGCCTGCTGGTGTCCCGCTGGGTGTCGGCACCCCGCCAGCAGTACCTGGTGTTGGCGGGGTTGTGCAGCGTCCTGTCGGTGCTGCCCCTGTTCTGGTGCGTGCTGGGCACCTACCCTACCGCCCGGCGTCGGGGGGCCCTCCAACCCCGTGATCAGGCCCTGGACAGCCCTACCCTCTCCTTCCCCCAACAGGTGCGGCTGGTGCTGCGTAACCGGGCTTTCCTCTTTGTGGTGGGTATTTACCTGTTTGCCTGGCTGGCCCTGCAGATGACCGCCAGCATTATTCCCTTCTACGCCACCTTCTGGATGGGGCTGGAGTCCTACTTCCTAGCGGCCCTGTTGGTGCAGGGCAGCGCCATTGTGATGATGTACGGGATTAACCGACTCAGCCAGCGTTGGGGCAAGCAGGAGGCCTTTACCCTGGGCCTGGGCAGTTGGATCATTGCCCAGGCGGCTCTATTTTTTATCCAACCGGGGCAGACCGCCGCCCTCTACCTGCTCTGTGTGGTGGTTAGCTTCGGGGTGGCGGCGGCCTACGTGGTGCCCTGGGCAATGCTGCCCGATGTGATTGAGTTGGATGAACTGCAAACCGGCCAGCGGCGGGAGGGCATGTTCTACGCCTTTATGACCCTGCTGCAAAAGGTGGGGCTGGCCCTGGGGCTGCTGGTGGTGGGGTTTGCCCTGGAGTATTCGGGCTTTAGCTCCGCCGCTAGCGAGCAGCCCGCCTCTGCCCTGCTGGCGATTCGCATTTTCATCGGCCCCGTACCCATGGTTCTGCTGATCCTGGCCTTGATCCTGGCGCGCTTTTACCCCATCACCCGGCAGGTCCACCAGGAAATCCTGTTGCAGTTGGGGAGCAGGCAACGGGGGCCGGATCATCCCTGAGGACTGGGATCGGGCTGGCCCCAGGGTCGGGTTGCCCAGGGGGCTGGTTTTTCTCCAGGGTTTGGAGCAGGGTTTTGATTTGACTGAGCCGGTCCGCCAGGTTAATCCCCTCCTGGGTCAACAGGCCCACCAGCTGGTGGGGCTCCGCCTGGGTGACCACCGGTAGCTGTTGCAGGCCCCGGGTTGACATGCGGGCGATCGCCTCCGCCAGGGTCTCCTCACCGTAGGTTTGCTGCAGATCCGGCGAACACAGCCCCTGGATTGACTCCTGTAGCAAGGCTGGCGGGGCCTCTCCGAACTTCACCTGACGTAGAAGACGCAGCACATCCTGGAGGGTCAAAATCCCCACCAGTTGCTGTTGATCGGTGACCAGGGCACAGCGGCAGCGGTGCTCCACCAGGGCTTGGGCGGCGATCGCCAAACTGGTGTGGCCATCTAACCGCAGGGGTACCGGCAGCAGGGCATCCGCCACTACTAAGCCGGCTTCGGCTTCAGGTCTAGACAGGGTGGTGATCGCGCTACTTTGCCAGGCATCACTGGCGGCGGCAGACCAGCCCGGCAATCGTTCCGCCAGCCAGGTGCTGAGCCCCACCGCCGCCATCAGGGGCAAGACAATCCGATAGTCATGGGTGAGCTCAAACAATAGGAGAATCGCCGTCAGAGGGGCCCGGGCCGTGGCCGCTAGCACCGCCGCCATGCCCACCATGGCGTAGGCGGGGGGGGAGGCAATGTGGGGTTCCAGGACGGGTAGGGCCAGGGGCACCAGCTTACCGTAGGCCGACCCCAGGGAGGCGCCGAGGAATAGGGCTGGGGCAAAGATGCCCCCGACGAAGCCACAGCTGGCGCTGAGGGCGGTGACCATCAGTTTGATCACCAGTAGGGCGATGACAAATTGGAGGGACAGTTGCACATCCTGGAGGATGGACTCCACGGTTTCGTAGCCCACCCCCAAAACCTGCGGGTAGACCAGGGCGATCGCCCCCAGTCCGATCGCCCCCAGCATCGGTCGTAGTGGAACTGGAATTTTGGCTAACCCGGCCAGACCTTTGATCTTTCCCTGGAAAGCCTGTTCTGCCCAAATCAGGGAGCGTTTAAAAATGACGGAAACCAAACTTGCCAATAACCCCAGTCCCACGTAGAGAGGTAACTCCAGCAGGCTACGGGTCTCGTAGGCGGGTAGGGTAAAGGCGGGGTTGGCTCCTAAGCTAATTTGGGTAATCCAGGCCGCCACCACCGCCGCCAACAATACCGTACTGGCGGCGGAGGTTACCGAGGCCGCCCCCAGCACCACCTCAAGGGCAAAAAACACACCGGCAATGGGGGCATTGAAACCCGCCGCCAGCCCCGCCGCCGCCCCCGCCGCCAGTAGTAGGTGCTGCCGTTCCTGGGAAACCTGCAAGACCTGGCCTAGCCAAAGGCTAAAATTAGAGCCAATTTCCACACTGGGCCCTTCCGGCCCGAGGGAAGCCCCACTGCCCAAGGATATCGCCGCCGTCACCATTTTACTGAGGGGCTGTAGGGGTTTAATTCGCCGACCCTCCTTGACCGCCGCCAGCAGGTCGACCCAACCCGGCCCAAAATCCTGCACCCACCAGCGTATCAGCCCCACCCCCAGCCCCCCCAGCAGGGGGATCAGGGCCAGGGTCCAGTGTCCCCAGACCGACAACCCGCCCATCACCTGGTTAAACATCA
>JAYKIM010000254.1:0-27477 GCA_035286245.1 Cyanobacteriota bacterium | reverse complement strand
CACCGGCCTGTGGATGAGTGCGGTGGGGGTAATTGGCTTAGGGTTGAACCTGCGGGCCTATGATTTCGTCTCCCAGGAGATTCGGGCGGCGGAAGACCCTGAATTTGAAACCTTCTACACCAAGAATATCCTGCTGAACGAAGGCATCCGGGCCTGGATGGCACCCACCGACCAGCCCCATGAGAAGTTTGTATTCCCCGAAGAGGTACTGCCCCGTGGTAACGCTCTCTAGTAATTCCTTTATTGCCGGCCGTGACCAACCCTCAACTGGCTTTGCCTGGTGGTCTGGTAACGCTCGGTTGATCAACCTGTCTGGTAAGTTGCTGGGTGCCCACGTCGCCCACGCTGGTCTGATTGTCTTCTGGGCTGGGGCCATGACCCTTTTTGAAGTGGCCCACTTTGTTCCTGATAAGCCTCTTTACGAGCAGGGCTTCATCCTCCTACCCCACCTGGCTACCCTGGGTTGGGGTGTGGGTCCCGGCGGTGAAGTGATTAACACTTTTCCCTACTTTGTAGTGGGTGTCTTGCACTTAATCTCTTCTGCTGTTCTAGGTCTCGGCGGGGTTTACCACGCTATTCGCGGACCTGAAGTGTTAGAAGAATATTCTTCCTTCTTCGGCTACGACTGGAAGGATAAGAATCAGATGACCAACATTATTGGTTATCACCTCATTCTTTTGGGTTGTGGTGCCCTTCTGTTGGTTCTGAAGGCCTGTGTTTTTGGTGGTGTCTATGACACCTGGGCCCCCGGTGGTGGGGACGTGCGGGTGATTACTAACCCCACCCTCAACCCCGCCGTTATTTTCGGCTATCTGCTGCGCTCTCCCTTTGGGGGCGAGGGTTGGATTATCGGGGTCAACAATATGGAGGACATCATCGGCGGCCACATTTGGGTCGGTTTGATCTGCATCGCCGGTGGCGTTTGGCATATTCTCACCACTCCCTTTGGTTGGGCGCGACGAGCTTTCATCTGGTCTGGTGAAGCCTACCTGTCCTACAGCCTGGGCGCTCTTTCCTTGATGGGCTTTATCGCCTCCTGCTATGTGTGGTTTAACAATACCGCCTACCCCTCTGAGTTCTACGGTCCTACCAACGCTGAATCTTCCCAGGCTCAGGCCATGACCTTCCTGGTGCGGGATATGCGGTTAGGTGCCAATATTGGTGCTGCCCAAGGTCCGACTGGTTTAGGTAAATACCTGATGAGATCCCCCACTGGTGAGATTATCTTTGGTGGTGAAACCATGCGTTTCTGGGATTTCCAAGGTCCTTGGTTGGAGCCCCTGCGGGGTCCCAACGGGTTGGATTTGGATAAGCTCACCAATGACATTCAAGATTGGCAAGTGCGACGTGCGGCTGAGTACATGACCCATGCCCCCAACGCCTCCATTAACTCTGTCGGCGGTGTAATTACGGAAATCAACTCCGTAAACTTTGTCAATCCTCGTCAGTGGCTCTCCACCTCCCACTTTGTCCTTGGCTTCTTCTTCCTGGTCGGCCACCTCTGGCATGCGGGTCGCGCCCGTGCTGCTGAAGCTGGCTTTGAGAAGGGGATTGATCGGGAATCTGAACCCGTATTAGCCATGGGCGACCTTGACTAGTATTGGTTAGGGTTGAGTCCTAATTAAATTTCCGCGGGGCTTGCTAGCTCCTATTTTAGGCTCCTACCATTGGGTAGGAGCTTTTTCTTACACGCTTATACGGCGGCGTTATAGTGGGAAGATCTACAGCTAGTCGCTAGTCCAGTTAGGAGAAGACAGCGATGCCATTTGCTATGGGCTGAGACCCAAAGCTTTGCTCGGTATACTGATTTAAATGGCTAGAGCCATACATAATTTCCTTACACATTTTGTTCTTCGTTTTACTTGAGGGAGACATGATGATGATTCGTTCCCCATGGCGGTGGTTACTCCTCACCCTGGTGATCACCCTGACTAGCTGGGGGCTCTGGCTTAGCCCCGTCGCCGCTGAAAGTTTTGATCGACAAAACCTGAGAATGGCTGACCTATCCAACCAGGATCTGCGGGGTAACAACTATACCCGGGCTGACCTGGCGGATGCTAACCTCAGCCACGCTAACCTGCAGGGGGTGCGGATGTTTGATACAACCCTGGCCAGGGCAAATCTGGAGGGCGCCGATATGACCGGCGCTACCCTGGATGGGGCTCGGCTGGTGAGGGCTAACCTGACTAATGCCATCCTGGTTGGGGCCTATACCTTTGATACGGATTTTCGAGAAGCTAAAATCGATGGGGCTGATTTTACCGATGTTTTGCTGGCCCCCAAGGTGAATGCCATGCTCTGTGAGGTGGCCAGGGGGACAAACCCCATCACTGGTCGGAATACTCGGGATACCCTTTATTGTCCCTAGTACTTCACGGCATCAAATCGGCCACCCTTCAAAGGGCAATCAGCACTCAAGAGCCAGGAGGAATAAGTCGATTTACGCCAGAGTCTAGGAATGGAACACCAGGTTCTCCGTTCAGGGTGGGTGGAAGTATGAATTTCCCCATCTCGGGTTAGCATCCGGAAGCTCGGTGCTAGAATGACGTAGCCATTTGCTAGGGCCCGGCCATGTTAGGAACCTCCGTGTTGCGATCGCTAGTTTGGACTGACTACCGTTTAGCGGTTTTGTTTACCGTATTTCTACCCCTAGCGCTGATGGTTTGGGCCTTTGTGATTAAAAATGAGCCCATCAGTCGTCTGTTCATGATTTACTGGAAAGTGGCCAGCCTGCTGATGATCACTGTTTACCTGATGATTGGTGGCTTTAAGATTAGCTTTCTGACAGGGTTGATGGCCCGGGTTTTAATTCCCCTGAGTCTCTGGTTTTGGGTTGATCTGAATGAAGAAATTGCCGAACAGCCCGCTTCCCTGCTGAAACTTGGCTTCAGTTCCTGGCGCTGGGCGGTAACCTTTTATAATCTGCTGGGGGGAGCAATTTTATTAACCTTTCTACCCTGTGCCTTTAGCGCCACCCGTTTCACCACTGCCGCCTGCCAAACCTGGTTGCAGCCCCCCCTGCTTTACAAGCAGTATTTCCATGCCAACTATACCCCTGGTTTTCTGGGATTCTTTGGTATTTTGGGGTTAGCTATTTACGTGGCTTCCCTGGCCTGGTTTGTTTTTGTACGACTGGGCAAACAGGGCCGACAGGCGGTGGGTTAGCTTTTCGCCCCATCCCCTGTCTCTCCGCCTCCCCTGCCTGTTCCAGGCATTTATCTGAAGAGTAAGAGTAATAAAGAACTCGCTAGCCTCTGCGGCCATGGCTCCCTTATCCTTAATAGAGCAATATACCCTTCGTCATCCAGAGCGGGTGTTATTGGTTCACGCCATGGTGGATGGTAACTCCGAACAGGTCATTGTGTTTCGCGGTTTTTCCAGCTCTTTGACTGGGTCTACAGCCTTTGACCCCGACATGCCGGTCCTACCGGCGGAGGCCAGTATTCAAACCATTGATATTCTGCTAGCCCCCTATCAGCCTGACCAGCCAAACTATTTGGAGCGATCGGTAGGTTGGAACGATATGGAATCGCGGCTACAACCAGGGAAGGAGTGACATGGCCGCAGTTAGGTGACGGCAAAGGTGAGCCGTAGCCTTTTGGACAGCTCAACTGTCTAGGGGCTTAATGGCGTAAATATCCCGACCTCCGGTCAGGGCAAAGCGGAGGGAATGGGGCAGATCTTTGCTGGAGCTGGTTATGAAAATCCCTAGGGCCACCAGGATCAGTAGGGCGCAGAGGCCAAAGATATCCCGATAACTAAGGTTATCGGCAATGGTGCCCAGCACGGGACCGGCTAGAGCAATACCGATATCGAAGCCGATCATGGCTAGACCGAAGGTACGGCCCCGATCGCCAACGTCAGAGCGATCGCTCATCAGGGCCGCCACCATGGGAATCAGGGTACCCGCTCCTATCCCCTGTACGGTGCCCGCCAGGAGAAACCAGGAGGGACTATGGGCCAGCCAGAAAATGGCCATAGCTAGGCTATAGATGCTCAGGCTAGCGGTAATGAATCGCCCTCGACCGTGCTGGTCGGAGGCTCGGCCCACCACCAGGCGGGCGATAAAGCTAGCGATCGCTGAGGCGGTATAAATTAGGCCCACATTCAGGTTGACGCCTGCCTCAGCTACATAGAGGGGGACGAAGGTACTCAGGGTACCAAAGGCTAACCCCACCATCAACAAAATCAGAGCCGGAGTGCGGATCCGTCCCGTCCAGAGATGGCGCCAAAAGCCCTGGGCCTGAGGTGTCGGGGTAGGGCTGAGGGTATCACCAGGAGAGTCTGACTCCCCCATCGCTAGGGCTAAGCCTAAACCGATACAGCCCAAAACCCCCATGGCAACAAAGGCGATACCAAATCCCCAGACGCTATAGAGAAAGCCCCCCAGGGCGGGCCCCAGAGCCATACCTAGGGGATTGACTAAGGTCATGTAGCCAATCAACTCACCGCGGTTAGCCGGTGGAGCAAAGTCCACAACCAGGGCATGGTAAGCCACCACAAAGGCGGCAATACTCAGCCCATGAAAGGCGCGAATGGCCACCATGGCCAGTATTGCTACCTGCAGGTTGAGGGCCGAGGTATCGGGCCAGATGGGTTGGGTTAACAGCATCACTGCCAGATAGCCGAAGGGGGCGATGGCCACCGCCCCAAGCCCAATCAGCATCACCAGCTTGCGTCCGTGGCTATCCGCCAGGTCAGATAGCCTAGGGCGGAATAGGAGTAGCCCCAGGGCAAAGGAGGCCATCACTAGGCCAATTTGTTGACCGCCTCCCCCCAGGGTAGCAATAAACAAGGGCAGGGTCGGTAATAGGCCCGCTAACCCAGACCAGAAGCAAAGTCCTGCACCAAATAGGATGGTCAGTTGCCGTCTTAGCAACGGGTTAAAGGTTGAGAAAATAGCCACTGTCAAACTTCTCCCTAGTCGTCAATGACGCCTGTCATGCGGGGGAGATTTGCCCTAGCCATAATCTGAAGGCCCATGGTCTACAACCCCTGATCTAATGTAAACAAATTTAAACGGTTTCTTCGTCAAACTCTGGAAAATTCATCCTGATTTCTCTGCATTGCCCTTGGAAGTATTAAAGCTAGGAGTTATTAAGCTTTAAAGGTAAGGGTTTATGGATGCCTGTTTAATTGCCGTTCAACTGGCGGTTAACTGTATGACCACTGGGTCTGAACCGATCGCCCCCGACCTCCCAACCTCGGATAGTGTAACCGTCTCTACTTCTACTCCGATGGCCTCCAGCCCTACCAAAATGACCAGCACTCCAGAGACCAAACAACAACCCTTAATCAGGGTTGGAGGCTTGCAACCGACCCCTATTACCCCTCTTCAGCCTGGTGCTAAGGGGAGTATGGCGGTTCAGCTAAACCGGGTTCAGTCCCTGCCAGCGCAGCCAGGGCAACCATACCAGGTCGGCGCTCCCCAGCTCAGCCGCATGACCCCGCCCCAGGCCCTTAGTCAGCCCTATTGGGCGACCTATCCCCGTCCCCAGAATAGTTCCCAGATGTATCAGTTTCGCCTGGCCTCTTTGCGGGCAGGGCAACTGTTTACTCGGGTTTCTCCCCAACGCTATCAGCAGGACTGGCAGCAACCCCTGATCAGCCCTAGTCACGAAGACTGGCGAGCCCTGCTACAGCAGGAAGCAGCGGTGCTGGCTCGGGCCCAGGGCGGCAACCGGCTATCCATTATCGTGGGAGATTCCTTGGGGCTATGGTTGCCGGCAGAACCCCTGCCCCACGATCGCTTCTGGCTCAACCAAAGTATCTCTGGTGAGACCACTAGCCAAATGCTCAGCCGCTTACATTACTTCTCCCAGACTCGACCCCAGACGATTCACATCATGGCGGGTATTAATGATCTGAAGAATGGGGCCAGTGATGTTCAGGTTATGGATAATTTTCAACAGATTCTCAGTCGTCTCCACCGGCAACATCCCCAGGCAGAGATCGTGGTCTATTCGATTTTGCCTACCCGTTGGGATAATCTACCCAGCGATCGGATTAGTCACCTCAACCAAGGCCTGGGTCGCTTAGCCCGCTATCAAGGGGCTCGGTTTGTTGATTTACAGCCAAGTTTCGCCGATGTCCAGGGGCAGCTACGCCAGGAGCTGACCACCGATGGCTTGCATTTGACAATTACCGGTTATAACCTTTGGCGGGCGGCTCTGGTAAGCTACTCAAGATAGTCAGCAAACAGTCGTTATTCCACCCCACTCCGGTCATGGGTTAGGCTATGGACATCCTCGCCCTTATTCTTACCACCTTGACTGCTCTACTTTCGCCGGTAGGCCTAGTGGTAGACAGTCTGGCCGAGCAGGCGATCCGCCATCAAACCGCCGCTATCGAAGCTATTCAAGTCCGGGTTGATAATGCTCCCAACCATCAGATCCTCATGGGGTGTATTGATCATCTGCAGATTTCAGCCCAGGGCTTACGGCTGCGTCAGTTGCCGGACTTACGGGTAGAGGCGATTGACCTAGAGGCCGATCCCCTGGATGTCGATGTAGCTCGTTTGCGACAAGGTCAATTACAGCTGGACCAACCGGCTCAGGCGGCTTTACGACTTCGCCTCAGGGCTGATGACCTGAATGCTTTTCTGGCCTCCCAGCAGGTTCGGGAGTGGCTAGATAGTTTGCAAGTTAGCCTGCCCGGACCAGGGCTGGCCCGCCAACGGCAGCGCTACGGATTAGCTAACCCGAACCTGGAGTTTCTCCCCAGCGATCGCCTCCGCATTGTGGTGGATTTGCAGGATCGGGTCACCCAGGAAAGTATTCCCGTTTTGCTCGAACTCGGGTTAGCCGTGGTGGAGGGCACTCGCCTGGAGTTGGTCGATCCTAAAATTAAGATTGATGGTGCCGAAGCTCCACCCCAGTTAATCACAGCCCTGGCGGCTGGAGCTAGTGAGGAGTTTACCCTCAAACGTCTCGAGGAGTTTGGCCTGACAGCCCGTATCCTGGCCCTAACCCTGGCGGATCAGCAGCTTGATCTGGCGATCTTTGCCCGCCTTGAGCCCAGTTCTCCTTTTTTAGTTAGGCCCGTCGCCACCCCAAACCCCCTCTCCCCCATGTCAACTCAAGCATTCTGATCTACCCTGGCAATGGCATCGTCTCTGCAAGAAAACCATGGATTATAAAGAAAAGCTCCGACAAATTCCCCTGGCGATTTTGGTGGGGTTGGCGACTCTAACCCTGGCTTCTGGAGGCTCAGTGGCCTGGTTTACCTGGCGAGCCCTTAACCCCAAGCCACCAGTGGCAGAATTTCCCACCGTCGGGACCAAACCCGTTCAACCCCCTACGACCGTTCCCCAGGGTTTGACACCCCAGCCCTCAGCCGAAGTGGCGACCCCAGCACCAAAACCACCAACAACCCCTGTAGCAAAACTGACGGGGCAGATCTACTGGCTACAGGACAGGGCTGGACAACTCGATTTCGTGGTCGAACCGATCCAGATTGCTGCCAATGCCTCAGCCAATGAACAGGTCGCCACCTTAGTCACTGCATTGTTAGCCAAGAGTGGCGATCCTGAGCAAAATGCCTTTACTACCATTCCCCCTGGCACCACGTTGTTAGCCGCATCGGTGCAATCGGATGGTATTCACCTCGATCTCTCCAGTGGCTTTGGCACTGGTGGTGGCAGCGCCAGTATGGTTGGTCGTTTAGGTCAGGTGATTTATACCGCTAGTAGTCTTGACCCTACCCTTCCAGTCTGGATTGATGTTCAGGGTAAACCCCTAGTTTTACTAGGAGGAGAGGGGCTAGAGGTATCCCAGCCCATGACTCGTACTGACTTTGATCAAAGTTTTGGCTTTTAGCTAAACCCAGGGTAATGGTAAAACCCCTATCATTGCAGCTAGCCCTGACTCAGCAGCTGAGTCGGATACTCCAGACCGTCCCTGCCCAGGGCTGCTTGAGTCCGGCTACGGTCCCTTACCGGCTACGGCGGGGAAGAAACCCAGAGACGATAAGCTATATCTGTGATTTCGGTTCTGACTTACCCCTTCACCATCGTCAGTCCTTAGCCAGCATCACCCTGGCTGCTTGGGATAATCCTTGCGGCGTGACTCCACTTCCATGGCCAGAGGTTATAGGCAGCCACTGCGGTCGGAAAATTTTACCCTCCGGTCAAATCCTCTTGACCCCTACCCCCTTAGCCCTGGGAAACTGGCTATGGCAATTAGCCACAACAGAGGAGCACTTTCAGGCCTGGCCCCAGGTGGGTTTGCCGATTAGTGACTCCTTGCCAGATTCAGCCTTAGCACAACGGCTCCAGTTATCCGTGAGGGCTGTAGTGGCCTATACCCATGATCGATGTCGTCAATTGCTCACTATCGCTGCAACCACAGCATTGTCACAACCTCCGCCGAAGCAGGTAGGTCAGAGTTACCTGACCTTCTCCTTGACCGATCAGCCCTGTCCCCAGCCCGTTGACCAAGGCTATGGATTGGAGCCTGACCTGGCACTCAAGGTCAATGGTGGGGGGGCCAAGACCGTGGATCTTTGCGATCGCCTCTATCCCGTTGGTCATGGTAAGGCGGTGCTACGGGGTCTAGTTAAGTTGGTAGATTGCCTGAGCTTAGCCCCTTTAGCCCCGGGAAATTCGCCAGAATCCCCTGTTTTTAACGCCGCCTACGGCTTGTCGATGGCGGTAGATCAATGGCTAGGGTATAGCACGATAGATAGGGGAGACCTTTCCACTATCGCCCTCCTCAGGGGGATAGACCGGGCCTTAGCAGCGGCTCTGTCGGCCAAGTCCTCGAAAGCAGCAACTCCCCGATAGGTTAAGTTAGCGCTCTAGCCCTATGGAGGCGAGCCAGAGCCTTAGGTCAGCCCTAATTTTGATCGACAAAATCTTTCCTTAGCTATATTTGCCCTAGTTCCCAACGACTCATCGGAAAATATATATGTGTTTGCGTCAACTGATAAGAAAAACTAGTCCTATAACGGCAGTTTAAAGGGTGACATTTTACCGATGTAACTTTATAATTTGAAACGTGTGAGGAGCGAACCAGAGGAGATGCCGAGACGAAACACGGCCAGTCGTCGGCATCTCTTTTGTTTTAAATAAAAATATATAGAGGTCGAAGCCCTACTCAGTCAAAACCTTTAGGATGTATTTTTTTGGTTAAAGCCAGTATTAAGCGGCTGTTCTGGCTAGCGGTCACTTCTTTGGGGTAACAAAGAACATAAAGTTGTATTTTTGAGCTAACTGATCGCTCTATATTAATGGAGTATTTTCATCAACATCCCCTGCCATGCCTTTAACTAGTGAGTAAGGATACAATATACAGCAGTTCAGGGTTAGTCCAATACAGATAAGCCAAGCTCAGCAAGATCAGTAGAGTAGTTGCTAAGATCCATAAAGGCCAGGCTCTTCGATATTTGGATAATTTAGTCATAAAATGGATCAAGGGGGACATTAACCTAAAAGCTATACCTGAGTTTAGCCCGCTGTACGTTATCCAGGAGAGGGTAAAACAATGGCAGTCAACTGTGCTGTGGACTGTAAGCAAGGATGCGTTCTAGGAAATCAGTGCCCTAACTTAAAGTATCGGGAAGATGCTGAACGGTTCATCGCAGATACTTCTCTGGACCAAATGCTTGAGATGGCTGATCAAGCCGTGCGGCGAAAGCTTATGGAGCGAGCCGCTCAGCCACCCCGATGGGTTTTCCCTAACGATGACCCAAGATAGGGTAGTGATGCTAAGGAAACTTTCGACTGATCGGTTAAGAGACTATTTTTGCTTAGCATTGAGTTCCCATGATGGCATCGAGAGCCCATAATGCTTTTACAGCCGTAGCCTCGATATACTTGGCTACAACCAGCTAGAGAGCTTAACTGATATGCGCTTGTACCGATCTACTTTGTCCTAAGCGACCTGACCAAAGCTGTGGTTAGTCTGAAACATTCTCCAGTGGCTTATTTGCACTCAAATCACTGGTTTGCCGAATCAACATTTAATAGAAAATGATAACTCGGAGGAATATCTATGGCTCAGATTATTGTAGGAGAAGACGAATCCCTGGAGTCAGCCCTGCGCCGGTTTAAGCGTAAGGTATCTAGGGCTGATATTTTCTCTGATATGCGTAAGAAGCGTCACTTTGAGACTCCACCGGAAAGGCGAAAGCGTAAAACCCTTGCCCGCCATAAACAGCAACGCTGGAGTAACCGATCCAAGTCTACAATGTAAGCCTTGCTTGATTGCTAGGAGCTGAAAAACCTACACTGACAAGCCCGTGTGCCCTTGGCTAAGATTCAGAACATGACTCCTATTCTGAGCTATGGCCATAGCACCTGCCAGAGGGCAGAGACGCTCCCAGCAATGTCTTTGGCGGATAAACCTATCCTCAGCGTCCTGGTTAAGGTTATGAAGAGAACCAACTTTGGGGATTGATCCCGATTGCCCTTAACCCGGAAAAGGATCGCCTAATTCACTAAACTTTTACAGATAGCCTTTTACTCGACGAGAACTCCTATAGTTTGCACCAGAAATACTCTATTCCGCCCCGAAAAGAGGGAATAATGATGTTAGCTAGCTTTAGCAAGCTATCCATACCCCTCTGTTACTTAATTTTTATAGGAGTTAAGATTTACTCTATCCAGGGATCCTCCCCTGGCCCGGTGACCATGACATATCTTGTTAATCTGATACCTATTCCCTAGGTCGAATGAGCTACTGTATCAATCCTGAATGTGCTCAACCCAAAAACCCAGCAGCAGAGGTGCGCTGCCAGTGCTGTGGGTCGAGTCTTTTGCTACAAGATCGGTATAGAGTTCTGCGGACCCTGGGCCGTGGTGGTTTTGGTGCTACTTTTCTGGCCCGCAACATTCTTTTGCCAGGTAAGCCCCCCTGCGTCATTAAGCAGTTACGGCCCTCCATCGACGCCCCCCATCTGCTTGAGATGGCTAGGAATCTATTTCAGCGGGAGGCTAAGATCCTAGGTGAAATTGGTAGTCATCCCCAGCTACCACGCTTGCTCGCCTATTTTGAAATTGATCAAGAGTTTTTTCTCGTCCAGGAATTTATTAATGGGGTTACTCTACAGCAGGAGGTAAACCGCGGAGGGCCTTTTACAGAAGTAGGCGTTAAGCAATTTCTCAGTGAAATTTTAGTCATGGTGCAATACCTACATCATCACCAGGTGATTCACCGTGACATCAAGCCAGCCAATATTATCCGCCGAGATCAGGACAAAAAACTAGTTTTGATTGACTTTGGAGCAGTTAAGGACAAGGTCAATCCCTTACAGGAAAACAGTTCTGAACAGACTGCCCTAACCGTCTACGCAGTAGGTACTCCTGGCTACGCCCCTCCAGAACAGATGGCGATGCGCCCTGTTTACGCTAGTGATCTCTATGCCCTAGGGGTTACCTGTGTTTACTTATTATCCGGTAAGTCCCCTAAGGATTTGAACTACGACCCGGTGACTGGAGAACTACTCTGGCGTAATCAGGTGCAAATTAGCGATCACTTTGCCAATGTCCTGCAGAAAATGCTGGAGATATCGGTACGACACCGTTACCAAAGTGCAGAGGCTATTCTCAAGGATTTAGATCTGGAGCCCTACCTGGATAGCTTAGCCCAAAATATGACCTATTCCTCTCCAACTGCGCCGGGGATGAATAGTTCCTCTTCCCCTTCCCTAAATGGTGGATCTATATCCCAGGCTAATCGCGGTTACCGGGCTGGGTCACCATCCCTACGGATGGCCGCTGCTATACGGGCCCGCCGGGAACGAAGTAGTTCCACCTCAGGCTCTCAAGGGTCTAAGGTTGCTGACCATAGCCCCCGTCGTAATTCTTTGCAACCATCCTCCCAAGGCAAGCAACAGTTTGGCCCTGGTCTCTCTTCCCAAGATGTCAAGGAAAAATATTTAAAGGGACGGCGGGACTTTTCTGCTCAAGTCTTAACTAAACTTGATATGCAGCGGACAGCTTTGACGGACATCAGCTTCAATCAATCTGAGTTAGCCTTTGCCAATTTTCAGGGTTCAGATCTGACTAATGCTAATTTTGGTCGTTCTAATCTGAGCTCGGCTAACCTACGCAACGCTAAATTAGTGAAGGCCTATTTCCACTGTGCTAACTTGGAGGGTGCCGATTTGCGAGGGGCTGACCTAGGCCAGGCTTGTCTTTCCAATGCTAATCTGCGTGGCGCTAACCTCTGTGGTGCTGACTTAACGGGGGCGTTAATCGGTGATGAACAACTCGCTAGGGCTCTCATTAACTGGCATACCATATTGCCCAACGGACGACGGGGTACTTAACTTGAGTTTTTCTTTAGTTATATAGGGTTCGGAAATCTAGCAGTGCCAGAAGAGTGGTTAGGGGCTCGTAATTTTATTTCTTGAGGCCATGACTCTTCAGTTTGGACGGGATATTTGTGGTCATCTGGTCACCGCCGAACAGCGAGAATGGTTAATCACCAATGGTATTGGCGGCTATGGCTGTGGCACCGTGGCGGGACTACTCACCCGGCACTACCACGGGTTGCTGGTGGCGGCGCTGCGGCCTCCCCTAGACCGTACCCTGCTCGTAACCAAGCTAGATGAAACTGTCGTCTATGGCTGCGAAACCTATGCCCTGGCTACGAATCGCTGGGCGGATGGCAGCATTAGCCCCCACGGGTATCACTACCTTGAGCGGTTTGCCCTAGAGGGCACTATTCCCACCTGGACCTATGCCCTGGGCGATGCCCTGCTACTAAAGCAGATCTGGATGGAGCAAGGATCTAATACTACGTACCTGCGCTACCACCTGAGGCGAGCTAGTGGCCCGGTGGGGTTATCGGCCATTGCATTGATCAACTATCGTGACCACCACGGGGCTACCCAGGGGGAAGGCTGGGCCATGGGCGTGAACCCCCTGGCGGTTAATCAACCCTCGGGGGTGAAGATCCTGGCTTTTGAAGGGGCCACACCATTTTACCTGATGGCTGATCGAGGCCTTTGCACCCCGGCCCACACCTGGTACGAGGGCTATGACCTGGCAGTGGAGCGGCATCGCGGTATTATTCCCCACGACGACCATCTGCACTGCGCCACCTTTAGGTCAGAACTGGCCGTAGGACAATCGTTGACGCTGGTGGCCACCAGCGCCTCCCCCGATACCGTGCTGTGGCATGGAGCCCTGGAGCGACAGCAGGCCCACGATCTCCAGTGCATCGAAGATTGGTACACCCAAGCTCCAGCTCGCCGGTCCGCACCGTGGATAGAACAGCTGGTGCTTGCGGCTGACCAATTTATAGTGGCCCGTCCGGTAGTGGGGGAATCCAATGGTAAAACGGTGATCGCTGGGTATCCCTGGTTTAGTGACTGGGGCCGAGACACTATGATTGCCCTGCCGGGGTTAACCGTGGCTACCGGCCGCCCCAGACTGGCTCGGCCTATTCTACGTACCTTTGCCCAATATTTAGATCAGGGGATGCTGCCTAACCTGTTCCCGGAGGTTGGTACGGCACCACAATACAACTCCGTGGATGCCATCCTCTGGTTTTTTGAGGCGATTCGGGTGTACATTGCCGCCACCCAGGATAGATCGCTGCTTAAGGAGATCTTCCCCGCCTTGGTGGAGGTAGTAGGCTGGCACCAGCAAGGCACCCGCTACCACATTCACTTGGATACTGACGGGCTGATTTACGCTGGCCATGCTGGGGTGCAGCTCACCTGGATGGATGCCAAAGTAGGCGATTGGGTGATTACCCCCCGCATAGGCAAGCCCATTGAAATCAATGCCCTCTGGTATAACGCCCTGCTCACCCTGTCCCAGTTTAGTGAAGCGCTAGGCCAGCCTAGCGATGACTATCGCACCCTGGCTGAGCAGACTCGCCAAGGCCTGCAGCGGTTTTGGTCCGATCGCCTGGGCCACTGCTACGACGTGATCGATGGGCCCGATGGGGATGATCCTAGCCTGCGCCCCAACCAAATTTTTGCGGTGGCCTTACCTGGTCTTAATGCCTGGCCCCAAACCTCTTCCCAGGCCTCGCCCCAGCACCATCAACCCATCTTCTCTCCTCTGCGGCAAAAAGCGATAGTGGATCGGGTGGCACAGACATTGCTAACCTCCTATGGGCTGAGATCGCTGTCACCCCACCACCCCAACTATGCAGGGCACTATGGTGGCGACCCCGTCCAGCGGGATAGCCAGTACCACCAGGGACCGGTGTGGGGCTGGCTGATGGGCCCCTTTGTCCAGGCCCATTGGCAGGTCTACCAGGATTCAGCAGCGGCCCAGAGTTTTTTAGCGCCCCTGGCCGATCACCTGATCAGCGGCTGTATCGGTAGCCTGGGTGAAATCTTTGACGGCGATGCGCCCCATGAACCCCGGGGTACCTTTGCCCAGGCTTGGACGGTGGCGGAAGTTTTGAGGGTCTGGTGTCTGCTTGAGCAGGCCAGGAGCTAACGCGCCTGAGGAGATCAATCTGGCGGCAAAGGCCTATATGTCTGGATTCATTCTAGAGGGTCAAAAGACTCTTTTTCAGTGAAAGCCGATGGCGGGATTTGAACCCGCGACCGCTCGATTACGAATCGAGTGCTCTACCACTGAGCCACATCGGCAAATCAATCTACGATGCCTTAGTATAACAGTGTCCATTAAGCAAAGCACTGGCAATGGCGCCTGAACCTTCTCCCCCCTTACCCCCTGCCCCTAAGACTGACCAGTATGCCCGGTTACGCGCAGAGGCTAAGGCCCCCTACAGGGGGTTACGCCAGGTCATCTACGCCACCGCCGGGGCCTCGGGTGCTATTGGGGCCCTGATCATGGTGACCCAATTAATCGCTGGGGCAGAGGTATCGCAGGTTATGCCCAACCTACTGATCCAACTGGGGGTGCTAGGGATCGTCGCTTTGCTATTTCGTCTGGAACGTCGAGGTTGTCGAGGTTGAGGCAGAGTTACTAACGCAATAATTGTTTGACCGTGTTAACCAGGTCCTCAGGCCGAAAGGGCTTACTAACGTAGGCATCGGCCCCTTGCTTTAAACCCCAGTAATGGTCATGCTCCTCTGCCTTGGACGAACATAAAATAATCGGAATTGACTGGGTGGTGGCGGTTTTCTTCAACCAGCGGCAAAGCTCATAGCCGTTCATATTGGGCATAACGATGTCCAACACTACCAGGTCTGGAGGAGTAGCTTGTATCATAGCTTGGGCCTCAACACCGTCCTTGGCTTCTAAAACCGTCAGCCCCACTTGAGTGAGCAACCCAGCAATCATTTCCCGTAGGGTGGAACTGTCATCCACAATCAAAACCGTGCGCATCGCTAACACCTCCCTGGGAAACCCTCTTTCCTAGCCCTGGAGCTATTGTGACAAACTTACGCAAACCCTGACCGAGGAATCATCTGTAATTTAACGGCTTTACCCGGGCCAGGACTAGACCCTAAGGGTTTCCTGGGAGTGGGGTGGAGCAATCTTAAACTTAGCTAAATTAGCCAGTTCCTGAAGCTGTTGAATGGCCTCTGCCCCTTCTAGTTTCATCAACTCTCGATCATCCCGCATTTCTGTCCAGGTAATGCCGTAGTCAGAGACCAGAAAACGAATCAGGTGATTATCCCCCAGGCTAACCATGAAGGAGGCGCTATTCAGTTGACCTCCGCAGGTATAGCAAGATGCCAGGTAGCCCATGCCCTCTAGAACCGTGGCCAGGGCCTGCAGATTCATAACCAAATCCTTGACAAACTGCCGATGCTGGTCGGCCAATCGGATAAACATACAAGCCTCCTCGATATACTGTTCGATTGTAGCTCAAATATAAATTAATCCTTAAGAATAGACCTATGGAGATGAAAAACTGTATCGAATACTAGGGTTTGCGATCGCTCGCCCCCGTGGAGGTCAGGCTATGACCAGCCCTGGCCTTTTCAATTTCACCGGTTAGGGTGGTCAAAGCTTGGGCGTATTGAGGGTCTTCATTAGTGCCAATGCGATCGCGATCGCTGGCTAAAAACTCTCGCTGATCTTCTGTCAGTTCCACCTGGATATCCGGATCAATGCCGTGCTTATTAATATCTCGACCACTGGGGGTCAGGTATTTAGCTACGGTCACCGCCACTCCAGAACCATCCGCCAGGCTGCGCACCGATTGCACCAGCCCCTTACCGAAGGTACGAGTGCCCACCAGTACCGCCCGGTCATTGTCCTGCAGGGCTCCAGACAGAATTTCACTGGCGCTAGCTGATCCACCATCTACCAGTATCACCAGGGGTTTATTGGTCAAGGCTCCATGGTTGGCAGACTCCTCATCCACTACTCCCTGGCGGTTTACCGTGGAGACGATGGTGCCTCCATCTAGCCACATGCGAGCAATATCAATACTGGCATAGAGCAGGCCACCGGGGTTAGATCGTAGATCAAGGATGTAGCCAGTGACCTGTTCATCTTCAAGGGCCCGGATTGCTTCACCCATTTCATCGGCGGCATTGGCACTGAACTGGGTGAGGCGAATATAACCCACTGGGCCTGTAGGCCCGGGCTTACGACTATAACGAACCGGATGGATTTCAATTCGAGCCCGAGTTATAGGCACCTCCAGTTGTTGATCGCCACGACGAATTAACAGGGTCACCTGAGAGCCCACCTCACCACGGATTTTATCCACCGCATCGCTCAGTTCCATACCAGTGGTAGACTCTCCATCAATTTTGAGAATCACATCCTTAGGACGGATACCCGCTTCAAAGGCAGGGGTATCCTCAATCGGAGCTACAACAATGATCTCCTTGCTTTTCTCATCCTGAGAAATCTGAATGCCCACCCCGGTCAGCTCGCCGGAGGTGTCCACCTGCATATTGGCAAATTCCTGGGGATCCATAAATCGGGTGTAGGGATCCTCAAGTTTTCCCAGCATTTCTCGAATCGCCGCGTAGGCATCCTCCTGGTTGCTGTAGTTACGCCCCAGGTAATCGCTACGCACTGTGACCCAATCTACCTGGTTAAAGGTGGCGTCAACGTAGTTACGGTTGATTAACTGCCAGACTTCATCGATCAACTCTTTGGGACTGGCCTGGAAAAAGGCCTTACTTTGGGATAGATGAATGCCTGCCCCCGTTACGATGACTGTGGCCACAGCCACAGCGGTTGCCCCCAATATCAGTCCCCGCTTTGCAGTTGTCATAGATAGATCAAAATTCTAGGCAGCTAAGTATGCCCAATCTAACACAGACTTTCCAAGTCGGCGGTGCCATATCTATGGATCAACCCAACGGCCATCAGCTTTAATAAGATTAATTAACTCATTCACCCCTTGATCTTGGGGTACTTTTTTGATTTCCTCCCGCCCTCGGTACAGGGAGATATAGCCAGGGGTTTTACCGACATAGCCATAGTCGGCGTCCGCCATCTCGCCCGGTCCATTGACAATACACCCCATCACGGCGATGTCTAATCCAGTTAGGTGTTGAGTGGCCTGCCGTACCTGGTGCAGTACCTCCTCCAGATTAAACAGAGTGCGGCCACAGGATGGGCAGGCCACGTACTCTACCATGGTCTTGCGCAGACCCAGGGCCTGAAGAATGCTATAGCACACCGGAATTTCCTTCTCTGGGGCTTCCGTCAGAGACACTCGGATCGTATCACCAATGCCCTCCGCCAGCAGGGTGGCGATACCGGCGGTGGATTTAATCCGGCCATACTCGCCATCGCCAGCTTCGGTCACCCCCAGGTGCAGGGGGTAATCCATGCCCAGTTCCGCCATGCGTTGTGCCATCAACCGGTAACCCGCCAGCATCACCGGTACCCGGGAGGCCTTGAGGGAAACCACCAGGTTAGGGAAATCTAAGGATTCGCAAATCCGGATGAACTCGAGAGCTGACTCCACCATGCCCTCAGGGGTATCGCCGTAGGTAAATAGCATGCGTTCCGCTAGGGACCCATGGTTAACACCGATGCGCATAGCCTTGCCCTGGTCTCGTAGAGAAACTACCAGGGGCTCAAGGGTTTGTCGAATCTTTTCACCAATTTCATCAAATTCCGCCTGACTATAGCCCCCATCGCCAGGTTGAGTTTTTTCAAAGACGTAGAGACCGGGGTTAATCCGCACCTTATCCACATGCTTGGCCACTTCCAGGGCAATTTTCATACCGTTGTGGTGGACATCGGCGACCAGGGGCACCGGCTGGTAGGTATCTTCAAGAATTTTGCGGATGTCTGCCAGGGCTTTAGCGTGGGCCATGCTGGGCACTGTCACCCGGACAATTTCACAGCCAATTTCGTGCAGACGACGAATGGCCGCCGCTGACCCCTGAATATCAAGGGTGTCTTCATTAATCATGGACTGCACCACCACTGGATGCCCCCCACCAATGATCACATTACCCACCGCCACGGGCCGCGTCTTACGCCGGTGGATAGTGGTATCAAAGGCTTCTGCACTGAAGCTAAGAGTTGATTGGCTAACGGGGTTAGGAAGAGTTTGCATTGCCGTGTTCAGGGCTAGAACAATTAAATTCTTTTGCTGCTTCCAGAGTGCCACACAATGGGCGGTTTCGGACAACAGACCTAGAGAGGGACTATCCCTTGGGATCTCTATGGTTTAGATTGATTTTCCTAGGGTTGTGCTGCTCCAATCCGTAACCATCCCTGCCCTTACAGCTTAGCCCTAATGGTAAAGGAGTAGTCACCTCCCGGTTCTAGTTGGTAGTCGAAGCGTTCTAGAAAACGACTCAGGGGCTCGCTAATCAGGGCTCGCCCCAGAGATGGCTCAACCCGCAGTTGCCCCTGGCGAAAGCGCCACTGAAACTGCCATTCGTAGGTGCTAGCTCGTACCTCACCCTCAATTCGGCCCTGGCTCCAGGACTGGTGGGTAATGCGGACATAGGCGGTGGTTTCAGGGATACCGGCAGCCACGGATCGTTAATATATAGGCGCAAGAATGGGGCGCAGTAAGGGGCGCAATAGTTTCAACTATTTTAGTCTGAGTCTCTAACCTAGAAGGGAAAAAACTGCGGATCACCCTTGGCATTTCTTCAAGACCAGTTTAACCAACGGCTAAAAAACGGTAGCCTAGGAGGAAGGCGTAAACTTTAGGCTCCCCTGCGTGCTCTTTGCCGTAGTTGGGCCTTGCCTTCAGACATTTGTAATTTTCGTTCTCAGTGGAAAGTTGCCTGTGCCCAAAGTTGGCATTATCTACAACGACGTTAAGCCCGTAGCCCGTCAAGTTGCCCTTGAATGGCAGGAAAAGCTAATGCTACAGGGGTTTGATGTCAAGCTGGCAACCGGTATCGGCGGAATTTTGGGCTATTCAACGCCAAACCGCCCCCTTTGCCATGCCCCCATTGATAGCTTGGTCCCGCCCTGCTTCGATGTGGACATGGCCTTTGGTCTGGTTCTGGGGGGGGATGGTACCGTCCTGTCGGCCTTTCGTCAGTTGGCACCGATCGGGGTGCCCCTCCTGACCGTGAATACTGGACATATGGGGTTTCTCACAGAAACCTATCTGAATCAGTTGCCCCAGGCCATGGAGCAGGTTCTATCGGGAGACTACGAAATTGAAGAGCGAGCCATGTTGTCGGTACAGCTTTTCCATGATGAAAGCTTGATTTGGGAGGCCCTCTGCTTAAATGAGGTGGTGCTGCATCGGGAGCCTCTGACCAGTATGTGCCATTTTGAGGTGGCCATTGGTCACCATGCCCCGGTGGATATTGCGGCGGACGGTATTATCATTTCTACGCCAACCGGCTCAACGGCCTATTCCCTATCGGCGGGGGGGCCTGTGCTGACGCCGGGGGTACCGGTGACTCAGTTAATTCCTATCTGCCCCCATTCCCTGGCCTCCCGAGGGTTAGTCTTTCCTGATCATGAGCGGGTTACCCTCTATGCGGCTAATCCCGACCCTCTGGTGATGACGGTGGATGGTAATGCGGGATGCTATGTGATGCCGGAGGATCGTGTCAGTACCTGTAGATCGGATTATCTGGCCCGGTTTATCCGGTTGCGATCGCCGGAATTCTTTAAAGTCCTCCGGGAAAAGCTGGGCTGGGGCCTACCCCACATTGCCAAACCCACCTCTGTGGATTTGCCCTAGAGCTCGCCCCTGCCATAGGTGTCGATGATGGCTGAGGGCCCGGTTGCGGTATAGTCGCGGTACAATCTAGGGCTAGCTGGCCCATGGGGTCGCAAGCATTTTGACGAAAGCTATAGTTTAGGTAGGCAGATGACGGCAAAGTTATGGGCGCCACCCTAGGAACCGAAACGAAAATCCTGTTGATTGGTGCCAGCGAGGGCCAAATCCGCCAGATGGAGGCTGACCTGGAGGAGGCCGGTTTTAATCCGATTGTGGCCTCTACGGCGAAGCAGGCCCTGACCCTGGCGGCCCAGATCAGTCCCCCCTTGATCGTGGTCGATCGACTGTTGGCCCAAGACTCTGGCCTATCCCTTTGCCAAAGCCTGCGCCACCAGGGGGTGAAGTCTCCCATTGTGCTATTGATGGCCAGGGATAACCTGGAGGATCGGATCGCCTGCTTAAAATCTGGAGCGGACGACTACTTTCTTAAGCCCTACCGTAGCGAAGCCTTCTTAAAAATTGTCCACCTCTATCTCCAGGCGGCTCCCACTACCGATGAGAGCCTCCGGTTTGGAGACTTAACCCTCGATTTGGGGAGTCGTCAGGCCAGCCGCAATGGCCGTCAAATCGACCTGACCATGAAGGAATTTGAATTACTCAAGTATCTGATGGAGCACCCCCGAGAGGTACTCTCCCGCGAACAAATTCTAGAAAATGTGTGGGGATACGACTTTATGGGCGAGTCCAATGTGATTGAGGTTTACGTCCGCTACCTACGGCTGAAAATTGACGGATCCAATGAAAAACGCCTAATTCAGACGGTACGTGGAGTTGGCTATGTGCTGCGGGACGGTTAGGGGAGATCGCCGGTAGGAAGCCATTTACGGATTCCCCTTCCCCTTGGTCAGTCAGAGAAGGTCGTACCAGCATCGACGTAGATAGTCTCAAGTTTTTTCAGAACCTTATCCTTCAGGGTAGTTTTGAACTCATGACGTAATAAATCGCGGCTGGTGGTCATTGCCCCCAGGGCAGGGTGGGTGCGGGCCGTGACTACCCACTCCTGCAACATACTGCGTTGAAGCGAGGCAATGGTGCAGGTCAGCACCTCGGCGCAGCGATGGGAATTTTCCATGGCAAAGAGGAGTAATTTATAGCGGCCGCTTTGGGCTAATAGGGTGGCGATTTCCTGGCCCAGATTTGTTTTTAGATCAAGATAGCAGGGTAGCCAACGGGGACCGTAGTTACTGCTGTAGAGTACCGTTAGCCAGAGCATCATGGGGTGGGGGTCCATGGTGCAAATGAAGGTGTTGTAGCGGGTACTAACCAATCGTCGGTTCAGATCCTGCTCCGGCAGCATGGCCCAAAGGGTGGCCAGGCTACCCTGGCTGCTGGGCAGAATATGGGGAAAAACAATCTCGGCGATCGGCTTGGTCTGGGGCCACCTGGTCAACTTGCAGAGGTGATCTTCCTCCAACAGCTTTTTGGCGGCGGGGCGACGCACCACAGGTACCCGATTCAGGGCTGTACTAATCCGCTGACCCATGCGAAAGCCCGTGGCATAGCGACCCTCGAGGGGTTCTAGCCCCTGTAAAATTTCGCGAATGGTTTGGGGACGATCCTCGGGCCGCTTAGCTAGACAACTCATCACCAGCTCCTCTAGCAGCTTAGGGATTTTCAGTTGATTCGCTAGCTCCGCCATAGATTTGGGGGCACTGTGGTGGTGGGCTTTATACCAACTGCCAAAGCTGTGACTGCTGGCCCGCAGGGGTAATTGACCGGTCAACATTTCAAACATTACAATGCCCAGGCTATAGATGTCTGAGCGACTGTCCAGCTCAAAGCCATCCATTTGCTCAGGGGAAGCGTAGGCTAGGGTCCCCATAAAGCAGTTGGTTTGGTCGCCACCGGTTTGCATTAATTTGGCAATGCCAAAGTCCAGAATTTTGGCTAGTTCCCCCAGGGTAGGATCCTGGGTGATCATAATATTGCTGGGCTTAATGTCACGGTGAATAATGGGCACCGGGTCGACCTGGCTCTTCAATATAATGCCTTCGTGGGCGGTCTGTAACCCTAAACAGATCTGCAGCGTCAGGCCTAGGAACCGGGGAATAGGCAGGGGTTGTAGACTGATCAGCTGGCTTAGACTTTGCCCCTTCAGGTACTCCATGACGTAAAAGGGGATGTTGTCATCGTTAACGCCGTACTCGGTGACCCGTACCACATGGATACTCTTTTGACCCAACTGGGCACAGGTCATGGCCTCCTGCATGAAGCGATCGCGCATCTTCTCGCTGATCATGGCCTGGGCCAATAGCTTAACCGCCACCTTGACATTACCCAACAACAGATCTTCCGCCAGATAGACACGGCCCATAGCCCCCTCTCCCAGGGGCTCGATCAGCTGGTAGCGATTGGCTAGTTTACTGCCAAGATAGGAATCGATCATAGGGAAATTAGGATGGCGGAGGCTGTTGTCGCGATAGGGTAGCCTCCATGGTACTGGTAAGGTAGTGGCCCGCCATTACCCCACTACAGAAATGATATCGTTCTTCCGTAAGGCGATAGAGAGTTTCAAAACCTGTCCGTCGTTCCCGATCCCCCAGGGTCCAATAGCGCTGAATAATTGAGTCAGGGGCCAACCAGCCCTCCCCCTCCCCCCGACCGAGAAAACTATGCTGCAGCATAAAGGTGTATTGATAATCCCCAGGGGTAAGGCGCCCACGATACTGTAGGGCCATTTCTAGGGGATCGCCCTGGGGTAGGAGGAGCTTCATTACCATGGTGAACCAATCATCCCGACTCCAACCGATCAAAATTTTACCCCGCACAGGTATGGGTAGCTGGTCTCGCTGTAGCCAGGTACCTTCTAGGATCCAACGTCCCGGTTCTAATAAAAAAGTGTGTACCACAGAGGGTACCCCCCACAACTGCACAGGTGATAACCATAACCCAGGGATTCAGTGTGGCCTATCGATTAAACAGCACTGTTTCCAACAATCCTTCCAAATTCTGTTTCAACAATCACTACAAAATCTTAATTAACAGGATAGTGCATCTGACCAAGAATGACCGCTTTCCTAGCCCCGGTGACCGTTGGTAGGTTGGCGGGAAATCCCTGACAGTGCCAAAAGCCTAGGACAGCAAAGGCGATCGCCTCTTTGTAGTTAGCAGCTACCCCGGCCCCATTGGTTAGATCGATGGGAATAGCGGGTAAATAGTCCCGCAAGTACTGCATCAGCACAGGGTTATAGCCGCCCCCACCGCACACCAGAACGGCCTCGGGAAGGCTTGGTAGAAAGCGCTGGTAGGACTGGGCGATGGTGGCCGCGGTAAACTGGGTCAGGGTGGCCACCAGATCAAAATCATTGAGACCCTGTTGGTCTGCCGCCCGTTGGCAGCGTTGGAAGTAGGGCCAGCCAAATAGTTCGCGACCGGTTGACTTGGGGGGTGGTTGGCGCAGGTAGGGATGGTCTAGCCACTCCTCCACCAGGCGTTGACAGGGGGTGCCTCGGGCCGCCCAGGCCCCGTCCTGATCGTAGGCCAGAGAGCCCTCGGAGAGGGACTGGATGGCAATGTCAATCAGGGAGTTGCCAGGGCCGGTGTCCCAACCTAGCACCGGGGGCGGGGTGGCCAGGGTCTGGCGGTGCCAGGCCGGCAGGTAGGTGACATTGCCAATGCCGCCAATATTTTGGATACAGCGGGCCTGGTGGGGGTGACTGAGCAGGCACTGGTCTACAATCGGCACCAGGGGTGCCCCTTCCCCCCCGGCCTCAATGTCGGCTCGGCGAAAGTCACTCACCGTGGGCACCTGGGTCTGGCGGGCAATTTCACTGCCTCGACCTAATTGTAGGCTGTAGCCCAGCCGGGGGGGGTGACCGTGGTGGGGGCTGCCCAGGGGACGATGAAATACGGTCTGGCCGTGGGAGGCCAGCAGGTCTACTGGCCCATGGCGTTTGATCAACGGCAAAGCCCCTCGAGCAAATTCCTGGGCAATGGCATCGTCAAGCTCCGCCAGAGCTTCCATAGTTAAGGATCCACCAGCACAAACCTCTAAAATCCTCTGGCGCAGCTCTGGGGGATAGGGCCAGATCTGGCCCTCCACAAACCCCAGGGTAATATCGTAGCCCTGCCCCTCCACCTCCACCAGGGCCACATCAATACCATCTACGGAGGTGCCGCTAATCAACCCAATCACTCGCATGACTTAGACCGGCAACTTTTCCAGGCCCTGATTGCTGCCAATCACCCCCCTCAAGCCACCGGCCTTGAGGCGGGTTACCGGGCTGGGGTTGATTTCAAACTTCTCGGTTTGGTTGTCTTGGCTGAGGGCTAGTAGGGTGAGCTGATAGCGGTTACGCAAATCCAGGTCAATGATAGTTTTCTGATCAAAGGCCTGGGGGACGATCACCTCCGCAATGCTATGGTCTGGGTCTATTTCAAACCGGTCTAGGATGCCGGGAGAAGTCAGGGAGCGGGCCAGTTCACAGCCCATTTCGTGCTCCGGGAAAACCACATGGTCAGCCCCCACCCGATTCAGAAGTTTGCCGTGGATTTCAGAGGAGGCCTTAGCTACCACATGCTTGACGCCGGCTTCCTTCAGGTTGAGGGTGGTGATGATGCTTTCCTCAACGTAGTTACCAATGGCCACAATCACCGTGTCAAAGTCGGTGAGGCCCGCCTCCTTGAGGGCACTGGGCTGGGTGGTGTCGAGCTGAATGGCGTGGGCGGCAATTTGATCCGCCAGGGCCTCGTCTACCCGCCGTCCATCGGAGTCTGCCGCTAAGACTTCGTAGCCTAACCCGTGTAGGGTGGCGCAAACCGCTCGGCCAAATCGTCCCAGGCCAATCACAGCGAATTGGCGGTTGGGCGATCGCATTTTTCGTAGAAAGGTCAGGGATGCAAGATTCATTGATAGTATGGGTCACTACAACGTTATGGTCTTAGCCGGGGAATTTCCTATCCGCTAGGAATTCTTTTTTGCTAGGCTAACCTCAATGGGTGACGGTTTGATAAGGCAAGGGGAAAAATTATCCCTAAACCACGGAAAACCAGATCAATTCAGGGGGATAGGTGGCTGGCAACGGGCCTATTCATTGGTACGCTTTTCAAACGGGCGGCAATACTTGGGGCATGAATCTAGGGAAAGGTAAATATGGAACTTGGTCGTGGTAAATCCGTTCGTAGAGCCTACGGAATCGATGAAATTGCACTGGTGCCCGGCTCCACTACCCTTGATCCGAGCCTGGCGGATACCCATTGGCAGATCGGCGGTATTGATCGGGAAATCCCCATCATTGCCAGTGCTATGGATGGGGTTGTTGATGTGGCCATGGCCATTCGGCTTTCCCAACTGGGGGCCCTGGGGGTTTTAAACCTGGAGGGTATCCAGACCCGTTATGCCGATCCCAACCCCATGCTCGATCAGATTGCCGCCGTCGGCAAAGAGGACTTTGTAGGCCTCATGCAGCGACTCTACGCAGAGCCCATTAAGCCCGAGTTAATCACCCAGCGGATTCAGGAGATCAAGGCCGGGGGAGGCATTGCCGCCGTCAGCGTTACCCCGGCGGGGGCAACTCGTTTCGGCCAGACCATTGCCGCCGCCGGGGCGGATTTGCTTTTTGTCCAGGCTACCGTGGTCTCCACCGCCCACCTGTCTCCGACAACGGTTAACCCGCTGGACCTGACCAGCCTCTGTGCCACCATGCCGATGCCGGTGATTCTGGGGAACTGTGTCACCTACGAGGTGGCCCTCAACCTGATGAAAACCGGAGCCGCCGCCGTGCTGGTGGGGATTGGCCCCGGGGCCGCCTGCACCTCCCGGGGGGTTTTAGGAATTGGGGTGCCCCAGGCCACCGCCGTGGCTGACTGTGCCGCTGCCCGCGATCATTATCACCAAGATACGGGCCGCTACGTAGCGATTATTGCCGATGGCGGTTTGGTGACCGGCGGCGATATCTGTAAGTGCATTGCCTGTGGTGCCGATGGGGTGATGATTGGCTCTCCCTTTGCCCGGGCCAGCGAGGCACCAGGTCGAGGCTACCACTGGGGGATGGCCACCCCTAGCCCGGTGCTACCCCGAGGCACCCGGATTCGGGTAGGAACCACCGGTAGTTTGGAACAGATTTTGCGGGGGCCCGCCCAACTGGACGACGGTACCCATAATTTCCTGGGGGCTCTCCAAACCAGCATGGGTACCCTGGGGGCCAAAAACCTAAAGGAAATGCAGCAGGTGGAGGTGGTGATTGCCCCCTCCCTGCTCACCGAGGGTAAGGTTTATCAAAAGGCCCAGCAGTTAGGGATGGGTAAGTAGACCTCCACCTGGCCGGCGGCTTCGTCCATGGCCCCTGATCGTGTGGGGGCATCCCCCGGTTGGTCCCATCCAGCTAACCCATCCTCCTCTTGTGGATTGACCCTATGGCGACAATGACAACTCTGGTCACGGGCGCCGCCGGCTTTATTGGCTTCCATCTTTGCCAGGCCCTGCTGCAGCGGGGCGATCGGGTGGTCGGCATCGACAGCCTCAACAGCTACTACGACCCGGCCCTAAAGCAGGCTCGTCTGCAGCAGTTACTACCCGAGTCAAGCTTTGAGTTTATCCGACTCGACCTGGCGGATCGCTCCGCCACCGCCGCCTTGTTTGCCCGGGTACAACCCCGGCGGGTGGTCCATCTAGCGGCCCAGGCGGGGGCGCGCTACTCCCTGGAGCATCCCCTCTCCTACATTGATAGCAACCTGGTGGGGTTCGCCACGGTACTGGAGGGCTGCCGCCACCAGGGGGTAGAGCATCTGGTCTACGCCTCCTCCAGTTCAGTCTATGGGGCGAATACCAAGGTTCCCTTTGCGGTGCAGGATAACGTGGACCATCCGGTCAGCCTATATGCCGCCACCAAGAAGGCGAATGAGTTGATGGCCCATAGCTACAGTCACCTGTACCAGCTGCCGACGACGGGGCTACGCTTTTTTACGGTCTATGGCCCCTGGGGCCGACCGGATATGGCCTACTTTCTCTTCACCAAGGCCATACTAGCGGGCCAGCCCCTGCGGGTGTTTAACCAAGGACAGATGCAGCGGGATTTTACCTATATTGAGGATGTGGTGGAGGGGCTGGTGCGGGTGTTGGATCAGGTGCCGACGGGCAACCCACAGTGGTCGGGACAGGCCCCAGACCCCGGCTCTAGCCAGGCTCCCTATCGGATTTATAACATCGGCAATCATCAACCGGTGGGATTGTTAACCCTGATTGAGATCCTGGAGCAGTGCCTGGGGCAGGTGGCCATCAAGGAATTTCTACCCATGCAGCCAGGAGATGTGACAGCTACCTATGCGGATGTGGCGGATTTGATGGCAGAGGTGGGGTTTAGCCCCAGCACCCCCATTCAGGTTGGGATGGACCGGTTTGTGCGGTGGTATCGAGAGTTTTATCACCAGTAGGAACTGGGCCATCTGGCCAGGCAATCCCTGGGGTTGAGTCAGG
>JAYKIM010000253.1:0-5343 GCA_035286245.1 Cyanobacteriota bacterium | reverse complement strand
GAGGTGGGGTTTAGCCCCAGCACCCCCATTCAGGTTGGGATGGACCGGTTTGTGCGGTGGTATCGAGAGTTTTATCACCAGTAGGAACTGGGCCATCTGGCCAGGCAATCCCTGGGGTTGAGTCAGGTCTTGTTTCCCAATTAAGAAAAAACCTAATTTTTCCTGAGGACACATGGTGAAACTTAATGTTCCCATGACTTTTTCATGTTCTACAACTGAAAAGTTGGGTTCTTGACCCCAGGGGACTGAATAATAGCCTTATAACTTCAACGAAACCCTTTAGGACAGGGGCGATGGGCAACTTTGATGTCTCGTAACAGTAGCCATCAAACTATTAAGACTGGGTAGGGGTTATGACTCACTGAATCTAGAACCGCTGTAGCTTGTTGGGGGAAAATACAAGGTTTCTGAACATGCCGATTATGCTTATTACTTTAGGTTTTTTAGATTAAAAGGTAAGGGAGATGAATTAAGTGCTATCTAATAACTTTAAAGAATTAATTTCTAACCAGAGTTTATACCATTATTATTTAAGACGTTTTTCCAACTATTCTAGACACTGTATAGATCGGCTGGATTACAAACTTGAGACAATAGCTTGTTTGAGTTCACTCCCAACTCTACCTAAGGTAGATAGGCAAGTTATTAATAGCCTTAAGAAGGATGGTGTATGCGTCACCTCCCTTGAAAGATTGGATATTTTGAATAGCGATCGCCTGCTAAAGTCAGCAAAACAGGCTATGGTTTCCCTGCCTTCAACCCTATCCCCCGATCTCACTAAGAAGTGGTACATAGGTAACCATGCCAATCAAATTGGCAGTGCTTCGATCGCCGCTGATTATCCTGATATTTATCTATGGGGGCTTCAGCAAAAGTTGCTCACCCTGGTTACCCACTACATTTATCAGCCGATTACCTATTTGTCGGTAAATTTGCGACGCGACATAGCCAATGGTCAGCAGGTCGGTACCCGCGTTTGGCACCGAGATGGAGAAGACCATCGCATGCTCAAGATCATCATTTATCTGAATGATACGGATCAAGATGGAGGTCCCTTTGAGTATATTCCCAAGGCTATTACTCCTGGGCAGGAGGTCCTGAACTCTGGTGCATCCTTGGTGAATGATGAGATGGCGAAGGTGGTTCCTCAGCAGTTGTGGAAAGCTTGTCCAGGATCAGCGGGCACCGTTATCTTTGCTGACACTGCAGCGGTATGGCACCATGGCAAGGTACCCCAGCGGGGTCGGTATAGTTTGTTTTTTACCTATACGTCCCGGCGCCCCCGGTGGATTGAACCCTACTTAGGAAATTTCAAGCCAGAGAACGCCCAACGGCTACTTGCTCCCCTATCTTTGAGACAAAGACGTTATGTGTTGTGGGACTCCTAAATTTACATCAACATTTACATCAACATTTACATCAACCTGAGTTCGGCAGCTACAACCCTTTTGGGGAGAGAGCTTGGGTCTCCTGGTCTGGTCTGGTCTGGGCAAGGAGGATTTATCAGAATGGCGGTATTACAGCGCTAGATGCTGATGGGGGGTAATGTTTTCGGGAACGGATCCGCCATTAGCCAGTAATTGAGTCCCCTGCCTGAGGTCATATTAAATATTGTTGCGTTTTGGAGCAAGCGTGAGGTTCTACCTATAGACTTCCCGGCTATTTGCTGCAGTCAACTCTGGTTAATCTGCCCATAATCGGGTACACTCCGGAACAGTGTGGTGTGATGCGTTCAAAGGAATCCATGTGGATGCAAGGTTTTTAGCATCAAAACGATTGAGTTTAACCGGTAGGACTTTACTCTGGGCCTTGGCTATTGGTGCTACCTGTACCGCTATTATGGCCGACCTATCTTGGGGTAATTCTTTCTCTCTATCCGCCTCCCTTACCCTGCCCCTGGGGCTAGCTGCCCTTGCTACGGGCTTAGTGGGATCTTGGATAGTGCCTCTGTTAAAAGCTTTGAAAACTGGCCAGTTTATCCGTCAGGAGGGCCCCCAGGGTCACCTGAAAAAAGCCGGGACTCCTACTATGGGAGGGATTTTCTTTATTCCTGTAGCGCTGCTTCTGACTTTACTTAGCACAGGGTTTTCTGCCACAACCGTCGCCCTCACCCTGCTAACCTTGACCTACGCCGCCATTGGTTGGTTGGACGATTGGCAGGTGCTGCGGCAGCGCTCTAACCGTGGCATCTCTCCTCGTACTAAGTTGGGTTTACAGATTGCTGGAGCGATTCTCTTTTGCCTCTGGATGCTAGGCACCCAACCCGTTAGTCTGACCACCATTGCTTTGCCCTTTGGTCTGGCCTTGCCCCTTGGACTTTTGTTCTGGCCCCTGGCTGGCTTTGTTTTAGTAGCCGAAAGCAATGCCACTAACCTCACCGATGGTCTTGATGGGTTGATGGGAGGCACTGGAGCGATCGCATTTCTAGGGATGGCCCTGGTTGTGGGGCCTGACCAACCTGAATTGATGGTATTTTGCGCTGCCATGGCCGGGGCCTGTCTGGGCTTTTTGGGCCATAATCGTAATCCTGCCCGGGTGTTTATGGGAGATACTGGATCCCTGGCCTTAGGAGCTGCCCTGGCAGGGGTGGGGCTCCTCAGTGGTCACCTTTTCGCCCTGTTGATCGTTACCTTCCTATTTTTTGCGGAAACCCTCTCCGTGATTATTCAAGTCAGTTATTTCAAGGCCACTAAAGGGCCAGATGGGGTGGGTAAGCGGTTCTTTAAGATGGCTCCCCTCCATCACCATCTAGAACTTTGCGGGTGGCCTGAGATCCAGGTAGTGGCGATCGCCTATGGGGTAACCGCCTTACTAATCGGATTAGCCTTTAGTCTGGTCCATATCTAACCCTCTGGATAGGCAAGTTGTGAGCCAACCAAGTCTTCATCCCTTGGGACAGGCGCCTAATCGGTGGTGGGTTAACCAAACCCAAGCCGACTTGAGCCGTCCATCACTGCCGCCACGGTTGATCGATGTGGTGACTGAGACCAAGCAATTACGCCTGGACCTGAACCGTTCCGCCTGCCTAGTGATTGATATGCAGAACGACTTTTGTCATTCTGCCGGTTGGCTAGCCAGCATTGGGGTTGACATTACCCCGGCTCGTAACCCCATCGTCCCTTTGCAGAAGCTCCTGCCGTCCTTGCGTCAGCTTGGTGTACCCATTCTTTGGGTCAATTGGGGCAACCGACCGGACTTACTGAATATCAGCCCGGCCCTGCGCCATGTTTATAACCCCACTGGTACCGGGGTTGGATTGGCCGATTGCCTCCCCAGTAGTAACGCCCCTGTACTTACTAAGGGTAGTTGGGGTGCGGCAGTCGTGGAAGAATTGGTGATGGATCCCCTGGACATCTGGGTGGATAAATACCGCATGAGCGGTTTCTGGGATACCCCCCTGGATAGTATTCTGCGTAACCTGGGAAAAACCACCCTGTTTTTTGCCGGTGTCAATATCGATCAATGTGTAATGGCCACCCTGCAGGATGCTAATTTCTTAGGCTATGACTGTCTGCTGCTAAGGGATTGCAGCGCTACCACCTCTCCAGACTATTGCCTGCAGGCCACCTTCTACAACGTTAACCAATGCTTTGGTTTTGTCCTGAGCTCCGCAGGGTTGCTCGAGGCTCTACCAGGGATAGGCTAATGCCGATACTCAGCCGCTTGCCAGTCCCTACCCCGTTATGCATCCCTAGGATTATAAATCCAGATTGATGTAGCCCATTTTTACTAATTTGTTTTACCCTTGGGCAGATAGGATTTTCCTGACCAGGATGTGCATTTACCCTTACAGCCTAAGCAAGGGATTTACCCCCTATCCAGACTAAGATATCCAGGTTTTATAACCATTTTCAGGCCATGACCTTACCTCGCCCCGCAGACTCATTAACTGACCCTAACACCGGCGCTGGTGTGCGCCAGACACCAGCGGTTCCAATTTCCGTATATCGAGAGATCGCCACAGAACTCAAGGCTACCCAAGCTCTGGTGGATTCCCTCAATCACCAAAATCAGCGCTTAGATCGAGAGAATCAGCTATTGCGCCAGGAGATCCTGAAATTTACTGAGGCGGCAGCTAACCTTAAGGTTATGGCGGATACTACTCAGGGGATAGCGGTAGCCCCTAGTAGCGGGGGCGAGGTGAGGCAGCAGGCTTACTCCGAAATCGCCTCAAACGAACCATCGTTCCTTCCGCGTTCTCGCCCAAGCCATAAATTATCCCAGCAGCCAGACTCTCTAACCACTTCCCTACCCCTGGAACGGGATAATTCCCTGGCTACCCTGGGAGTAGAAGACTTCAATGCTGCTAAGGCTGACCCCTACCCCGAGTCGGTGGTTTACTCTGGCGGCTCCATAGCGATCTCCGGATTGGCTAGCCAGGTTACTAAACTGTTCAAACCTCAAACCCAAAACCCTCCTAAACCCACCGTTAAGGCTAAGCGTAAGCCCTCCACACCACCGCGGCCCAAACCCCAGCTCACTTCACCGGTACTCTATACCGAACAGCCCATCCCATCCAGTAGGGCCTACCAGAGTGGTGGTAGAGCCCCTGAGCTGAGTGGCCTATGGCTAGCCACCACCATTCTTCTAGTGGTGGTCAGTGCCTTTGGAGCCGGTTTCTTAGTAATGAAACCCCTGCTAAACAATAGCCGTTAGGGCTATTAGCTAAGCTCTTCAGCATTTCTCCCCTGGGTCACTGTAGCCGTGAATACAGTATTTTAAGGGTGAAGATCGATAAACATAGGGCTGCTGAGGTAGGTAAGGAAACCCAATTTGTTCTGTTGATGCAATTGGAAGAACCATGACTATGGTTCTTCCTAGATAGCGGATTTCCTCAGGCTTACTCAGTAACTCCCATGAAACCCAAGTTAGGTTGAAGTTATGAAAAAGATAGAAGCCATTATTCGTCCGTTCAAACTCGATGAAGTCAAAATTGCCCTGGTGAATGCGGGTATTGTCGGCATGACCGTTTCTGAAGTACGGGGTTTTGGCCGCCAAAAAGGTCAGACGGAGCGTTATCGGGGTTCTGAGTACACCGTTGAGTTTTTGCAGAAACTTAAGGTGGAAATCGTAGTGGACGATGCCCAGGTTGACACGGTGGTGGATCGGATTATCTCCGCCTCTCGCACCGGAGAAATTGGGGACGGTAAGATTTTCGTCAGCCCCGTCAACGAAATCATTCGTATCCGGACTGGGGAGAAAAACACCGAGGCGGTTTAGGGTCTTGCGATATCTAGAGGTTGTTGTTTAGGCCTAGGTCTGCTGAGGCTAACTCGGCAAAGCTATGGACTTAGCCCCTGGCAACAGCCTCTAAGCCTGGCCCCAGGGATAAGAACTTGGTAT
>JAYKIM010000252.1:0-3538 GCA_035286245.1 Cyanobacteriota bacterium | reverse complement strand
GTTAATTGCCAGTCCTCCTGAATTTGAGCCCCTGGAATTGCCCATCCCGCCCTGGGGGGATGGGCAATTCCAGGACCCCCAGGTTCGCCAGGTGTTTTTCACTACCCTGGAACGGCAGTACATGAGCGATCGCATCCTGGCCCTGCAGCAGTACCATTGGTTGTTTTTAGTGCCAGACCCCCAGGGCTGGCGGCTAGTCTCGCTCTACTCCAGTTGGGGGGGGTATCCCCGGGACGATCGCCCCACCACCCCGCCCCAGGACAGCCGCCAGGGCATCATTGGTCAAGCGATCAGTCTCTGGTTGCGGGATTGCCGGGCTGGGGCGGTATCACCACCGTCGGGGGTCACCGGCGAGTAGAGGGTGTGGCGCTGTTGGGCGGGGCGCTGCAGGGTGGCGATCGCCCGCTGCAGATCCGCCACGGTCAGGGCCGTCCCCCCCTGGGCTCCAGCCATGGTGGTAATGTGTTCCTCCATCAGGGTGCCGCCCAGGTCATTACAGCCCCAGATCAGGGCGGTGGTCGCCCCCGCCAAGCCCAGTTTCACCCAACTGGGCTGGTGGTTGACGATCCAATTGCCCAGGTAGATGCGGGCAACGGCAGTGAGTTGCAGGGCATCGGCCAACACCGGCTGGTCACGCCCCACCCGACGCCGCAGGGGCAGGGGGGCCTGTTGCCCCACGAAGGGTAACAAAATAAATTCGCTAATCCGGGCAGGATAGCCAGCCTGCACTGCCCGCTGTTGCAATCGGCGCAGCTGTTCCAGGTGATGAATTTGGTGCTCAGGGGTTTCAACGTGGCCAGACAACAGGGTACTGGTGGTGGGCAGCCCCAGGCGGTGGGCTAACCTGACAATTTCTAACCAGGTGGCACTGTTAATTTTCTCCGGGCAGAGCACCCGGCGCACCTGGTCGTCCAAGACCTCGGCGGCGGTGCCCGGCAGGGAATCTACCCCGGCTTCCCCCAGGGCCTGCAGAACGTCGCCGTAACTGAGGTCATCCTGGCGGGCAATGAACTGCACCTCCTGGGGGGAAAAGGCGTGGACATGGAGATCGGGGTAGGGGTCCTTAATGGTGCGGACTAACCTCAGGTAGTAGTCCAGGGAGCGGCCCTGGATCTTGGCCTCGGGGTTAAGGCCCCCCTGCATGCAGATTTCCGTCGCCCCCCGCTGCACAGCATCGCTGACCTTCTCGAGAACCCGCTCAAAGTCGAGCCAATAGGCTCCCGGCTGGTTGGCATCCCGGCGAAAGGCACAGAACCCACAGCGCTGCTCGCAGATATTGGTGTAGTTGACATTGCGGTTGACCACGTAGGTGACCGTATCCCCCACCTGCTGTTGCCGGAGTATGTCTGCCGTTTGACGAATCGTCTCCAGGGCCGTAGGGGTCTGGGGCTGGAGTAAAACCAGGCCCTCCTCAGGGGTGAGATCGATGCCCGCCAGGGCCCGATCGAGGATGGCGGAGAGGGCGGTATTGACCATGGCAAAATTAAGCATGGGATTGGCTCACAAATCCCTGGCCACCCCAATAGGGAGTGAATTAAGGGTATAGTATCGTCATTGGTTATAACATTCCTTTAGAATAGCTAACATAGCTGGTGCCCTTTAGCTGAAGACACTGGGTCGTGTTTGGGGTTCCAGTCTCTGGTAAGTGACCGTATTGCGCTGGCCTAACCCAGCTGGCAATGGTTATGATTTTTTGAATCTGCTGATGGTCCGTCCGTCCCCAGCGCTTTTTAAGTAATGTTTGGCATTGCCCCCAACTCCCTTTCTATCCCCCATCTTGTCCACTAGCTCTTCCCCACCACCAGCCTTAGAGGGGAGGGCTTGCCTGGACCGCCCTGAGGGCTCGTCCCTGGTCTGGAGTAGCCCCGAGGCCGACCCTGGCCCTGCGCCAATCCTCTGGCTCACCGATGATAGTCTGTTTCATTACCAGCGCTGTCACCGTCGGGCTTTCTTGGACCTCTATGGCGATCGCCACCGCCGCGACCCTCCTTCCGACTATCTGCTCAAGCTCCGTCAGGATAGTCTGCACCATCAGGAACAGGTGTGGCAGAGCTTTCCCTCCGGAGATCGGCCCCAGTTCCCGGCCGGTGATTGGCGGCAGGGGGCAGCGGCAACCCTGGCCCTGATGGCGGCTGGGGTGGAGGTAATCCAGCGGGGGGTATTGCTGGCCCCCAGTGGGGATCCCTCAGTGGAGCTGGTCAGCCAACCCGATCTGCTGATCAAACGGGAGGGTTGGTCCTGCTGGGGCAACTGGCACTACGTTCCCATTGATATTAAATTGGGCAAGAAACCCAAGCTAGACTACCAACTCATCACCACCTACCATGCCTACTTGCTATCGGCGGTGCAGGGGGTATGGCCGGCCCACAGCTATCTGGCCCTGAGGGATGGCAAGCTCTACGGTGTGGAGGTGGAACGGCTGACCCTATCGCTCCAGGCTCTGATTCGCCGCTGTGGTGAAGAGTTGCGGGCTCCTAGCCCCCCCGAATTGTTTATTTCCCATAGTCGCTGCGATCTCTGTCCCTGGCTGAGCCGTTGCTACACCGAGGCTAGGGCGATCAACCACCTTTCCCTACTGCCGGGGGTGACACCGGCCCGCTACGATCTGCTCAAGCAACATCAACGGGTTAGCCTCACCGATCTGGCCCAGGCGGACCCTGGCCAGCTAGCCCATTGGCCGGGGTTTGGTGAACAGGTGGCGGAGAAGCTGGTTCATCAAGCCCAGTCCTGGCTGCAGGACCAGGCCATGCCCCGGTCGGCCCCCGGTGCCCCCCACGGATTCCCCCTCTGGCCGGAGGATCTGCCCAGTGGGGAGGTGGAGCTGTTCTTTGACATTGAGGCGGCCCCTGACCAAAATCTTATCTACCTGCATGGGGTGCTGGTGGTCAACCATCGTACCGGAGTGGAGACCTTCCACGCCCTGCTGGCGGAGACCCATCATCACCAGCACCGGGTCTGGCAAGAGTTCCTGGAGCTAGTCCACAGCTACCCCTACGCCCCCATTTATCACTTCTGCCCCTACGAAGCCCAGACCGTTCGCAAGTTGGGTCAACTCTACGGCACCCCCCGGCGACAGATTGACCAACTGCTGGACCGGTTTTTCGACGTGCATCGATCGGTGACCGAGAGTGTTACCCTGCCGATCGAGAGCTATGCCCTGAAGCACATTGCCCGCTGGGTGGGGTTTAACTGGCGTGACGAGGGCGCTAACGGCGCCCAGTCGATTTGTTGGTACAACGCCTGGGTAGAGACCGGCGATCGCAGTTACCTGGAGGCGATTCTCCGCTACAACGAGGATGACTGTCGAGCCACCTACCAGGTGAAACGGTGGTTGACGGAGTTTGCGGAGCCCTATTGGCAACAGCTCTATCAACGCAGTAGCGGAGTCTAGTCGTATCAGCAGACATCCAGGGTAACCGTTCAGAGGTTCATGAAGAATTAAGGGTTCCAGAGCCGCTATAGAGGTATGGTAAAGCCTATGAGCCAAAGCAGTGAGCCTAGTATAGACATCAGCGGCATCTCCATTTCTGCCTCAGAT
>JAYKIM010000251.1:0-6688 GCA_035286245.1 Cyanobacteriota bacterium | reverse complement strand
GCCAGGGTATTGGCGATCGCCTCCTCGATCACCGCCGGCTCCAGGTGGTCGCGGAACAGCCGCCGCATCTCATCGGCGGACTTCAGGTATTCGGTGCCGCTATAGCGCAGGCGTTTGTCCTCCGTCAACAGCTTGCCGGTCTGGATGCAGAGCAGGGCGTCGTGGGCCTCCACATCGTTACAGGAAATGTAGTGGGAATCATTGGTGCAGATTATCGGAATGGCTAGTTCCCGGGCGATCACCAGGATCTCCACATTCACCAGGCGGTCCTCCGGGGATCCGTGATCCTGAAGCTCCAGGTAGTAGTCGTCGCCAAATAAATCCTTATACCACTGGGCCACCCGCCGGGCCACATCGGGCCGCTTTTGCAAAATCGCCTGGGGCACCTCGCCCCCCAGACAGGCACTGGTGACGATCAGCCCCTCGTGGTACTGCTCCAGCAGGTCTTTGTTGATGCAGGGGCGGGAGAAAATCCCCTTACCCTGCACCCCCTGCAGGTGGGAGAGGGTGGTGAGTTTAACCAGATTTTTGTAGCCCTGGGTATTTTTAGCCAGCACCACCTGGTGGTAGCGGGGGCGGCGCTGCTGCTGGGTGATGTCACCATTGATGATGTACATCTCGTTGCCGATGATGGGCTTGATCCCCGCTGCAGTACAGACCTTGATCAGCTCGATCGCCCCGTACATTACCCCATGGTCAGTCAGGGCCAGGGCCGGCATATCCAACTCCTTAGCCCGGGCCACCAACTGGGGCAGCTGGCTGGCACCGTCCAGCAGACTGTAGTTACTATGGATGTGGAGGCCAACAAAGGACATAGGAGGATCTCTTGATACTGATATACTACACCGAAGTGACTGGGGCCAGGACCGAAACCATTCTGGCTTGCCCCCAGGGTAGCGAATTTGTTGATCTATATCTAGTAGTTTATCGATAAAACCTCCGGCCTATTGCCCTATATTTAGTGATCTCCAAATTCAGCTATTGCCACGGTTATCCCCTGGGATGGCTGTTTTCATGGTGCGTCTCGGATTATCTCTCTCAATGTTTAGCCGTTGCTCCCCACCGCTCCCTAGATTTCCCCCCCTGGTCAGGGAAATTGTCCGGGGGTGCCTTATAGCACTGTTGATCGGACCCTGGCTATCCACGGTCGCCTGGGCCCAGGTAGATAGCCGGGTGGAGCAAATCAATCGGGCAACTGCCCTGGTGGAGCGCTGTGAGCAGCATTATCAGCAACAGCGCTTTGGGGAGGCTCTGCGGTTTTGTCAGCAAGCCCTGCAAATCTATCGTCAACCTCTTCTGCAACAGGCCTTTCCCCAACATACCGCCTACGGCGAAGGCACCACCCTGCATAACCTGGGGGAGATTTATCGCCGCCAGGGAGACAGCCGCAGCGCCCTGCAGTACTTTCAGCAGTCCCTGCAGGTGAGTCGACGGGTGGGCGATCGCTACGGCGAGGCGGTCACCCTCTGGAATGTTGGCGTCGTTTTCGCCAGCCTGGAGCAGTTCCGTCCCGCCCTGGATCAACTGCAGCTGGCCTTTAGGCTGTTTGGCGAGCTAGAGGTCCTTGAGGAGCAGGAAAACCTGGTCGGTTGGCTGCGGTATACCCTCACCCGTTTTAGGGCCCTGGCTACCCCCATGGATTACCAAGGCCAGTGCCAGTCCCTTGCTAACACCACCCAACTGCCGGTTGCCAGCCTGTGTCCCCCCTAGTACTGGGGGGTGTAAATTAGGCGACCCTTCCAGAGGGGGGCAGTGGTCAGGAGCTAGAGAAGGTGAGTATGTTTATGCCGGGGTCTACTTTTTTTAGACTGGAAATCCCCACAGCCATAGGGGTAGGGTAAACAGCAGACCGGCAGAACTGAGGCCGACACAGGTGACGGAGAGATCCCGATCCAGGTCGTAGGTTTCCGCCAGTACCAGGTTGGCAAAGGCGCTGGGCATACCAGCCTGGAGCACCATCACCAGGCGAGGCACTCCCTCGATGCCCAGGGCGGTGAGGCCCAGCCCCACCCCTAAGGGCACCAGCACCATCTTAATGGCGATCGCCGCCGTGGCCCGGGGTAGGTGCTGCCAGGACCGCAACTGTTGAATACGCAGCCCCATCAGCAGCAGGGAGAGCCCCACCACTAACCAGGCAATCCGGTAGAGGCTGGTGTCCAGCCAGACCGGCAGGGGCAAGGGCCGGAGCAGCAACCCCAGACCAAAGGCTACCAGAATCGGGTTGCGGCTGAGGGCTCGCCATGCCTGTTGCCACCTCCGGGGAGCCGGCAGCAGCGCTGGAGTCTGGCAGGTTGAGGCCAGCATGGCCCCTAACCCGTAGGACCCCAGCAGGGTACCCATGGCATCGTAGAATAGGGCCCAGCCAAACCCCTCCAGGCCCAACTGGGGCAGCAGTAACACCACTGGGTAGCCGATAAAGCCCGTATTGCCCAGCATGGCCGCCAGGGAGAAGCTCACCTGGGTGGATCGGGGCCACTGCTGAGCCAGGATGCCCATCCCCACCCGGCTGCAGGCCAGCCCCAGGAGCATTGCTGCCCAGGCCACTAGCGGCGCCAGATAAAGTTGCTGGGAAAGATCAACCCGGCTTAAAAACCCCAGCACACTGAGGGGTAAACCCACCCAAAAAAGCCCCTGGCCCAACCGGTGGGGTAACTGCTGGTGTAGCCCTAGGGCTTGCCCCCGGGACCAGCGAGTGACCGCCAGCCATTGCCCCAGGGCCATACCCGCCAGAATCACCCCAGCAATGGGCGCGTACAAACGTAGTAACACCATCAGCGAGATCATGGGGGTAGGGTGCTGATCAGCATCAGGGAGCAATAGGTGACGGTGTTCGTGCCATGGGCTCAAGTCGTGACCAGGGAGTGCAGCGGATAGACGGGGCTGCCGGGGCCCGAACCCGATCCCATCATGCCATTCCCCATCCCTCCATCCTCCGGGTCAGTCGGTGTCCCCCAGGCAAGATCCCTTGTCAAGATCCCGGTGCTAGGCGCCATAATGGGATGGCGCCTGTGGCCCTGGACCCCTGACCTTGCCCCTGATAGCTTAGTTGCCCATGCCCCCATTGGATGACATTCCCCAAGCCGCTCGAGATGTCCCCTGGGTAACTCCCTCAACCCCTCCCCAGGGACGGGGGCGGCTACCCAAGTGGGCAAAATGGCTTCTCTGGGTGGGGTTGGCGGCCGCCCTGGCCCTGGCTGCGGGGGGGGTGACCGCCTGGTATGGGGCCAATGGCGGGGCTAACCTTACCGCCGTTCGCCCTATCCAGGGCATTCTGGCGGGGCAGGGGCAGGATGGTCCTAACCAGATTCGCGATCGCGCCATTACCCTGGCCCCTACTAGCCGCACCCTGCTGGGGCATCACGCCTATGATCAAGCCCCTGAGGCTGAGTTGGTGCCCCTCACCAGCGTCCCTGCCATTCGCCTGCGGTCTAAGGCAGCCGCTCAGTTTGAAGCGATGCGATTGGCGGCGACCCAGGCGGGGGTGCGGTTAATCCCCCTGTCTGGCTACCGATCCTATGAGGAACAGGAAAAGGTTTTCTTTAGCCTGAAAGCCGAGCGTCACCAAGACGCCCAAACCCGGGCCGAGGTCAGCGCCCCCCCGGGCTACAGCGAACACCACACCGGCTATGCCATCGATCTGGGCGACGGCGATCAACCCCAAACCCATCTCGATCAGAGCTTTGGGGAAACCCCTGCCTATCAGTGGCTGGCTAGTAACGCGGTTAAGTTTGGCTTTGAACTATCCTTTCCCCCCGATAATCTACAGGGGGTGGCCTTTGAGCCCTGGCACTGGCGTTTTGTCGGCGATCGCCACAGCCTCGAGACCTTTTACCAGGAATAGGCCATCGCCATGCGGGACACCACCCTGAATGCCATTGCTATCGTGATTTTCCTTACCACCCTGGCGACGTTATTGGGCCCCCTGGTGCACCTGTCTCCCCTGGTGGTGGCGGGGGTGGCCGCCACTGGCTTGGGGGTATTTACCCTGGACCAGCTGAACCTGGAGGGACGGATGGGCGGCTGGATTAGCGATGGTCTGGCCTGGCTCTCCCCCGCCCACCGGCAGCGCATTTTATACCACGAAGCCGGCCACCTGGTGGTGGCCACCCTGCTGGAGGTCCCCCTGAAGGGCTACGCCCTCAGCCCCTGGCAGGCCTGGCGCCAGGGCTGGGGGGGGCAGGGTGGGGTAAGCGCCGCGCCGCCAGCGGCCACCGCCGAGACCGCGGCAACCCCCAGCCCCCTTTGGATCGATCGCTATTGCCAGGTCTGGATGGCGGGTGTGGCCGCTGAAGAGATGATCTATGGCGACGCCCTGGGCGGTGATGCCGATGTGCTAGCGTTGCAAGGGTTTTGGCAAGCCCTGGATCGGCCCCAGGCAGAGGCTCCGGTCAAACAGCGTTGGGCCCAGCTCCAGGCTAGGGGACTGTTGGAGTCCCACCGCCAGACCTACGAGGCGGTGGTGCAGGCGATGGCGGCCGGGGCGGAGATCGAAGCCTGCTGCCAGCTAGTTAACGATGAATTAAAGACCGCTGGTACGGATCGCCCCGACCACAGGGTCAGCTCGGGTAAGGATTACCAATCTAGCGATTGATCGGGAACCTCTGGCAGGGAAAACTAACCTATTATGGATAGGGTCTACCATGAGTCCGGTGCCCTAACCGGTGACTTAAATAAGGGCAAGAGGAGTTAGCCGTGGCCAATCACAGGATTTTAGTCATTGATGATAGTCGGGTGATCCGTATGCGGGTACGGGACATGCTACCCCAGGGAAACTTCGACGTGATTGAGGCTAAGGATGGGGTAGAGGGCATGGAGGCCGTCCGTAACCAGCGGCCTAGCTTGATCATGCTGGATTTCCTGCTGCCCCGCATGAGTGGCTGGGAGGTGTTTCAGGAGATCCAGGCCAATCCAGACTGGCAACGGATTCCCCTGGTGTTGATGTCGGGGCGCAAGGAGGAGGTCACGGAAAAAATGGCCGAACCCTTTGAGTACTTCGAGTTTATCCAGAAGCCCTTTGAGCAACGGGAGCTGATCGAGGCGATTAAATCCGCCATGGTGAAGGCCCGTAAGCCGCGTCAACCGGTGGCGCCCCCAGTGGTACCCCATAGCCCCACCCCCGCTATTGGGGTTGAGGCCGCCATCAGTGCCGCCGAGTTTCAGGCCCTGCAGGCCCAGGTGCAGCAGTTGCAAGGGGAGGTTACCCAGCTGAAGGGGCAACTGGCGAAGGTGCTGGCCTTTATCAAGCAACGCCTGACTTAGGCCAAGGGCGCTGACCCCAGTCCAGTGGGGCCCTGCGAGCATCTGCCCAGGGGGGTGAACCGAACCTGGCTGGGGAGAAATTGCCGCTTGTGGATCGGGCCATTCCCCCCAAACAATTGAGTAGATTTATTACCACAGTAGTCGACCCAAGCACCGCCATGAGCACGATTCTGGAACAGGGCAATATCACCATCCACACCGAGAATATTTTTCCGATTATTAAAAAGGCCCTCTACTCGGAACATGAGATTTTTCTACGGGAGTTGGTTTCCAACGCCGTTGATGCCATTAAGAAACTGGCTATGGTGTCTAGATCGGGGGAGTACAGCGGCGATGTCAGCAATCCCACCATTGACATCACCCTAGATAAGCATAAAAAGACCCTGACCATCTCCGATACCGGCATTGGCATGACCGCCGAGGAGGTGAAGAAGTACATCAACCAGGTGGCCTTCTCCAGCGCTGAAGAATTTATCACCAAGTATAAAGACAGTGCCGCCGCCGACCCGATTATCGGCCACTTTGGTCTGGGGTTCTACTCCGCCTTTATGGTGGCGGCTAAGGTGGAGATCGATAGTCTGTCCTACCAGGAAGGGGCAACGGCGGTGCACTGGTCTTGCACCGGCTCCACCGAATTTGAACTGAGCGCCAGCGATCGCAGCACCGTCGGTACCACCATCACCCTTTCCCTGATGGAGGGGGAGGAGGAATACCTGGAGCCTGCCCGGATTCGCCAGTTGATTAAAACCTACTGCGACTTCATGCCGGTACCCATCCAGCTGGATGGGGAGGTGGTCAACAAACACGAAGCCCCCTGGAAGCAGTCCCCCAGTAGCCTCAGCGACGAGGACTATCTGGAGTTTTACCGCTACCTCTACCCCTTCCAGGAAGACCCCCTGCTGTGGATTCACCTCAACACCGATTACCCCTTTGTGGTCAACGGCATTCTCTACTTCCCCAAGCTCAAGCCCGACATCGACATCACCAAGAGCAGCATCAAGCTCTACTGCAACCAGGTGTTTGTCACCGATAACTGCGAAGAGGTAGTGCCCCGCTTCCTGTTGCCCCTGCGGGGGGTGATCGACAGTACGGATATTCCCCTCAATGTTAGCCGTAGCTTTCTCCAGGGCGATCGCACCGTCCGCCGCATTGCCGAATACATCGCCAAAAAGGTCGGGGATAGCCTCAAGGCCCTCTACCGTGACGACCCTGCTAAATACATCACCAGCTGGCAAGACCTGGGTAATTTTGTCAAATTTGGCTTCCTCAATGACGACAAGTTTAAGGCCCAGGTAGAAGATATTGTCATTTTCCGCACCAGCGCCGAGCTAGGTCAGGCCTCTGAGGCCCCCAAGGTGGAGGTCCAGGGGGAGGGTGACGATGCCTGGGCCGAGGTGGCCGACCGCAGCCAACCCGCCACCGATGCCCA
>JAYKIM010000250.1:0-6250 GCA_035286245.1 Cyanobacteriota bacterium | reverse complement strand
AGTGCCTCTGCGCCCTACTGGCCACCAGCCCCTACCTGCTGGGGGATCAACCCACCCTGGCGGATATTGCCGTGGCCGCCGCCACCCTCTATGTGAAGTTTCCCAGCCGGGACTACCTCAACCTGCCGGTGGGCATTGCCGGCAAGGGGGTACCCGGCCTGGCGGATGTGCCGGAGTACGAGGCTTTCTTCGCCTGGCGCGATCGCCTCTACACCAGCTATCGCCGGCCCCGCAGCGACACCCCCAACCCCTCGGACAATGGCACCGGCCCTACCCCGATCAGCATTGATTAAAAATCAGGCCCACTGCCATGATCGATCTGCCCACTACCCTCGCCACCCTGGTACCCCCTGACCAGGTAATCTCCCCTCCCCAATTCCCCGCCTGGCTCACCCGGGCCCTGGCTCCCGTGGTGCCGGCGGCCCTGGTTTATCCCCATAGTGAGGCGGAGCTGGCGGCGGTGATGGTCTGCGCCCACCAGCAGGGTTGTCGGGTTTTGCCCTGCGGCAACGGCAGCAAGCTGGACTGGGGGGCGCTGCCCCAGCCGGTTGATCTGGTGATCAGCACCGCCCGCCTGAATCAGGTGATCGACCACGCCGTGGGGGACATGACCCTAACCGCCCAGGCCGGGGCCACCCTGGGGCAGCTCACCGCCGTGGTGGCAGCTCAGCAGCAGGACCTGGCCCTGGATTCAGCCCACCCGCATCAGGCCACCCTGGGGGGGATTGTGGCCACCGCCGATAGCGGCTCCCGCCGCCATCGCTACGGAGGGGTGCGCGATCGCATCCTGGGCATTACCTGGGTGCGCCACGATGGCCAGATTGTCCAGGCCGGTGGCCGGGTGGTAAAAAATGTAGCGGGCTACGACCTGATGAAGCTAATCACCGGCTCCTATGGCACCCTGGGTGTCCTGACCCAGGTCACCTGCCGCCTCTACCCGATGCCGGCCTGTTCCCAGACCGTGGTGGTGAGCGGCGGACTTGAGCCCCTTAGCCGTCTCACCGCCAACCTGAGGAACTCTGCCCTCACCCCAGTCGCCCTGGATTGGCTCTCCCCCACCCTGGCTAAACACCTGGACCTGCCGGCCACCTACGCCCTGGCCGCCCAGTTTCAATCCATCGCCGCCGGGGTCAGGGAACAGGTCACCCAGCTTGAGGCCATGGTGGTGGCCCAGGAGGGGCTGCAACTCCTACCGGTGGCGGTGGACGGCGAGTTTTGGAGCGCCGCCAGCACCGCCCTCCATGGCCTGCAACCCGGCAGCTCTGGGGTACTGGCTAAGCTGGGGCTACAACCCGGGGCCGTGGCCAGCGTCCTATCTCAGCTCACCGAGTTAGCTCCCCAGGGTTTGGCCCGATTGCACGCCGGCAGCGGCCTAGGTCATCTCAGGTTACCCCCCGATGGTTTCGAGGTAGGGCGGCTGGAAAGCCTCCGGTCCCACTGTCACCAGGCCAGGGGCTACCTCACCTTGCTGGTGGCTCCCCCAGAGGTGAAACAACAGCTGGATATATGGGATTATCGGGGCAATGCCCTGGCCTTGATGGGGCAGGTAAAGCAACAATTTGACCCCAATCGCCGGCTCAACCCCGGTCAATTTGTGGGAGGCTTTTAAGCCTGGGTGAAAGGTTGGTTGCTGATTTTCCTAGCCGGCCCTGGGGTTTCTGATGCTAAGCTAAAGCTCCCAGCGCTCCAATAATTTAACAGCCTTTAGAGTATGCTCCCATGGCTAATGAATTTCGCCCCCGGGGTTATCGCCCCATCCAGAAGCTCAAGGTAATTCTAGCTGGTCTCCATGTTGCGGTCATCACCGACTTTAGTGTTGCCTATAAGGTGATTCTATCGGTGCCCGTTTTAGGGGCCACTTTCCTTTTTCGCCAGTGGATAGATGTCAGCTTAATATTATTAGCCATGGGGCTGATGCTGATCTCCGAATTGTTTAACAGCGCGCTTGAGGTCCTGTGTGATGTTGTGGAGCCTCACCAGAATGAGCGTATCCGTGTCACTAAGGATATTGCCGCCGCTGCCGCTGGCCTTAGTATTATGGTGTGGGCAGCGATTCTAATCATTGAAAGCGTCCGTCTCTTTAAAGTACTAGAGTAAAATACTAAAGTGGTTTTCACCCCAGGTACTTTATATCTAGCTTGGGCTCCGGGGGCATATGAGGAATGGCGGATATGCCGGTTTCGGCACTTTCGCGGTAGAAAGTCATCAAAAATATACCGTCAACCTCCGGGGATGTAGAGTATAGGTCTTTACCCGTTGGCCAAATGTACCTAGCGGTTCTACCCTTGAACTCTCCAGTCATCTTGCGATAGCTGCATAGTTCACATAGTTCAAGGGTAGGGTAGCCTAAAGTAGAGCTTTATCGATACAGGTTTGCAGTTGTCCCGCTAAGACTTCAACATTCGGTTCTTCTAAGATGCCAATATGGGTACCAGGGACTTCGTGAATTTCTAACTCCCCAGTTACCAATTCTCTCCATCTCAATTCTGGCGAGGTCCTGCCATACTTGACAGACAAACTATGCTTTGCTTTAAAGAAATCTACTTTTTGGGTGTAGGGCTTGGGAATGTAAGTCTTCCAAAGATCGGTAGCGTCAATAATAAAATCAGCTGCTACTGATTTAGGTTGATTAAAGATCATCTTTACTCTGGACTTAACTTTTTTGGCAACTTCGTCAGGAGAGAGACGGAGTATATTAGTAAGCCTGCGGGTCAATGGTAAGACCTCGGCGGCTTGCTTGCTATAAAGACAGCTATCAAACAACGCCAGTAAAGCCACCTGGCGGCCTTGTGCAATCAGCTGTTGGGCTATTTCATAGGCGACTATCCCTCCAAAGGAGAAACCCATCAGAAGATAGGGTCCCTTGGGCTGAAACCTCAGTATTTCCTCAAGATATTGGCTGGCCAGTTCCTCAACCGTAGATACGCAAGGCACCTGTTCCCCGGTACCTGTTCCCCTAAGATGCATGCCGTAGATAGGCTGGTCTGGTCCTAGATGCCGGGATAAATCTCTGTAACTCAGCCAATGTATGCCAAACAGCGGGGGACGGGAGCCTTCTGGCTGGAGGGGAATCAGGGATGACCAGGATGGGGGACTTTCTTGGTGGCCCAAAACCATGGCCAGTTCCTCAACCGTTGGAGCATGGAAAATGGTAGCTAGGGGTAAGCTTTTCTGGAAGGTTTTTTCGATCTGGGCCAGGAGCTCAATGGCCAGCAGGGAGTGGCCTCCAAGACTGAAGAAATTATCCCTTACCCCGATAGGCTGGAGGCCTAAAACCTGTTCCCAAATCTTAGTCAGTTGGGATTCTAATTCATCTCGGGGGGCGACAAAGATCTGTCCGGGTTCCAGTCTGGTTTGGTCAGGTACCGGTAGGGCGCGGCGATCAACTTTGCCATTGGGCGTCAGGGGTAAGGCATCAAGTTGGATAAAGGCAACCGGAATCATGTAATCCGGCAGAGTTTGCTGTAGAAACTGGCGCAGTTCAAGGGATGTCGGCACTTCGGCGTCAGTTGCTACCCAGTAAGCCACCAGGCGTTTGTTGCCGGGTTCGTCCTCCCGAGCCAGAACAATGACCGTTGCCACAGTGGGATGCTGACCTAAGGCCGCTTCAATTTCGCCCAGTTCAATGCGAAAGCCCCGCAGTTTGATTTGGTGATCGATACGGCCAATAAATTCCAGGTTTCCATCCGGTAAGTAGCGACCTAAGTCACCGGTCCTATACAGGCGATCTCCAGGATCGGAACTAAAGGGATTTGGGACGAACTTTTCAGCATTCAAGGAGGGACGATGGAGATAACCTGAGGACAGTCCCTCCCCTCCCAGCAAAATTTCACCGACAACCCCAACCGGCACGGGCTGTAACTGTCGGTCTAACAGATACATTTGGCTATTGGCGATCGGCCGACCGATGGGCAGGCGGGGCGGGGCGGCAGCCATGGATTCCACCGGATACCATGAGGAAAAGGTAGTATTTTCCGTGGGGCCGTACACGTGGAGCAACTGCTGAGGGCGGCTCTCCGTCAGGATGGCTTTGACACACTCAGGATCGGCGGCTTCACCCCCAAACAGTAAGTAACGCAGGCCGCTAAAGGCTTGGGGCAAGGTAGTGGCTATCTGGTTCAACAGGGCGGTGGTGAGAAACAAAACGCTAACGCCCTGCTGCCGTAGTTGGGCCGCCAGGTCTTGAGGTGTTAAGACTGTTGACTTGGCTAGAATCACCAGGGCAGCCCCGTTGAGTAACGCTCCCCAGATTTCAAAGGTGGTGGCATCAAAGGCGGCATTGGCCGCCTGGGCAACGCGATCAGTGGGGTATAGCTGCAGGTAGTTGGTATTGAGCACCAGTCGGTTGACAGCCCGATGGTTAACGGTCACGCCTTTAGGCCTACCAGTGGATCCGGAAGTGTAGATGACATAGGCTAGACTCGAAGCAGTGGTTAACTCTGCATGACCAGACTGCTCCCCTGGAAAAGTCTGCTCGATGTGCTCGAGGGGAATTAGCTGCACTCCCGGCGATGCCCCTCCTGTGATCAGGTGCTGTTGAGTGAGCACGATAGTAACCTGGGCATCTTCTAAAATGTAGGCCTGTCTTTCTTTTGGATCGGTCGGGTCGAGGGGTACATAGGCCCCACCAGCTTTAAGGATCCCCAGCAGACCGATTACCATTTCCAGGGAGCGCTCCACACAAATTCCCACCAACATCCCAGGGCTTACCCCGAATTTCTGCAGGTAGTAGGCCACCTGATTCGCACGATGATTTAGTTCGCCGTAGGTCAACTGTTGGTCTTCAAACACCACCGCGATCGCATCGGGGGTACGCTCTACCTGCTCTTCAAATAATTGATGGATACACTTATCCCTTGGGTAATCGGTCTGGGTTTGGTTCCATTCCACCAGCAGTTGGTGACGCTCAGTTTCGGTGAGAAGGGGTAGAGTCGAGATCGACTGCTCTGGATCGGCTACAATCCCTGCCAGCAGGGTCTGAAAGTGGCCGACCATGCGTTCAATGGTAGCCCTCTCAAATAGGTCGACACTATATTCAAGCACCCCTTTAAGGCCACCAGTCTCCTCCCGCATTGATAGGATCAGGTCGAACTTGGCGGTCCTGTGCTCCACCGGCTCATTCTCAACGCTGAGCTCGGTCAGCTGGAGTTCTGAACTCGGTAGATTGTGTAGCGCGAACATCACCTGGAATAGGGGTGAATAGCTAAGGCTGCGCTCGGGTTGCAGTTCCTCCACCAGCTTTTCAAGCGGTAGGTCCTGATGGGCATAGGCATCGAGGGTAACCTGACGCACCCGACCCAACAGTTCTCGGAAACTGGGATGATCAGACAAGTTGGTCCGTAAGGCCAGGGTATTGGCAAAGAACCCAATCAGACCTTCTATCTCACCCCGATTGCGGTTAGCAATGGGCGAACCCACCACCATATCCTCCTGCTGAGTGTAGCGATATAGCAGGGTATTGAAGGCCGCCAGCAGGGTCATAAAGAGGGTGGTGCCTGTCTGCTGGCTCAGTCGTTTAAGCGCCTCGCTCAGCGCTGGAGAAAGGGTGAAGGTCAGCTCGGATCCCCGATAGGACGCCTGGGGTGGACGTGGATAGTCTGTAGGTAGTTCGAGCAGGGGGGGCGCCCCAGATAGTTGCTGCTTCCAATAGTTGAGTTGGGATTCCAGCAACTCCCCCGTCATCCACTGCCGTTGCCACTGGGCAAAGTCAGCATACTGAATTGGCAACTCAGGCAGGGGGTTAGGTTGCCCATGGGCATAGGACTGATACAGTTTCCCTAGTTCGCGAGTAAAGATGCCCATGGACCAGCCATCGGAGGCAATGTGGTGCATGACAACCTGCAGTACATGTTCCTCTAGATCCAAGCGCCATAGGCTGGCCCGTAACAGCAGGTCCTGAGTCAAATTGAAGGGATGCTGCACTGCTTCAGTAAGCTGGGTTTTCAGCCGGGCTGATCGCTGGTTAGGGTCGAGGTGACTCAAGTCGGTGCAGGGTAATTCAAAGATATCCAGGGGTATAACCACCTGCTGGGGAATGCCATGGTTGGCGACAAAGTAGGTGCGCAGAGATTCATGACGTTCCACGATCGTGGTCAAGCTCTGCTGTAGGGCGTCGATATCTAAGGGGCCCCGTAATCTTAGGGTGCGGGTGATGTGGTACGCCGCCCCCCCAGATTCGAGTTGCTCTAAAAACCAGAGTCGCTGTTGTGCGAAGGAGAGGGAACAGGGTTGGGTTTTATCTCGCTTGGGG
>JAYKIM010000249.1:0-12894 GCA_035286245.1 Cyanobacteriota bacterium | reverse complement strand
GCGGATGTTGACCACGGTCACGTCGCTAACGATGCAGCAGCGTGATGTTCTTGACTTTCTAACTCAAACCTATCGAGCGACTCGCTTCGGGCAAGCAACCCCTTCGTTGCTGCCTTTGCCAAGGGCTTAGGCTGAAACCCTACTCTCTTCATAACCCCCTGAAAGCTTACCATCCAGGAGTTACCGAGGAAATCAGTAATACTAGATCTTCTTTTGACATAGTGACAATGAAATCCGTCATCTGTCGTAGTTATTTTAGGTTTTTATCTGTGCATATTAAAGCAGTGGCATTTACCGAAGCTTAGTAGTTGTCTGCTCAGATTGCTGAATTATGGCTAGCTAGTAGGGCTCTAGCACTGTTTAGGATTATAGGAAAATTCTTAAACAGTAAATAAGAACCTTCAAGATTAGTGATTATCGTCAGGTAACACTGATCTTCATTGCCCTAGGTCTTGACCAGCTTCTAGGGTGTGTTCCCAACTGTTTTTATACCCAATTGTTTTTTATTAAGAGGAATTGCCAATGGCAAGTCGTGGATTTAATGTGTGCACCTTAGCTGGAAACGTAGCCGCAGATCCTGAGGTACGCCAGGTAGATCTGAAGAGCGGTGGTCATACCCAGGTGGCGGACCTGACCATTTATGTAGACCGCATCCCCAGTCGTAAGGAAAACGATAGTTTCACAGTGGATGTGAGCGTTTGGGAGGGATCGACTGCCTGGCGTAAGCTGAATTATATTAAGAAAGGCTCCCTGATTATTGCCAGTGGCGCCATTGATGCTTCGCCCTACGTCAGCAAGACCGATGCCCAGGCTAGGGCTGGTCTGCAACTTAAGGCTACGGATATCTTCCTGGATTCCAGTCCTAAAGCCGAAGCTCCCCAAACTGAGGAGACACCGTTTTAGGCCAGGCTCTGCTCCTGACTCCCCTGGTGGGGAGTTCTTGGGGCAGGCCTTTCGGTCCAGTACTGCCGCCGAAAGTTGGCTTCCTGTACCATCTCCAGAAACCGGTGTAGTCCAGGGGACAAGGCGGGAGTAAGGGCTGGACTGTAGTCCATGCTGATCTCCTGGGAGGGCACCCTAGTAGTTCTAAACCCCACCTCGACTAGGGCCTTGAGACCCTGGTCGAGGATGGTGGCACTGAGGCCTAATTGCTGTTGTAACTGCTGCGGATCCACAGGGGTACGGGTACGGGCTAGATATTTGGCCATACCCACCAGTTGTTCCCAGTGTTGCACGGGGGTTAGGACCGGCTCGGAGGAAAGGGCGGGCGCCACGGCCACAATTCCATCGGCGCTTGGGGGAATGATCTCGGCTCTGGCGACGGGGCGCAGGTCAATTAATTTAACGTAATATCCCTTGTAGCGGTTGTGGTCCAGCTCCACCACCACATCATAGCGACCCGGGGGCAGTTCATCCCGGTAGTGTCCCCACCACTCCCCAGGGAATCCCTGGTCGCTGGTTTTATCCCAAAGGTCAAACTCGGTTTTAATAAAGCCAACAGATTGACCCCTGGCATCTTTGAGTTTACGGTGGGTGACCGTCTCAAACCAACTATCACGGATCAGTAGCTGGGGCACAGGGTTGCCCATCCCGTAGGGTTCCAGCCATTTCAGCTGGCGAAACAGGGATTGGCCTAAATCCTTCACCGTAACTACCAAGTCAATCCCCAGGGCGGTGGCCTCTAGGCCTTGGCTACCTAGGATTTCTCGCACCGAGCGATTTAAGGCTGTCACCAGTAACGGTAGGTGGTGCGCAGGTAAGGTCAAGCCTGCGGCCAGGGGATGACCGCCAAAATTGGTAATTAAATCTCTATGGCGCTGGAATAACTGATATAGATCCAGTCCTTTAACGGATCGGGCCGATCCTCTAGCCATGGGGACGGCTTGATCAGAGTTATCCATGTCTATAGTCAGGAGTAGGGTGGGCCTCCCCAGTTCCTGGCTGATCTGGCCGGCCACCAAGCCCAGCACCCCCACGGGCCACTGGGGATCTGCTAAGACCAGGCAGTAGGTGGTGGCCAGATCGATCTGGGCTAGCCGTTCCTTGACCTGGGTATAAATAGTCTGTTGGAGGGCTTTGCGGCGACTGTTGGCCAACTCGGCGGCGGCGGCCAGATCCTTACATCGGTCAACGTCCTGGCTGGTCAACAGTTCTACGCAGAAACTGGCATCCCCGTAGATGCGGCTGACGGCATTAATCCGGGGACCGATGCCAAAGGAAATGTCACTGGGGCGATCGCCGGTGCGTTTACATAACCGCAATAATTCTGCCAACCCAGGTCGGCCAGGGGGCTGATTGGCCAGGGACTGTTGTTGCAATCGCCGTAACCCCATCTGAGCTAGGTAGCGACAATCTCGGGTTAAGTCCACCAGATCCGCAATCAGGCCGATGGCCACCAGGTCTAATAATTCCTCAAGGGGCTGGCGGGGGGGCTGGGGCAAAGCCTCGTAAAACCCCTCCAGCAACTTGTAGGCGACCGCTACCCCCGAGAGGGTAGCCAGGGGATGGTCTGAGGGCAGACAGCGCGGGTTAATCAAGGCCACGGGTAGATCTAACGACGGCGAGTCTGGCGGCAGGGTATGGTGATCGGTGACGATCACTTCCATCCCACCCCTATGGGCATAGCTGATCGCCGCCTGATCACTACTGCCGGTATCACAGGTAACGATCAAGCTGGCCCCCCAGGCCTCGAGGCGATCTAACCCCAGCCTCGATAAGCCATGGGATTCTCGTAATCGGTTAGGGATGTAGTAAGTTAACTGCTCCGGCGGCGGAAAAAATTGTCTTAAGCCTTCCCATAGAACCGCTGTAGCAGTGATCCCATCGGTATCAAAGTCTCCCCAAATAGCCACCTTTTCCCCCTGGGCTAGAGCCTGTAGGAGTCGATCTACCGCCCGCTGCATCGGTTCTCCAAAGCTGCGGGCAGAGCAAGGCTGGTAAAGGAAGGGGTCTATAAAACCAGGAATTTCCTGTAACCCACAGGGTTGGCGTTGCCAGAGGATCTGGGCTGGGGTAGAACTGTTTTGATCCTCCCCTAGAACTTGAGCAACAGCCTGTCGCCATGCCTCAGGGCAGGATTTGAAACGGGGTAACTGCCACGTTAAAGACGGTACATCCATAGTGAGTCCCTGTAGGGATTTAGGATCGGAATCACAGGAAAAGGTGATATAGATTACATACTTTTTGTTCTAGGTCTTTCAAATTCATCAAACTTATGTAAAAATACCTAGAACTAAGTTAGTCTTTAAGACTTTAGCCTTGGGCTGAGTCAGGTTAGTAATTGAGCTAGGTGATAGCTTTCACCTCCAGGTGGGCTAGGTCTAAACCTAGTGGCTACCTAGCTCACCCTCTAGTTGATATAGTAGCTGTCCCGGTTATGTACTCACCACCATGCCTAGGAAAAGTCATCCAGAACTGGACGGAGAACGTTATCAAGCACTCTATACCTTTGAGCTTAAACGTACGGGGCATCGGCATCGGGAGCGTCTTCGCTGGGTAGGGTTTGGCTTACTGTTGGGTTCTGGCGCCGCTGTAGCCCTGTTGGTTTTGACTAAGCCTCCCCTGGCTTTTTCCTGGCCCAGTTTTGGCTTTAATGCGGCCACGGTGGATGATGGCTTCACCCAGGGAGTCGGCTATGCTATGAAGGCCGCTGAACTGACCCAGGAGGCCAGCCTGAGAGAAGACTGGATTAAAGTCGCCCTCCTTTGGCAGCAGGCTATCTCGGCCATGCAGTCCGTACCTCCTAACCATAGCCAGTATGGTTTAGCCCAGCAGAAGGTCAAGGAGTATACCCGCAACCGCCAATACGCTGAAACCAATGTTAATGCCCGGGCAGCTAGCAGTCCTCAGAATCGCCCCTATTGGACGGTGGGTTCTGACCGAGACTGGGTGATCGCCATCCAGGGGCTGCCCTCTCGCACCCTTACCTACAATGCCTCCTGTGACGAGATTCTACGCTATGGCAATAGCACCATTGAGTTGAGAAATGGTTATGTGCAGCAGTACTCGAATCTGGATGGGAACCTTAAGGTACTGGCCAGTACCCCTATCGCCCTATCTACCCAGGGTACGTCGACTACCTGGAGTTTAGGCTCCGCCGCCGATCAGGTTTTGAAACTTCAAGGAACCCCCTCCCGCACTGAACATTATGGTTCCGACGACATGGTCACTTTTTACTACGCCAACAGCTCTGTTGTACTGAATAAGGGCTACGTTGTGGGCTACTGGAACACTGATAAAAATCTCAAGGTATCGGTAAATTTAGCCAATCCGGTCAAGAAAACCCCTATGGCGGATCGGTGGTCCGTTGGTTCTCCTAGAGCTGAACTGTTAAATGCCCAGCCAGGCCCTCCCCAGGCGGTTAGTCGTAATGACAATAGTTGTGAAGAAGTCCTAAACTTTGGCGGTAGTGAGGTAGTGCTGCGTCAAGGCTTTGTTAGTGGATATAGAAACGAAGCTCAGAACCTTCGGGTGCGATAGGCTGGAGAGGTTGTAAAATAGTAGGCTATTATTGCCTGAGACAAGTGGAGTTAGGCCTGAGGTTGATCTCTTGGCGGACTTGCCCAGTTATTGTTAAGGCCGCCAACTTTAAATTCTCTCGACCCTTTGCCAATTGTCCACAAGTTCCTGATTCATCTCACCGTCACCTAATTTAACCAGGGTTATGGGTTTAGCGATGGGGTATCCCAGCTGCTCAGGTTAGAACTGATCTATGTCATCTTTGAACTAGGCTAGGTCTGAGGCTGTATCGGCTGGTGCTTAGCTAGACTGTCCATGATTCCTGATCTACTCAGGGAACGATAGGGCTGTTTTGACTAAACTATTCGTCATTGATGATGATCTCCACACCCGGGATCTGCTCACTCGCCTCCTGACCGAAAAGGGCTATCAGGTTGAGGCGATCGCCACCGGTCAGGAGGCTATTGACAGATTAACCCAGGGCGGGCCAAGCCTAATTCTCCTGGATATCCTGTTGCCTGACCTGGATGGCTATCGACTCTGCCAGGAGCTGAAGGCCAATCCCCTCACCCAGGATATTCCGATAATTTTCCTCAGCTCCCTGGATGACTCTTTGGACCGGGTCAAGGCCTTTCAGGTGGGGGCAGCGGATTATATTGCCAAACCCTTTGCCAGTGAGGAGGTGCTGGTGCGGGTACAAAATCAACTGCACCTGGCCAGTCAACGCCAGCAACTAAACCATCAAAATGCCCTACTGCGGCAGGAGGTGGAGGAGCGTATCCAGGTTGAGCAGGCCCTACTAGCGGCGGAAATGAACTACCGCAGCCTCTTTGACAATTCCACCGTGGGTATTTTTAAGGCATCTTCAGAGGGTACCTACCTCAGTGTGAATCCTGCCATGGCGCAGCTTTATGGCTATGACTCAGCTGCCGAGATGATTGCTGCGATTCAGGATATTAATCGACAGATCTACGTCCAGCCTAAACGGCGAGATGAGTTAATGGTCTATCTGAATCGTTATGACCGAATTACCGATGCGGAGTCGGAGGTGTTTTGCAGAAATGGCAGCACCCTCTGGGTGAGTGAGGATATCTGGAAAGTTTGGGACCGGCAGGGTCACTTTCTTTATTACGAGGGCATTGTCCACGACATTAGCGAGCGCCGCCAGATCGAGACGGAGTTGCGCCAGCAACGGCAGCAGGCCGACCGACTGTTGGTCAATATCTTGCCCCATCGCATTGCCCAACGTCTTAAATCTGGCAGCCGGATTGTGCCCGATAGTCTGGAACGGGTGAGTGTTTTGTTTGCCGATCTGGTGGATTTTACCGCCGCCTCCAGGGAAATGAACCCCGACCAGCTGGTTACTCTGCTCAATGAGGTGTTTTCCATGTTCGACCAGTTGGCGGAGTTCCATGGCTTAGAAAAGATTAAAACCATTGGTGATGCCTATATGGTGGCGGGGGGAGTACCGGTACCTCAGGAGCACCATGACCAGGCGATCGCCCAGTTTGCCCTGGATATCCGGGAAGCGATTCAACAATTTTCCCGACCCGGTGGCCCACCCTTTCAAATCCGGGTGGGCATCCACACTGGCCCGGTGGTGGCGGGGGTGATCGGTCGACGTAAATTTGCCTACGACCTGTGGGGGGATACGGTTAATCTGGCCAGTCGTATGGAGTCTACGGGGGAAGCCCAAAAGATCCAGGTCACTCCCGAGTTTTATCACCGGCTCAAGGACCAGTTTCGGTTTGAACTTCGGGGCGACATTGCCATCAAAGGGCGAGGTCAGGTGGCCACCTACTGGTTAATTGATCGACTTTAGTGCCCTAGCCACTGAGGAGGGCCTCGACGAATTCGTAGCTGGAGAAGGGCCGCAGATCTTCGATGCCTTCACCGGCCCCAATAAAGCGAATCGGTAGGCCTAACTGTTCCACCACCGCCAGGGCCACCCCACCCTTGGCGGTGCCATCTAGCTTGGTTAGCACCACGCCGCTCAGGTTCGCGGCCTCGGCAAAGATCTCCGCCTGCCGCAGACCGTTTTGGCCCAGGGTGGCGTCTAACACCAGCAGGGCTTCAATGGTAGCGTTGGGGGCCTGTTTGTCTACAATCCGGCGAATCTTGGCCAGTTCGTCCATCAGGTTTTTCTTATTCTGCAGTCGGCCAGCGGTGTCCACTAACAGTAAATCAACCTTTCTGGATTGGGCGGCGGCGATCGCATCAAATACCACCGCCGCCGGGTCGGTATTTTTCCCCGGATTGGCGATCACCTCCACCTGGCTGCGGGCTCCCCAGGCCTTCACCTGTTCCACCGCCGCCGCCCGGAAGGTATCTGCGGCGGCAATCAACGTTTTATAGCCAGACTTTTGGGCAATGTGGGCCAACTTACCGATGGTGGTGGTTTTACCCGCCCCATTGACACCGGTCATCAGCCAAATATTAAGGGTATCCTTGGCGGGCACAAAGGTGAGGTTATGGGCCTTACCCAGGGGCGCATCCAGCATATCCCGCAGAATTGACTTCAGGTAGGCGATGGCCTGATCGGGGGGCAGCGCCTCCTGGCGCAGGCGGGTTTGCAGGGCTTCTATCACCTTATCCGTCGCCGCCACCCCCACATCCGCCTGCAGCAGTAGGGCCTCGATTTCCATCACCGCCTCCTCGTTGAGGGGGCCCTGACCGACGATGGCCTTAAGCTGGTTAATCAACCCCAGACGAGTTTTATTCAACCCCTGCCGCAGCTGCTTTAACCAGGTGATCTCCTCCACCGAAATATCATCGGGACGGCGGCCCTGGGCAGCCAACACCTCGGCAGACCAGAGAAAGGCCTCATCCAGGTTGATGTCGGGCGGTAGGGGAGGGGCCGGTGTCACCGCCGCCGGGGTGACCGGCTCAGGCTCAGCGATCGCCATCTCCTCCAGCCGAGCTAAGCGCTGCTGCCGTTCCGCCTCAGCCCTGGCCCACAGCGGTAAACCCGGCTCAGTTGGGGGAGGCAGATCGGCAGCGGGGGGTGACGCCGCCATGTTATCTACACTTGGTGCTGGCCTGGGTGCTGGAGTAGCCGGTTCTGCAGGGGCAGGGGCCTCGGGGGTCGATGTCGTTGCGCTTTCCAAGGGCGCCACCGATGCCAACTCCTCTGGCTCCATCGGTGGCGCTGGTGTTTCATGGGCCGGTTCAGGGGCTGCCGCCAGCTCCGCCTGCTGTTTCTGCAGATTTTGGTAGGCTGCCTTAGCCCAGTTCAGGTAGTCTTCGGAGGACAGGGCGGGGGCCGCCGTCGGCGCCTGATCGGCCTGAGGCGCTGGGCTGTCACTATCCGTTGGCGGTGTGGAGCTCTCTGCCGGCTGGTCGGAGGACTCAAAGCGACGTTGGAACCAATTAAAGCCAGCCATACCAAACCCATCCTATGAAAAACGTAAACATAACCGGTTGACTCCCCGCCAGCATCGATCGCTGGGGTCAGGGGTTTAGGAGTTAACCAATGGGCTGGCTTCCTCCATCCTTGGCTCCAGGGTCGGATCAAGAGCTACCTGACGGTTGACCACCCGACGCAGCACACCGTTAATAAAACGATAACCGTCTTCATCGCTATAGCGCTTGGCGAGTTCCACCGCTTCATTGATGGCGACCTTGTCCGGGGTACCCAGATAGTTCATTTCTACCACCGCTAGGCGGAGAATATCACGGTCAATGCGAGCTAGACGCTTTAGTCGCCAGGTGACCATGGCCTCCTCCAGCACCTGGTCAACCGCCGCCTGATGCTGGGCCGCCTGACTCAGTAACTGGTGGGCGAAGCTGTGCACCTCGGTCTGATTACTGATTTGAATGAATCCGGGCAATTCCAGGGCATGGGCAATACGATTAATGGCTTTCTGAGTGTGGCTGATGGCGTTTTCTACCATGAGACGGCTTCTCTCTCCATCCCCCGCTAACAATTCCGTATCGACTAACCGCTCACTGCCCCGTTCCAACTCGTCCGCCGCCGTTTCCAAGGCATCCTTAGCCTCTGCTGTTAACGCCCTGATGGCGGCCTGGAGCAGGCGATCAAAGTCCTGATCCACCCCCTTCTTAGGATTATCCGATAACTGACTCAGACCTAACAGAGCCAACTCACGCCCAACACGACGAGCCTGCATGGCAGTTCCCTTTAGAGATAGCCCTGTTATCTTAGCAATCTTCTCCAGGGGTAACGGAGGAAGAGGGGGTAGCCGGACGATCCGTCAGGGGACCCCTGGTGGGTAATCGGTCAGGGGGCACCGCCAGAGCTAGATCGGGGCCAACGATGCCCCCCGATAGCAGCACCTTAAATGCGTCTTCGATGGAAATCGACAGATTAATCACGTCGGTTGCTGGCACCACTGCGTACCAGCCGCTGGTGGGGTTAGGGGTGGTGGGGATAAACACACTCAGCATGGGGTTTAGGCCGGCGGTGGCCATGGTGCCGGTGACAAAGGCAACGGCCCACATCCCCTGGCGCGGGTACTCCACCAAAACGACTCCGCGAAAGCGACTTTTGGAGTCCTGGAAAACGGTCTGCAGTAGTTGTTGGAGGGTTTTGTAGACCGAACCGGCCAGGGGAATGGACTGCAGGGTGCGATCGCCCCAATCCAATAACCAGCGGCCGGCAATATTGCGGGCCATCAGCCCAATGATCAAAATCGCCAGTAGCGGCACTGCTAGGCCGATACTAAAGTTGATCAGGTTGACCAGCAAAGGATTTAACCCCTCAAAGGGGGTTAGCTGGCGAGGAAATCGGGTCAGTAGGCGAATCACCCAGCCGGCGATGGTCAGGGTTAGCCAGATAGTGGTGGCCAGGGGGATCACCACCAGCAAGCCCGCGATCAGGTCATTCTTCAGGTCCTGCTTAACCTTCTGCAGCCAGGATAGTTCCGGACGGGGCTCGGCCGTTAAGGGGGGCGAGTTCAGGGTAGACGAACCATCAAGATCCATAGGGGAAACTGGGGAAAAGGCTAGGACGAAAGCTCCTCTCTACATTATTGTAGACAGCGGTCGATCTATTGGGGGAGGGGGGGAGACCCGGGGTCTGAATTGGGGTTAATGGGGTGACAGCACCTCTCAGCCGATATACCTTAAATTAAGAGTGGTTACCCATTATCAAAAGGGCTCAAGTCTATGCTTTTCCCTGGTTCTCCCGTGACGGTTGTCAATGTTAACGATACCTACTACGGCTTTCAGGGCCTGGTACAACGGATTACTGACGGTAAGGTGGCGGTTTTGTTTGAGGGGGGGAACTGGGATAAGCTGGTCACCTTTCAAGCTTCTGAGTTAGAGCCAGTCAATGCTGGCCAACGTCGCGCTTGATCCGCTAGCCATGCGATCGCCCCTACTCAACCCGCCGGGGGCGCCTCGCCCTCCCCATCACATCGCCGAGGTGATTGAAACCTCGACAACGGATTTTTGGGCCCAGTGTCTGGATCCTGAAGAGCTCAGTTTTCCTCCTATGCCCCCCTTCGGCAGTTGGGTGAGGGCGGCGGATGACGACTCGGGCAGTCAGATCTACGGGGTGGTATACTACGCCACCACTACGGCGGTGGATTCGGTCCACCGGTCTCGGGCCCTGGGCCTCTCCCTGGCGGAGCTACGGGAGCAGCAGCCCCAGGTCTTTGCCATGCTGAAAACCGAGTTTCGCGTGGCCATCCTGGGTTTTCAGGAGGCTAACCTGGCCGGCGAACCCACCGGCCCCTTTCGCCACTACTTGCCCCCCCGTCCGCCCCAGGTGCACCAGGCGGTCTATACTTGCGAAGATGAAACGGTCCTGGGGTTTACCCAGCAGCCCGAGTTTCTCCGCACCCTACTGGGCCTCACCGGCGCCCCTGTGGATAGTCTGGTGGCGGCGGTGATCCGTCATGGTTATCAGCTCCGCCAGCTAGACCGCGACTGGTTGGTTGAGGCTGGCCGTACCCTGAGTTTGCTGCTGAAGGATGACTACGATCGCCTGCGCCTGATTTTGGATCAGGTTCACCTCTAGTCACCTCCGTTGATGCCCATGGTCGCCAATCCGCAAAAACTCACCCCCAGCCAATACCTGACCTGAAGAACCAAAGGCCGCGTCAAACAAAAGTACACCAATGGTTTATCGACTCTTCTCTCCCCTAGCTACTATGTACACCCAAGTATAAAGTCCTCTCAATCCTCACCTGGCGTAGTAGCCCGGGGAGTATATCTTGGGAGATTTGAACTTTTCTGGGAAAACGAGGGGCTAGGGCTCCGCCATACCGGCCACAAAATCAGCCGGGTCCTGGGCAACCCAACCCATGGCAGAGTTTAACCGCACTTCAAAGTAGAGAAAGGTAGGTTGGTCAGTGGATCCGGGTGCCACCAGGCCCAGGCGATCTCCCTGGCGAAGGCGTTGCCCCGCCTTAACCGTTAGATTAGCGATACTGGCATAACGAGTTTGCAGCCCCTGGGCATGGTTCACCACAACCAACAGCCCGTAGACAGGGTCCGCCCCAGCAAAGGCGACGGTGCCATCAGCAACCGCAAGTACCGCCGTGCCCGCCGGACTGGCAAGGGCCACCCCCGTGCTAAACACCACCTTGTTCTGGGTTGCATCCGGTTGCCAGCCGTAGGGCCGTAGTAGGGGGGCGGGGGTTGGTAGGGGATAGCCCCCCAAAGGGCGGCGACGGGGCGGGCTGGGGTTGGCCGCTATCCCCGGGAACCAGTTAACCCCTGGCACAAAAATAATCGCTGGAACGGGGCTGACGCAGCCATTGGCCTCAAACAGCAGATCGGCTCGAGTGTTATACACCTCTGCCACTTGGGCCCAGGTCTGACCGGCATTAACCCGCACCTGAATACCATTGTAGGGCGGAATCAGTAACTCCTGGCCAACTCGAATACCACCGGATTGCAGACTAGGGTTAAAGCCCATAATAGTACCCGCCATCAGGTTATAGGCTTCGGCAATGGTAGCAAGGGTTTCTCCCCTTGCTACCCGATGGTGAGTTAAGCGAGACAATACCGGTGCTGGGCAGGAAGAGGCCAAAGGTTCTGCCGCCTGACCCCTGGCTAGAGCCCCCCAGCCTGGGGTGATCAACCCTGCCAGGGTAATCACCAGACTGAGGCCGGTGGTGTTTAGTCGAGTCATCTATCTCCTGGGGTCATTTTCTATTGACCGATCTGCAGATAGTCCAGAATGCCGGCGGCAATAGCCTGGGCCATTACCTCCTGCCAGACCGGATCTGCTAGCCGGGGGGCATCTTCAGCGCCGGTAACAAAGCCCACCTCCACCAGGGCGGCGGGCATGGTGGTACGGCGTAGAACGTAAAACCGGGATTGTTTCACCCCCCGATTATTCATCCCGGTTGCCGTCAGCATACTGGCTTGCAGGGTGGCCGCCAAGCGTTGGCCACTGGCACCGGCGTAGTAGGTCTCAATGCCATTCACATCGGGGCGACTGAGGTTAATGGAATTAGCGTGGATACTGACAAATATGGTTGCCCTGGCCCGGTTAGCCATGTCCACTCGGTTTTGTAAGTCTAGACTAATGTCCTGGCGACGGGTGAGGAGGACGGTTAATCCCTGGCTCCGGAGCAACTCAGCTACCCGCAACGAGATCGGGAAGATCACCCGCTTTTCCTGCAGACCGCCGATGCCCACCGCCCCTGGATCGCGACCACCGTGACCAGGATCAATCACCACCGTTAGGGACCTCTGGGGTGGCGGCAAGGTTGGAGATAGGGCGTTGGATCTGGAGTCGGGGGAGGGGGTAAGTTCACCAACCGGTGGTGTTGGGGTAACCGGCGCTTCTCCGGCAGTGGTGGGCTGGCCAGAGCCACCCGACAGTGACGCCAGGGATACGCCGATGGGGGGCAGAAGGATAATGCCGCTCTGGTTAGGCAGGAGACGCCACGGCGGACTACCCGGGGCTAACCGCAGAATCAGTCGGGTCAAGTCTGGTGAGGGGTTAGTCAAGCTCACTTGCCAACTGATTACCCCATAATGGTTTTTAGGAAAGTCCTCGGGTTGCAGGTCTGGAGCCACCATAGTACCTGGCAGGTCAATGATCGCCATGGGACCTTCTGGGCCATCATCCATGAACTGAATGGTAGGGGAGCTAGCGCCCCCGGCAATTTTGATTAAAAAACCATCACCGGTGGCCACTACCCTCTGCAGGATGGCGGGGCTAGAGTGGGCCTGCTTTACCTGTTGTCTGGGTGGGGCTGGGGGCAAAACCACCATAGGTAATAGGGGCCTAGGGGGAGTTGGGTTAGAGGTAGGGCTAGCGTTAACGGGTATGGCCACGACCACACTCAAGCAACTGAGTCCTAGGGAAACTAGCCAGGGCGGTGGCATAGGCAGAACCGAAACTAACGTGGTAATGAATACTATAGCAATCCGGCTTGATTTTTGAAATAATCCTGGTAGAATTACGGAAAAGGTTAGATATTGGATACCGGAGAGCCTGTAATGATCGTCTCATCC
>JAYKIM010000248.1:0-8445 GCA_035286245.1 Cyanobacteriota bacterium | reverse complement strand
GGCGCCAGAGGGGTTGCCCCGTGGCCTTGCCAGCCCAGTCCCACAGGGCCACATCCAGGGCGGCCCGACTAGCGGACTGCAGGCCCAGACGGATGGCCAGGGCGGCGATGGCCTGGCGCTGCCAGGGGTGATAGGACCGTAATTCCTCCTGTAGGGGGCCTAAGTCCGCCTGCAGGCTGGCCAGGGTTTGCTGATGACTGCCAATACTAAAGGGAGCCGCCTCCCCCCAGCCCTCCACACCATCGGCGGCCAGCCGCAACCAAAGATTGCTGGACTGGGCGGTGGTGCCACGGCTGATGGTTAGGGGTACCCGTTTGTGCACCGTGAATACCTGATAGGTAAGCTCCATGGGAATAGGTTCAAATAACTTGGACAGAATTTACCGTAGCCTCACAGAGGGATCGGCAAAATAGCCGGATTAAAGCTGGTTATGCCGGAATAAGGGAGTATCCGATTTGGAATTCGCCTATGTTAATCCCACGTTTTTCCACCCTTTTAATAGTAGGTTTAACCCTGGGCCTGGCAGGCCTTTTAGCTCAGCCCGGGGCCACTCCCTCCCTAGCGATGGGCCCTGAGCACCAAACCCTGACCCTAGAGGTCAACCAAACCGCTCCCGGCTATCTTATTGATCTGGGGCGGCGGCGACCGGGCAGTGGCCACCGGCCCCGCCTCGACTAGGATCTCACTGGGCGGGCTTACCGGTCTGCTTGAGGTGCTCGATCTGGTATTGGGCATCCTCGAAGCAGCCGGTTCGCCCCAGGTCAAGACAGGTGCTGGCCACCCGTTCTAGATCGGCAATGGCCTGATCAATCTCCCCCCGGGCCCCGTGTAAAACACCCCGATCGTAGTAGGCAAAGGGGTGATCGGAGTTGAGTTTAATGGTTTGGTTGAAGTCCGCCATGGCCCCCGCCAAGTCCCCCAGGCTCTGGCGAGTCAGGCCTCGGTTGTAGTAGGGTTCAGGGTTGCCGGGGTTAATTTGAATGGCAATGGTGAAGTCTTGCAGAGCGCCTTTGAGGTCGTTGAGGTGCCGTTTGACCAACCCTCGATTGCCGTAGGCCATGGCATTACCAGGCTGTAAATTGATGGCGGTGGAACAGTCCTCCAGGGCAGCGGTCTGATCCCCCAAATTCGATCGGGAAAGACAACGAACCAGGTAGGCCTGGGCTTTCACCTCAGTCTTGTCGGTTAATTCAAGAACTTTGGTGTAATCTTTGACAGCCCCTTCTTCATCCCCCAGGTCAGCCCGGGCGTTACCTCGGTTAAAGTAGGCTTCGCTATAGCGAGGATCCAGATCTACTGCTTGGGTGTAGTCAGCGATCGCCCCCTCTAAATCGCCCAGATCCAGGCGCAGGTTGCCCCGCTGAAAATTTAACCGCGGTGAGGAGGGATCAATCGCCAGAGCCCGATTTAAGTCCTGTAGGGCTTTTTCCGGGTCATTCTTTTTTAGCCACAACTTAGACCGTTGCACCAGGGCGTGGGTATCGTTAGGGTGGGCTTGCAGCAACTGATCAAGGTAAGCCATAGCAGCCCCCATATCTCCAGATTGGGCCGCCTTGTCCGCCCTCTGGCTAAGCTGGCTCGCCCGCCACCGCTGGGGCAGTTGGAGGCCAAACCCCAGCCCCAGGACCAAGAGGCTCAAGCCAACCCCCATCGCCACCATCACCGGCGGCCTGAGCAGGCGGCGCCCGGACATCCGGACTCCGCCTCGTCGTCGTTGCAGCTGCTCGCCAGCGGCCAAATTACTAGCCAGGGCCTGGTCCAGATCATGGTTGGCCAGGTCGACTGGGGTAGACAAGGAGTCATTCATCGGTTCAGGGTAGGTGGGGCCGGGGGGGGGCGACTCTGGCTGATCCGGCTGCGATCGCTCCGGCACCGTCAGCAGCGCCAGGATATCCTTCGCCCGGAGAAAGGGGCTGCCAGTTCCTGGACATATCATCCGTAATAAGATCCCTTTCAGCCCTTCTCCCAGGCTGGAACACTCATCTAGTTGTAGCTTAATCTGATCGCTAAGGTCCGCCTGGTGGGGCTCCGGCAAGCCCTCTTGATCTAGACCTGTGGCCAACTGCAAAGCCATCAGCCCAACGGCGAAATGATCCGGGTAAAAGGCTGAGGGGCCATTGAGTCGCGGCCAGGCGGTATAACTACCGTTGAAACCAGTCTGGTTGCCAGAGGAATCTAAAGCTCGACCATTCCAGCTTTGGCCATTTTGATCGGAGTGCAACTCTTGCACCAGGCCGAAATCCACCAGTACCAGGTGACCGTTTTCCTTATGACGAATCAAATTATTAGGGTGAAGATTTTGGTGGAGCACCCCCTGCTGTTGAACTTTATCCAGGATGGTTAATACCTCAAGTAAAAACCCCCGGACCTGAGGTTCAGGTCGGGCTTGATGGGTGGAGAGTTCTTGCTGTAGGCCATGGCCTGGAATATAACCCCTAATCCAGTAGAGGCCATTACCTTCCCATACTAAAGCTTTCCTTTGTTCTAGCTGCTGATCCTCCGGCAGCTTTTGTAAGGTTTGAATTCTCCTATCTAAAAGCTCTTGAATGAATTTGAACGTTACCGGATCATCCGTGGGCAACTGCAATCGCTTGACAATACACCTACCCTTTGCTGGATCACTTTGATCCAACATCAGATAGGTTTTGGTGTAATGCTTTGTGCTGACCGCTCGAATAAACTGAAAGCGTCCATCCAAAAGTCTTTTTACAACCATTTTTTGTCGCCGGTAGATAGGCTTGTTTATGGGTCAATGGATTTTTTATACCTTTGATTAAATTAAAGCATTTTCGCCTAGGTCGAAGGCACTTGCGCAATAATAAAAGGCACCGCGACCCGACAGTTTAGCCCCTATGTACAGCATCATTTACGATGGCCATTGTAATCTTTGTGTCAATCTGGTGCGTTCCCTAGAGGCCTTGGATGGGGGTCTGCGCTTTCAGTATATCCCCCTGCAGGATGGGGCTGCTCTGGCCCGCTATGGCCTCACCCCCGCCGATGGCCAGGCTGGTATGATTGTGCTCAACCAAGCTGACCCTAGCCAACGCTGGCAGGGGAGCGAGGCGGCTGAGGCGATTGTTCAGCTCCTACCCCTAGCCGATAGCCTGGTGAAGGGCTATCGAGGATCCTGGCTGAAACCGTTAGGCGACCAAATCTATGCCTACGTCCGCGATCATCGCTATGCCCTCTTTGGTCAACGCCAGACCCTGTATCGCTCCGCCTACCCAGTCTGTGAGGCTGGGCAGTGCCGCCCCTAGACCCTGGGGCTCTGGTATTGACTGGGGCCCCTGGTCCCTGAGTTCTGCCGGCTAAGGTCTGATCGCTTTATCCTCCATCCTCCGCTGACCATGGTTGTGATTGATTCCCCCATCGCCCCCCCAACCGCTGCCCCTAACCGCCAGACCCTAGTGCTCGACATCAGAGGCATGAAGTGCGCCGGTTGTGTGCAGGCGGTGGAAAAGCAGCTCACCCAGGTAGAGGGGGTGGTATCAGCCAGTGTAAACCTGGTCACCGAGGTGGCGGTGGTCACCGCTGAGGCTGATCGGGTCACCGCTGAGGGCCTGGTTGACCAGGTGAAGCGGGCTGGGTTTGAAGGTATGGTCAGGCAGGTAGAGGCGCCGCTGGTAGACCTCCAGGACTGGGTCAGCCGACAGCAGGCTGAACAGCAGCAACAGAAAGGGCGGTTGGTGGTGGCCATTATCCTGTTACTGCTGTCCAGCCTGGGCCACCTCAAGCACCTGGGTTGGCTGACCCTACCCGTCCTCAGCGATCTCTGGTTCCACGCACTGCTGGCCACCCTCACCCTGGTGGGGCCAGCCCGATCCATCTTTCTAGAGGGCTGGCAGGGGCTGAGGCGATTGACTCCCAATATGAATACCCTGGTGGCCCTGGGTAGTGGCAGCGCCTACCTGGCCAGCCTGGTGGCCCTGGCCTGGCCCCAATTGGGCTGGGAATGTTTCTTTGATGAGCCGGTGATGCTGCTCAGCGTTATTTTGCTGGGTCGTACCCTGGAGCAGCGAGCCCGCTTCCAGGCGGCCAGATCCCTGCGATCGTTGGTGCAACTCCAACCCACCATGGCCCGGCTGATCGCCGATCCTGAGCAGGTGCAAACCGCCCAGGCTGGGGTCCAGGTGCCGGCCAGTTGTCTGCAGGTCGGGGACTGGTTACAGGTTTTACCCGGAGAGAAAATTCCCGCCGATGGACAGGTGATGCTAGGGCAGTCCAGTGTGGATGAGTCGATGTTAACGGGGGAGTCCATCCCGGTGGCCAAGCAGCCAGGAGGACAGGTGGCAGCCGGTACCCTTAACCAGACCGGCACCCTGGTGCTGCAGGTGACCGGTACGGGCCAGCACACCCTGCTGGCCCAGATGGTGCAGCTGGTGGAGACGGCCCAAGCCCGAAAGGCTCCGGTGCAACGGTTGGCCGACGCCATCGCCGGCTACTTCACCTACGGCATCCTGGGCCTGGCGCTGCTCACCTTCCTATTTTGGTATGGATTTGGTCTGGCCCACTGGCCGGGGGTGATGGGGACGGTGCTAGGCATGGCCCACCAGGGGCACACCATGACCATGGCCTCATCTCACCTGTTGGTGAGCTTAAAGTTGGCCATTGCCGTCCTGGTGGTGGCCTGTCCCTGCGCCCTGGGGTTGGCCACCCCCACCGCTATCCTGGTGGGTTCTGGCCTGGGGGCCGAGCAGGGGTTGCTGATCCGGGGGGGAGATAGTTTAGAAGCGCTTCAACGGGTAGATTGGGTTGTCTTTGATAAAACCGGCACCCTCACCCAGGGGCGGCCCGAGGTGACCGAGCTGGTGAGTCTGCAGCCCGACCTGCAGCCGGCGGAGTTACTACAACTGGCGGCCACCCTCGAGACCGGGGCTCGCCATCCCCTGGCCCTGGCCCTGACCACCGCCGCCGCCCAACAGGGCATCGATCTGCTTCCGGCTAAGGATTGGGAAAACTATCCAGGGTTGGGGGTGAAAGCCCAGGTTGCCTGGCGCGGTGAAACCGCCCCTGTGGCCCTGGGCAATGATCGGTGGATGGTCCAGCAGGGGGTGGCGGTGGAGGCAGGTGATCGACAGCAAGCCGATCACCTGGCGGCCAGGGGTCAAACCGCCCTTTACCTGGGTATGGCAGGCCAGTTGCTGGGGTTGATTACCCTGGCTGATCGCCTGCGCCCAGAGGCAGTGGAGGTGGTCGAGGAAATTCAACGGCGGGGCCTGGGGGTGACCCTGTTGACCGGCGATTGTGCCGCCGTTGCCGAGGCGATCGCCGAGCCGATCCACCTCTCCGCCGACCAGGTGCGATCGGAAATGTCTCCCCAGGCCAAGCTAGAGCAGGTGCAAGAGCTGCAACAGCAGGGCCATGTTGTTGCCCTAGTTGGCGATGGCATTAATGATGCTCCGGCCCTGGCCCAGGCCAATGTCGGCATTAGTCTCCGCTCCGGTACCGATATCGCGGTGGAAACCGCCGATGTGATTCTCATGACCGATCACCTGTCTGGCCTGGTAGAGGTCCTGAAGCTGAGCCAGGCTACGGTGACCAAGATTCGTCAGAACCTGGCCTGGGCCTTTGCCTATAACCTGGTGATGATCCCCCTGGCGGCGGGCCTGTTACTACCCACCCTGGGGATTGGCCTCAGCCCGGTGGTGGCAGCAGGGCTGATGGCCGCCAGTTCAGTGACGGTGGTGGTAAATTCCCTGTCTCTGCGGTGGGGAATGGATCGCTGGCAGGGTGGAGAGACCCATTAGGTGCCCCTCAGCCGTCCCAGGTCAGCTTGCCATTCCTGAATCAGTGCCGTCGTCCAAAGCCAGCGCTGGGCTAGCACACTGGGATCAAGAATGCTAGGGTCAGCACTGGTGACCAGCAGGAGATAGTTGGCGGCAGCCTGCCGAAGACGGCCTTGATCGGCGTCGATGGTCTCCTCACTTTGGCGGTAGTTAACCATGGCGAGACCCGCCATGGCATTGACGGTATAGGGGGAGGCTACCCGTTGCTGGCCATCCGGATCAAGGCGACGAAGCTGCTCTTTATCCAGGTCCAGGGCGGTTTGCCAGGCGGCCTGGGCACGGTCATAGTCCCCTAGGACGTAGTGGGCAAAGCCGAGGGCGACCCAGGCCTCTAGAAAGTCTTGCCGGGCTTGGGTGGCCTGTAGCCAGGCCCGCAGAGCATCGTTGGGGCTGGTCTCCGAGCCCTCTACCCGGCTCTGCTGCCAGGCCAGGCGACCCCTGACAAAGGCCAGGTCAGGGGCCTCTAATTGTTGGGGTTGGGCGGCGCCAAGTACGGCCTGCACCGATTGCAGATCCCCCTGATTAAGCTGCTGTTCTAACAAGCTTCGGGTGCGGCTTAAATCTTGATTATTAAGGGTTTTCAGGGCTTGTAAGGTGGCTTCACCGCTGGGACGGAGGGGCTCCCCGAAGGATTCTGAGGTAGGTGGGGATAGGGTTGGTTCGGAGGAGCCTGGTCGCCAACGGGGTACCGCCAGGATCAGAACCACCAGGGCCACCAGGCTAGCCAACCCTGCTCCGGCCCACCGCCACCGCCGCTGAGTCAGGGAAAGACCAGGGTTAGGACGACGGGGGGTAGTGCGGGGCTGACTGGACGAAGCCGGCAGGCCCGGGGTGGTGGTGGCCCAGTCCCCCGCGGCAGCGGCGGTAACCTCTGGCTCGGGCAATCGCTCCGAATCTAGGGGGATGGTGGGTTCCGCTAGGGGAGCATGGGCCTGCAGTTGGTCTAATGGCCCAGCTACCGGCTCCGACTCTAACTCTAACTCCGACACTGGGGTAGGTTCGGTCTCGCCGATCAGGGGACGAAGGACAGGGAAACCAGTGCCGGCAAACAAATCCCTGGCCAGATCGGCAATTTCTGGGTCGTCTCCGTAGTCGGGCAGTGGTAACAGACCCTCTAAGGACACCCATTCATTCAGATGGTCTGGGGATGGGACATCGACGACGTAAAGATAGCCATCAAAGCCAGGGCGCAGGTAGAGCCGGGGTAAAAGACGATGGTGGCTGGTCAACCCCTGGCGCACGCGACTAAGGCAAAGATCGATGGCGTAGCCCTGGCGCAGGTTACGGTAGAGCAGTTGGGTGAAGGTAATCGCCACATCATCGGGAATCCGCTCCGCCATGGCAATCACCGCTGGTACCCCTCGGTTGACCAGGGCCTGGACTAGATTTTGGTCATGCCAACCGGAGGAACTTTCATCGGCGTAGGCCCCTCGGCAGGAATTAAATACCGCTAACCAGACGCCATTATTCACCAGCAGCCCCGCCAGGTCTTCTCCACTCAGGGTTTCGGTCAGTCCGGTGTGGCGATTCACCAAAAACAGGTCACCGCCGCTATCACTGACATCGCTATGGCCAGCATAGTGCAATACCCGAAAGTTGCCCTGTTCCAGGGCGGCGACCAATTCACTCCGGTCTGGCTGCAGTAACAGGGTCAGGTGGATGGGAATGGGCTCCGCCTGGCCCAGCCGGCCTTGACCCTGGCCGTAACCGGCGGGCCCGGGGGTTTCCAGTTCCCGTTGCAGGTGCTCGATTTCATAGGTCAGGGCCAACCGCTCCTGGTCGTTGGGGGCAGCGATCACCACCAATACCTCCAGGGGGCTGGGGGGCTGAGGCAGGGCCGGTAGGCTGGTCAGGTCGATGGCATTTTGGGCATCATAGTAGCGACAGAGGGTAATATCCATGCCCGTCGCCAGGGGACGATCGTCACCATAGAGGAGTTCCCAGGGCAGGCGTTGCAGGCGACTCTCTTTGAAGCCCAGGCGCAGGCGGAGGGGCTGTTGTCGGTGGTGGGCAACCCCCTGAGCGGCTAGCCAGCTATCCCGCAGACGCCCTTGAAAGAGCTGCTGGTACAGTTCCTGCCCCAGGGCCAGGCTGGAATTGGTTTCGCTAGGGTGGGGCCAGCGATCGCTGGTAGCCGCCGTCAGCAACTGTTGCAAGGGGTCCTGGGAGAGGCGGGCGCTCTCCTCCAGCCAGGTTGTCACCGGCCAGGTCACCTGGGCTTCCGCCAGGGGTACCCCCTTAGCCACCGCCTCGGTGCGGATTAGATAGCTGTCTGGATCTCGGGCTCCCAGCACCGGGGTAATGGAAATCTGAAACTCTTGAATCACAGGCATGGCGGTAGTAGCTTCCTTAACGGTAGCTCGCCCCCAGGCATTCTGCACACGGGAGCTGGCTTTTTCTAGGCGAGCGGGGGAAGGGATGATCGGGTGTTACCCTGGGACTAAGCAGGAGACTATAGCTATACTTTTCAAGCCCCTAGGGAGGTTGTCCGGGCATTAATGAAAGTTTTTCCACCGGTTTTTTCCCTCACCCTGGCGACGCTGCTCATAGCCGGCTCCAGCGGTGCTGAAATTATTCCCGTTGGCTATGGCGACCTCCCCCCTGGCCCCCTAGCCCCAGCGGAACAGGAACGGTTACAGGGCTTGTTAGGGGTGAAGTA
>JAYKIM010000247.1:0-3893 GCA_035286245.1 Cyanobacteriota bacterium | reverse complement strand
GTGCTAGCCCTGGAGCCCTTGCCATGGATTGGTTCCCTCGCCGTCATGTGATTGTTTTGGCCCGCAGTAGTTCTGGCCGTCTGGCCTACCTGGAGAAAACCGGCATTGTGGTTCCCCGACGGATTGGGGCGCTTCCCCACCGCCAGGTCATTTATTCCTGGGAGCAGGTTTTAGAGATTCGTGCCATTAGTCAGCTTCGCCAACACCTGTCCTTCCAGGCTATTCGTTGGCTAATTGCCTATTTTGAGGAGCAGGGGGTCAGCGCTAGTTTGCGGGATAAGCACCTGGTGGTAGTTAATGGGGTGATCAGTTGGATTCGGCCCATGGCCAATACGGCACCCCAGGTCATAGAATTAGCCCGCCGAGCCCATGGATTTATGGGGCAGTTTCGGCTAGTGACCCTGGATCTATCGCTAACCCTCCACGCCGTGGGTAATGCCCCTAAGGTGATCCACCTTGAGCAATACCGACAACGATTACGACCGTAGTATCGCTCTTTGGCCTAAGGATTAGACCCTGGGTCTGCGGCAGGAGTCTCAGGGGATGCTGTCTCTGGAGGGGCCGGGCTACTACTACGAGGCTTAAGTAGGGTTTCGGCACTCACACAGGTTTTATTATCGTAGTTAATATTCACCACTACCTGATAGAGAGTACCGACGGATAGGGGCGGATCGGCAGCGTTAGCTTTGGTTTTGACCGCTTCCAGGGCGGTTTCATTGAGAAAGGGATAGCCCGTGCTTTTCAGTAGGGTGGTGGATATCTCTGGAGCGTTAGGATCCTCTCCGGGCAACTTAACCAGTCCTACCAACCCTGGTGCTGGGGGGGGGGTTAGGCAAATCCTCAGGTCATAGGGAATTTCGACGGTAAGGGGGGCAGGGGCCGTGGTCGGGGGAGTTTCCCCCAGGGTTTTCTCTATCGAGTCTAGCCAGGTCTGGCTGGCGGTGGTCACCTCAGCATCGGTGGTTTTTTCAGCGCTGAACTGGAGTCGGGCTCGCAGATCCCTGTAGCGATCCGCTAAACCGTTGACCTCAGCCGGTTGGCTATCCGCTGGATGATTACCCCGGTTAGGGTTGGCCGCCTGGTTGGTGGCGGAGGGGGAGGATGGCATGGGGATTGAGCGATTTTGTTGTGACCGTCTAGCCAGTTCGGCGGCGATCGCCCGATCAGTGTCGGTCGGCCCATTGTTTCGGGAGGAACGACGGGGTATTAGGGGCGGGGCAGGTAGGAACAGCGATCGCCCCAGGCTTGGCGGCAAGGGACTAATCCCCAGGGAAGGCGAACCGAGAGGAACCTTGGGTAAACCCAGGTTATCTAGGGGATCGAGGGCTTTGGATGGGGCTGTTGGGGCTACGGTAAGGTCCTGAAGGCCGGGAAAGGATTGGAGATCATTCCCCTGATGGGGGGCCAGGGAGTAGTCAAAACCATCAAAATTTGGTAATCGATTTTGTTCCTCAGGGGTTAGCTCAACCACCGGAACCTTTCGAGCCAGTGGGTTTGCGAGATCATCCCTGGAGGTTGACCTCTGCAGACTAGAAAAAGAGGGGCCGGCGGCAAAGAGAATGCCATGGAAGACCAGGGATAGGAGCACCGCTATACCCTCAGGCCGTCCCAGGACGGAGGGTAAATACTGGCCGAGCTTAGTAATCGGGGTTAAGCGATGGGTCTTCATGGGCTAAGGTCCTGGTCTACTGAGGAAAAATAAGGGATATCAACTTAATCTGGACGCACCGATGGGCAAGGAACCTATGAATCAGCTAGTGGTCAGGGGGTAGCGCAGACCCATGCCTACTGAATGCTGACCCCTGTGGCAACATTATGTTCCGCCTGGCATGCTTACCTACAAATCCATGGCCTGAGCTAGAAGGCTAGGGGTAATCCCGCGGATATTGTCCTAGCCTAGCGAATTTCAAGGGCAACGGATGACCATTAGGGAAAAATAGGGTAGCTGCAGAGCGGGATAACGGCTTAAGTCATCGTAGATTTCCTGGTCTGGCTGGCTAGCCCGTACCACCACCCAACTCCGCTGTAGCAGTTGACGACGCTGGAGTAGGGCCCAAACCTGAGGATAGACCGAGTTAACCTTGAGCAGTACTATCACCTCTGCCCAGTTGAGGGCCTGGTCCAAATCCGCCAGACTATAGAGCGCCGGTAGGATCACCAGCTTTTCTGACTGGAGGGTGAGGGGGAGACCCAGCGCACTAACCGCTGCCATCGGTGAGCATACGCCGGGTACCCGACGAATCATTAGGTCGGGGTGATGGGCGGCAAGGGCCTGGGCTAAGTAGGTAAAGGTGCCGTAGAAGCTCAAATCTCCCTCGCAGGCAAATACCACATCCTGCCCCTGGCTGAGTACTTGCCAGACCTGCTCAGCTGCTTCTTGCCAGGCATTTTCTAGGGTCTCCGCTTCGAACACGTAGGGGAAATCCAGGGGTAATTGCTGTTGGTGGGGGGCCAAGCGGTCGGCGATAATTTTCTGAGCTAGTCCTGGTTTTCCCTCACGGCCTCGCGGGTAGGCCACCACCGCGGCCTGTTCCAGATAGGTAAGCGCTTTTAGGGTGATGAGGTCTGGGTCCCCCGGGCCAACTCCAATCCCGGTTAAGGTGCCGCAGTGGGACCGACAGGATGGGCTGGCCTCAAAGTCAAGAAAATTCGCCATAGTATCGAAAAGAATAGGCTGGATTGGGCGAGAACTGTAAAGTAGACGCTAATGTCTGTAAAGCAGCGGTTAAGTTGAGGGGCATCTATCATCAAGTTTTGGCAGTTTTTAGACCTTGGCTTCCCCTACAGACGTCAGGATGGTAGATTAATAATGCTTAAGTATCAAATATTATTTTTATCTTTAAGGATAGCGATTACGTGGATTTGTCAAAGCTCCACCGAGAGTTATTGCGGTCTCCAGAATCCTTGGGTGTAGTGTCTGATTTTTGGTCATTGCGTCCTAGGTTTAAAATCCATTGGTTACCCCATACCGACTCTACTAATCGTACTCTGGTGGGTATGGTGGCTAACGGTGCTGACCCCGGCACCGTCGTTATCGCTAGCAGGCAGACGGCGGGACGAGGTCAGTGGGGACGACCATGGCAGTCGCCTGCGGGAGGCTTGTACCTTTCCCTCGCCCTGGCCCCAGCTGTAGCCCTTGAGCGCAGTTCTTATTTTACCCTCGCCAGTTCCTGGGGGCTGGCTACTAGTTTGATTAACTTGGGCATACCCGCTCAGGTGAAATGGCCCAACGATATCATTGTCCGGGGTAAAAAGTTAGGCGGGGTTTTGGCGGAGGCCCGAACCTCTGGGTCTCTCCTGGGGACACTGATTGTCGGTTTGGGGCTGAATTGCTTCAATTCGGTGCCGCCTACCGGCGTATCCCTCGAACAAGTAATGAACCGTGAACACCCCCAGAAGGTGCTAGAAAGTTTGGAAGGAATTGCGGCAGTTGCCCTCTATGGGCTACTCCAGGGATATTTCTTCTGGCAAACCCGCGGCGATAGGCTGTTTATTGAAGCCTATCAATCGATTATGGCCCATGTGGGACAGACCCTTATAGTAAATGGCCGTCAGGCCAGGGTGATCGGCGTGTCAGCTGCGGGTAACCTGCAGTTGCAAGCGGATGATTTCTCCGAGGAGGATCAGCACTCCCTAGAGTTTGAACCAGGTAAAGTTACTTTAGGCTACAATACGTAGCGGTTATATATATGGTGAATGCTAAAGACAGTTCTACAGTAGTAACACAATGGGTTACGAGCAAGCAGGTTCACGGTTTGTCTCCGGATCTGATGAAGCTATTGGTTTTGACCGGTAGTCTTTGCCTTTCCACAGCTAACTTGGCCCTTGCCCAGTCCAGGGATATTGATGGTGTAGAATCCATAGAGCTCTCTGTCACTGTTTCAACTCCGGTC
>JAYKIM010000246.1:0-10260 GCA_035286245.1 Cyanobacteriota bacterium | reverse complement strand
TAACCCCAGGCGACGCAGGTTATCGGCAGACAGATCGCAATTTTTAGTCTCCTCCAGCAGTAGCAGGAACTGACCAGGCTCCGGATGGGCGCTGAGCCGTACCGTTAGTTGGTGGGTGCCGCCATTGCTAACTTGATAACTGGGGGAGGCCCGCAACGTCTGATCAGCCTGGGCCAACTCTATCTCGCTAAGTTGACGATGCACCCACCGCCGTAGCTGATCGGGGACAGGATCTCCCCGATCAGCTACGGCGGGGAAATAGCTGTGAATTAATTCCTCCGCCAGGATTGACATGCTCTGCACCTCACCCTCAGGGGTCAATAGAATGGCTCCTATCATGACTTGGATGTGACTTAGGAATAGGGTTGGGGGAACCTGGTATAGGATTGCGAGGCTCCAGATCGAGCATGGCCTGCCAGCAATGACGACAAAACCAGTAAACCTGGTGGCGCCGAATGGGGTGCAGCAAAATACTAGAACAGCAGGGGCATTCGGGCATGGGTATGAAATATTACTATATTCTATTGCTTAAGCTAGCGTCATAATATTGATACTCCTCCTCTGTTCCTCTGAGCGTTGATTTATTTTAGATTAAAAAGATCAATTTTTCGCAATAACTTAATTTCAGGTTGATTAAGTTAGGTGAATGAGTTGCTGATCGAAATCTAATATGGCCTATTGACGCCTAAAAGCACAATGTAGGATTGTGTTGGGTCACAGCCCAGACCCCCGCTAAAGCCCCATGGGGTTAGGGTGTAGCACTGTGCCGATCCCACCCAATTAAACTATTGACGTGTTAGCGCGTCCTCAGTTGTGTCAGTAACCCTCCGAAATAGAAATTATCCGTAATTTTGATTCCAGTAACTCAAGCCTGATCTCCCGCAAACACTAATCTCGAAGGGGTCTAGGTGATGAAAATGGTTAACCTAATCAGCTACAATTAATTAAATTTACGGTTATCTATTGATAAACAACAAGTCTTAATTAGGCCCAGGTGTTTGTAAGGAAAATGTGAGGATGATGCATCCTAGGTCTCCAGTCAGTATTTCTTAAGTTCTGACTCAGGGGCTCCAAGTGCTTGGTTGGGGTAGGCGGTTGATCCTTTTTTGCTGCTAACCGGTCAGGGGGGAACCCAACAACAGGCCATAGCCCTACATGTGGGGGCCGATGACTACGTGCTTAAACCCTTTAATGCCGAGCAGTTGATGGCTCGGGTGCAGGCTCTGCAAGGAGTTGCGGCGTAAGCTGGTAACCGTTGGTGCCCCTGCAAATCTGATTAAAACCGTACACGGAGTCGGCTACCGGCTGAATCCGCTCTATGGCTCCCCCATGCTGGTCCCGGTGGAGCATAATCCAACGCTATCCCAGACCGCTGAACTCAAGGCCGTGAACCAGGAATTGCGGCACTTCTTGGAGCAACTGCAATCAACCCAGGCAGAACTCGAGGAGAAAAATCAGGCACTGCAAGTGGCCCGCCATCACCTGGAGGAGCGGCTAGGGGAAGGTGCCGCCGTCATCAGGGCGACCAATCAGCTGTTGCAACAACAGCTATGATGACTACGATCGGGTGCTGGAGACGGGGCAGGCGATTCGGTCTGAGCGGGAGTCCATCTGGGGGCGAAAAACTGTGAGATCGATGGCCAGATGGCGGCAAAACACCTGTATGCCTGGGGTGGTCCTTACCTGATAGTGACGGTGGCTGATACGGGTGTAGGGATTCCCCCCGAATTACTAGATCGGATTTTTGACCCCTTTTTCACCACCAAGGCGATCGACCAGCGCACGGGCTTAGGCCTATCCACCAGCCTCGGCATTATAAAAGTCATGGTGGCTTTCTGGAGGTGGCCAGTCGGGTGGGCCAGGGAACTAAAATTAAGGTCTACCTGCCCAGGTCAAAGACTTGAGCGATTGACCGGGTTGTCAGGGTGGCGACCAGGCCCCTATAGCGCCGATCGGCCAGTTGCGGATCCACGATATTTAGTTGCCTTAGTCGCCATTAGCTCAGCGCTCAAGAGGGCAGTGGCATCGGTAGCGCTAAGGGGTTTGGAGAACAGATATCCCTGGCCATATAAACAACCCATAGCCAGTAGCATATCCACTTGAGTTTGGCTTTCAATTCCCTCGGCAATCAGCGTCATCCCTAACTTGCGGCCTAGGGCAATAATGGTGTGGACAATTTCCCTATCATCCCAGTTCTCATCCATACGACCCACAAAGGAGCGATCAATTTTCAGTGTATCCGTGGGAAAGCGGTGCAGGTAGCTCAGGGATGAATAGCCCGTACCAAAGTCATCAATGGCTAACTCTAAGCCCAATTCCTTCAACTCATGCATGAGTCGGCGGCTCTCTTCCACGTTCCGCATAATCATGCTTTCGGTAATTTCTAGCTGAATCTGCTGGCCGCCCATTTTCAGCTCCTGCAGGTACTGACCAAATTGACTAACCAGGTCGGCTTGCTGAAATTGACGTCGAGACAGGTTGATACTCATTTTCAGGGGATGATCAGGAAACTTCCGTTGCCAGATTTTTAACTGATCACAGGCCTCTCGGAAAATCCACTGACCGAGATTAATGATTAAGCCAGTTTCCTCGGTAATTTGAATAAATTGGGCTGGGGAAACAAACCCTTCACCGGGCCGAAACCAGCGCAGTAAAGCTTCGAACCCAATGATCTGACGAGTCTGAAGACAGACAATAGGCTGGTAGTAGAGTAAAAACTCCTGCTTTTCAAAGGCATTTAACAGATGACTTTCTAGCTCCAACCGGCGTAGAGCTTCTTCTCGCATGGTGCTGGCAAAAATTTCGTAGCGATCTTCATTCACCGCCTTAGCTCGATACATAGCGGTGTGGGCATCCCGCAGTAAATCCTCTGGCTTAGTCGAGTGATCATCCCGGGCCATCACGACCCCCATACTGCTACTGATGGATAGGCGGTGTTTGGCAATATTCATCGGTTTAGACAGCTCGGATTGAAGTTGGTTGAGCTGCTTCTCCACCTGGACTTGATCACCCATGGGTAACAGGAAGGCAAACTCGTCGCCCCCTACCCGGGACAACTGGGCAGACTCTGGTAGCACCTGCAGCAGACGGCGAGCAATGGTTTGTAACACCTGATCCCCCACGGAGTGGCCAAAGGACTGATTGATCAGTTTGAACCGATCAATGTCGAGGAAAACCACGGTTATGGGATCATCTAGATTATTCCGGCGTTGGTGGTGGAGTTCTCGTTGTAGATGCAGCAGAAATACATCTCGACCGGGCAATAGGGTCAGCTGATCGTAGCTACTACGATAAAGAGCCTTTTGTGCCACGACTAGCCCCGCCGCCAGGAAAAAGCCGGCTATGGGCTCGATGGTGGGAAGCCACCACAGTTGACCGAGGGCAACGCTGCTCAGGGCCCATATGACTAAGACCACCGACCCCCCGATCAGGATCAGTATGACGGGACGACGGATACTCCAGCCCAGAATGCCAGCCACCATCACCCAACCCACCAACCAGGTGAGTTCCCCCCACTGGGGTAGAAACCGATAGATCACCCGATCGCCGGCGATTGCATCCAGCAACTGACTAATACTCTGGGCGTGGACCTCTACCCCAGACATCATAAAGCGGCTCGATTGCTCCAAGCTAAAGGGGGTAAAAAACTCATCCTTGAGACTGGAGGCCGTGGTACCAATCAGAACAATTTTGCCCTTTACCCAATCCTCGGAGAGGGTACCCGCCAGTACCTGGCTAACGGTGAGCATGCGGGCGGGCGCATAGGGGGTTCGATACTTCAATAAGGTCTGGTAGCCCCGATTGTCGATGTGGGTGTATCCACCATCGCCCGCCATCAGGGCAGGGATCGTAACATCGCCAAGGCGCAGTTGACTTTTTGGGCGATCAATCTCAAAACTGAGGTTGGAGTTATAGGTGAGGGCGATTCGTAGGGGAAAGGAATAGTATGCCCGATCATCTCCACCGACGTAGAGTAGACTCCGTCGCAGCACCCCATCAGGATCAAGGGCGAGATCATTAAAGCCCACCTGCTGTTTCGGCCATTCCGGAGGAGCGGGCACTTCTCCGGAATCGGGTTCCTGCCCGACGTTCATGATACCAATCACGTTAGGGGCCTGAAAGGCTCGCAGCAGGGCTTCGCGCCCCACAGACTGAGAAATATTGCGATAAAGATCAAGGCCAACTACCGATGGCTCATACTTCTGTAGATTGGCAATGACCGTAGCCACCTTTTCATCAGATAGGGGCCAGCCGTGGGCCTCCAGGTCTGACTCGGTGATCTCCACAATCAGTAGGCGGTCATCGGGAGGTTGGTAGGTCTGGAGGCGAGTCATAAAGTCAAAACTAGCCATCTCTAGCGGTTGGAGAACCCCTAACCGCTTGCTGATGGCTACCGCCGATAAGGCCAACAAACTCGACAGCAGGACAGCCCGGCTAGCAAAGTTAAGCTGCTGAATTAGGCGAGTTGTTAGCTGCTGAAAGTTTAGCTTCAGAGACCACACCCCAAGTTTTACCATGGCAGATGCTGAAAAACGGTAGATTCGGAAGAATAGTGACAACCAGACCCGAGTAATTATCTATACAGAGATCTGAAACTCCTATCCGGAAACTTTTGAGAAACTTTTCTGCTTAATTACGATCAATCCCTGGCATATAGCTTTGGCCAGCCCCTCAGGCCGGATTGCATGGGTCAATGGCATGACTCGTAACTGATAGACCTGGGTGACGAGGGATGAAAAGGCGAAGGCCAAATGGACATTCTGGCTCGCCTCCGCCCCCGGATCGGTGGCTACGGCTAGGATTTCTGATCAGCAAAAGCTGCCGCTAAATTTTGGCGGCAGCTGTAGCTTCAGCAAAAGTGATAACCCTCAGAGATTCCTCTGGCTTCGCGGATTGGAATGGTTGCCGCCGTTCAGGATGACAACTCTGGCGACCTCCTTAGTCGTGAGTGGAATGAAAATAATTATCTGGCAAACCCATAGTTCCCCAAAACCAAACAAAATGCTCAAATCTATTGATTAATGTTTGAGGAGAGCATCCCAGTTTTGCAAGTTTGCCCTCATCCCCTAACCCCTTCTCCCTTTTTGGGAGAAGGGGAACCGGATTCAAAGTCCCTCTCCCAGGGCGGGAGAGGGACTTAGGGTGAGGGCTGCAAAGGTGGGATGCACCCTGTTTGAGAGGGTGTTTGAGACGTCGGAACTAACAGGCTATCCTCCGGTTACGACATATCAAAGGGCAACCCTGGGGTGGATGTTTTAGTTGGCTGCCGTGGACTGAGCGCTCAGGTCCACGGCAGCTAGTCGCCGGTGGCTAAAGTTCTAACAGCCAGAGCCTAAGCCCTAGGCGAAATTATCCTTCGGTGGAGTAATTAAGTGGGTACCCCCACCACGCCGTTGCCCAGGGAACTGATCGCGATCATTCTGGGCCCGAAAATCCTGTTGAACTAGCGAGGTGTGGATTAGTATCAAACTTAACACGCTCAACGTCATCAAAAGAGTGATGCCACTGGGTAAGATGAAGAGCCGAATTAACGCAGATTTCATAGATCACGCAAGATTGTAGAGACACCAAACAGTGTTGCGGTCTAGGTGACAAGGGGCAGGAACACCAGGAAATCACCGCATCCGGGACTACTATCATCCTTCACTGCCAGAGTCGCTCCTGAGCCAATAACCTTGCACTTTTACGGAAGCTTTATTGAGACATAAACTTCCTCCCCCCGTAGCTTCACGCAAAGCCGCCTTCGCTCCCTTGTCCGGAGGCAGAGCCGTGGTCTTAAGAAGTTATTAAGATGAAGCTGGCTTCCGAGAGGATCAGCTACGCTTTTAGCTAGATACCTCCTAACTGCGTCTCCAGCCCCGTCTAACCCCTCTGTCGGTGTTCTAGTTTCGGGGCTGCTACTTCATTTCTGATAATTTGATTAGGGCTCTGGCGAGGATACATCCCACCTTTGTAGCCCTCACCCTAGATCCCTCTCCGAGAGTGGAAGAGGGCTTTTGAGCTGGGTTCCCCTTCTCCCTTTTTGGGCTACTAAACGCGCCCATCTCCTGTTGAGGCTCAAAATGCCCCATTGGGCCCCACCTCGCGTAGCAGCCCGGAGGGCATACACTGGGGGGAGTTAGCGGTGTCGAGAATCTATGACGGTGCAAAGGGCCCCAAAATTGTGGGATTTAGGGGCCCTTTGAGAGCAAGTCTACTAGTTAAGTACTTGTGTGTACTGAGTGGCCCTTTTGGGGAGAAGGGGTTCGGGGGCGAGGGCAAACTTACAAAGGTGGGATGCTCTCCTCAAACCCTGACTATATTTCTACTTGATCCCCCACTAGGGCCAGGTCTGACTCTCCAAAGATGGCGTTGGGGTGGCAATAGTACTTAAACTCCAGGAGATTATGGAAGGGGTCCTCCAGGAAAAAGGTGCGGTGCTCCAGGGGAGTGTCAACAAAGCGCCGTTTTTCCGCCTGGTAAAATTGCAGCTGGCAGTCCTTGGCCCGCTGCAGCAGGGCTTCCCAATCTACTTCGGCGGTGAAGATCAGGCCGAAGTGGCGGGGGTAGATACCCTTCTGGGGGGTGAGATTAGGGCTGACATGGGCCACCAGTTGGTGGCCGTAAAGGTTCAGAATTAGAGAGGCGGGGGTTTCTCGGCCGGGTTCACAGCCCAGGCCCGCAACGTAAAACTGCCGGGTTTGGCTAATGTTGCCGACCGGGAAGGCCAGGTGAAAAATAGGCGTAGCAGGGACCATAGCGAGTTTCTCTAGGCTTATGGCTGTAGTCAAAGGGCTGGGGACAGGATAGATAGTTGGACAGCAAACAACCTAGGGGAATTTTAGCTCACTCCTCCGACAGGTTTGTATCCTGGGATTCCCAGGGGGCTAGGGGTAGGATTGCTGGCCACAGCTATACTCTGCCGAGGCGATTGAGCGGCCAGAAGCGAAATCGGGCTCGACCAATCAAATTGCCCTGGGGTAAGAGCCCCCAGACGTGGGAGTCGTTGCTGTCGTTGCGATTATCCCCCAGTACAAACAGATAGCCGGGGGGTACGGTCAGGGCTGGGGTCTCGTAGAAGGGCGCCTCTAATCGGTAGGGCTCCGCCAGGGGCTGACCATTCAACAGTACCTGCCCCTGCTTCACCTGCAGGGTTTCCCCCGGTTCGCCAATGATCCGCTTGATAAAGGCCTGACGGCCATCGTAGCCCAGATCCACCAATTGGCCGGGGGGGTGGAAGACGACGATATCCCCCCGGTGGGGAGGCCGCCAATGATAGCTGAGTTTGTCCACCACCAGGCGATCTCCGATGTGCAGGGTTGGCGCCATGGAACTGGAGGGGATAAACCGCGGTTCCGCCACCCACAGCCTCGTGGTTAGGGCGATCACCAGGGCGATCGCCAGTACCTTGAGATTACCCTGCCAGCCTCCCCAGTGAGAGGCCTGGGGAATTTCCGATTCAGTGGGAGGAGAAGAAGGCTGCATGGCTTTTAATAAACAAATATTTTAAGCCTAGTATAAAGACATTGTCAGTCCTATCCTGCCGTGGCCCAGGGGAGAGATCGCCCTGGCCCTAGCGGGTTTGGGTAAGGCTGTATTTTTGCTTAAACAGGGCCTGTTGGGTTTTGTGATCGACGATGGGGGTGGGGTAGTCCAGGCGATCGCACTGTTCTGGTGGAATTTTGCCACTGACTAGCCAGGCGGTCTCCAGCGATCGCAGCTCCGGCAACCAGTGACGAATGTAATCCGCCTCGGGGTCAAACTTCTGGGCTTGGGTGGCGGGGTTAAAGATGCGCAGCGGCTTAGGATCCATGCCGCTGGAGGCGCTCCACTGCCAGCCCCCATTGTTAGCTGCCAGGTCACCGTCCACCAGGTGCTGCATGAAATACTTCTCCCCCCACTGCCAATTAATGATCAGGTCCTTGGTGAGGAAACTAGCTACGATCATACGGCATCGGTTATGCATCCAGCCGGTTTGGTTGAGCTGGCGCATGGCGGCATCGACGATCGGGTAGCCGGTGCGGCCCTCACACCAGGCCTGAAAATGCTGATCATGGTTCACCCAGGGAAAGTCCCGCCATCGGGGACGGTAGGGGCCCTCGGCCAGGGCTGGGAAATGGTAAAGACAATGCTGGTAAAACTCCCGCCAGGCTAACTCCTGTTGCCAGGTTTGCACCCCCTGGTGGACCTCCTCGCTATTGGCCTGGGCCATCGCCTCCAGGCTGGCGGCCCAGACGGTGCGGGGGCCGATCGCTCCCAACTTAAGGGCGGCGCTGAGGCGGGAGGTGCCCTCCGTGCCGGGCCAGTTCCGCTGTTCCTGGTAGGCGCCGATGCCCCCCGTCCCCTGGCAAAAGCTCTGCAACTGGGCCTGGGCTGGCCCCTCCCCGGGTTCCACTGGAAAGCCCCCATCCCAGACTACCCCTAGCTCCCGGAGGGTGGGCTGGGCGATCGCCCCCGCCGCCGTAGCCGCCGCCTGCTGGGTCGGCGTCAGGCCGGTTAACCCCTGGGGAGCGGGCCAGGGGGCGGCCTTGGCCTGTTTGATCCAATTTCGCCAGAAGGGGGTATAGACGGTGTAGGGCTGACCAATGCCGCTATAGATCGCCCCGGGGGGATGCAGCAACTGGTCCCAAAAGTCGCCCTGGGCCTCGATCCCTGCTGTCTTCAGGGCTGTCGCTACGGTTTGGTCTCGCTGGCGGGCATAGGGTTCCCCATCCTGGTTCCAGTAGACGGCGGTAGCCCCCAGGGCTCGGGCCAGATCGGCAATCTGCCGGGTTGGATCGCCCCAGAGGAACAGCAGGTCCCCCCCCCGAGCCCGATAGCTCTGCTGTAATGCCGTCAGGCAGCCCACCAGGTAAGCCAGGCGGGCCGGGGCCAGGTCATCGGCCTGTAAAATCTGCGGGTCAAAACAAAATACCCCCACCACCTGGGGGCTGCGATCGCAGGCCATGGCCAAGCCCTGATTATCCTCCAGGCGCAAATCACGCCGATGCCAAAACAAAAGCAGGTCCGTCATTCCTTCCTCCCCAGCCCACCGCCACCGATAAGTAAACCCACCATCAATCTAGCTATTCGATTACGAATCCCATTCACCCAAACCGGAAAAAAGGCAGACAGGCTGAAGGTTTTCCCGTAGTATCAGAAATATGTTAGATTCACCCAGGTAAACCCAGCAGGTTAGTTTGTCTGGTCCACTGGGCTTTACATTCAAAACATATTTGAGGAGAGAATAGCACCATGGCAACCTACAAGGTGACCCTGATCAACGAAGCTGAAGGTTTAGATAAAACCATTGAAGTGAAGGATACTGTTTACATCCTCGACGCGGCCGAAGAAGCGGGCATCGATCTACCCTTCTCCTGCCGAGCTGGGGCCTGCTCCACCTGTGCTGGCAAAATTACTTCTGGCACGGTTGATCAGTCTGATCAGTCCTTCTTGGATGAGGATCAAATCGCTGCTGGCTATGTACTGACCTGTGTCGCCTACCCCACCTCTGACTGTACCATCATCACCCACGCAGAAGAGGAACTCTATTAGTAGGGCAACGGCCTAGGCATCATTCCTGTCCTAAGCGTTCTGGCCAAGGCTATGGATTCAAAACATATTTAAGGAGAGAATAGCACCATGGCAACCTACAAGGTGACCCTGATTAATGAGGCTGAGGGTCTAAACAAAGCCATTGAGGTGGCTGACGATACCTACATTCTCGATGCCGCTGAAGAGCAGGGTATTGATCTCCCCTATTCCTGCCGGGCTGGGGCTTGCTCCACCTGTGCTGGCAAAATTACCAGTGGCACCGTTGATCAGGGAGACCAGTCCTTCTTGGATGATGATCAAATCGCTGCTGGCTATGTGCTGACCTGTGTCGCCTACCCCACCTCCGACTGCACCATCACCACCCACGCTGAACAAGAGCTCTACTGATCCGTCTCTAATTAATATCGGTAGGTACAATGCCCTGGATCTTTCCAGGGCATTGTCATTCAGGTTATTTAGCCGCTGCTACACACTGATTTACCAGGGCCTGCACCTGGTCGACATTCTGCCAGCCTAAAATTTCCGTTATTTTCTTTTCCAGGGCCTTGTAGGATCGGAAAAACTCGGCGATCTCATCCAGCCGGTGGGGGGCCACATCATCCAGCGATCGCACCTTGGCGTAGCGGGGGTCAGCGGCGGGGACGCAGAGAATTTTCTCATCGCGATCGCCCCCATCAATCATTTCCAGCATGCCAATCGGGCGGGACAACACCACACAGCCCGGGAAGGTGGGTTGATCGATCATGA
>JAYKIM010000245.1:0-10164 GCA_035286245.1 Cyanobacteriota bacterium | reverse complement strand
ATTTTGTTGGCGATCGCCGCCGGATCGATGACTCGGAGGCGATACATCAGCACCGCCAGGGCAATCCCCAGGGTAGCGATCGCCACCGAACTGCCCGCCATCAGGATAAACTCACCCCAATCAAAGGCCTCCCCCGCCTCCAGCAGCTCCTCTAGCTCACCGGGGGGATGGATAAAGGCCTCAAATCGATTGGCAAAGGGGGTACCCACCAAGCCAATCAACACCGAAGGAACCGCCAGGACCATCAGGGGAAAGGTCATGGTCAGGGGGGATTCGTGGGGCTGGTGGTCGTGATCATCGTGGCCATGCTCCTCACTGTCCAGGGTGAGTTCCTGGGGATTCATCGCCCCTGGCCCCAGGGAGAGGCCCAGGCGCTGGGCCTCGGCTCGCTTCAAATCCTGACGAATCACCTGGTCGTTACCGCGAAACTCCCCTTCAAAGGTGGAAAAGTACATGCGAAACATGTAAAACGCCGTAATCCCAGCGGTGATCCAACCGACCCCCCAGAGCACTGGACTGACGGCGAAGGTAGAGGCCAGAATTTCATCCTTAGACCAGAACCCAGCAAAGGGGGGAATCCCACAGATGGCCAGGGTACCAATCAGGAAGGTGGTCGCCGTCACCGGCATATACCGACGCAGACCTCCCATCAGCCGCATATCCTGGGCCAGCACTGGATCATGGCCTACCACCGCCTCCATGCCGTGGATGACGGAGCCGGAACCCAGAAATAGCATGGCCTTGAAGTAGGCATGGGTCATCAGGTGAAAGAGGCCGGCGCTATAGGCCCCGACCCCCATGGCCATCACCATGTACCCCAACTGGGACATGGTGGAAAAGGCCAGACCCTTTTTAATGTCGTTTTGGGTAATGGCGATGGTCGCCCCCATCAGGGCAGTGAAGGCCCCCGTCCATGCAATTACGGTCATCACCGTGGGGATGGGCTCAAACACCGGGTACATGCGAGCAATCAGAAATACCCCTGCCGCCACCATGGTGGCGGCGTGGATCAGGGCCGAAATCGGTGTGGGGCCCTCCATGGCATCGGGTAACCAAACGTGCAGGGGGAACTGGGCTGATTTAGCCACGGGGCCCAAAAATACCAGCACAGCAAACACGGCTGCCATCCCGGGCGCCAGGCCGCCACTGTTCACCAGGGCGGTGAGGCGATCGCCCATGACGTCAAACTCAAAGCTACCGGTGGCCCAGAACAGGGCCAGGATACCCAGCAGTAGGCCAAAGTCCCCCACCCGGTTGGTAACGAAGGCCTTTTGACAAGCATCGGCGGCGGGTTTACGACTGTACCAAAAGCCAATCAGCAGGTAGGAACACATGCCCACCAATTCCCAGAATACGTAAACCTGCAACAGGTTAGGACTGATCACCAGCCCTAGCATGGAGGAACTAAACAAACTCAGGTAGGCATAAAATCTGACGTAGCCCGGATCATGGGCCATGTAGCCATCGGTGTAAATCATCACCAGCAAAGCAACGGTGGTGACCACCACCAGCATAAAGGCCGCCAGGTGATCGATGGTATAACCCATCTCCAGGTGAAAGTCTCCCGCCGTCGCCCATTCAAAGGTGTAGACATAGGCAGGATGACCCTGCACCTGACTCCAGAAGAGGAGGAGGGACAGCACCATGGCCACACCGGTCAAGGAGACAATCAAGGTAGCCGCTGGTCGTCGCCATTGGCTAATGGTTGGGCCGTAGGAGATCAGGCCAACCCCCACCGCGGCTGCCCCCAGGAGAGGCAACACCGGCACGAGCCAAGCATACTGGTACAAGAGGTCGATTGATTTGATCATGACTGCCTACGCCGAAATCTTGGGTAACTAGGCAAAAACCGCTTACATTCTGACATACCCTACCCCCAGGGGCAGTAGAACTTATTGCACAGTTTTACACGTTATTGTTAAGGGTGGAGTATTTAGGGTATGGAGTAGTGTTCAGCAGAAAATCTATGATAAACGGCTAAAACCCTCACGGGAAAAGACTTTAGAGTGAGCCGAAATTCCTATAAATTGCCTCTAGGTTATTTTTTCTTTAATAAAAATTAGGATTTTGCCCCTGACCCATCCCCTCCCTGGGCACCCCACCATCCCTAGAAAATATCGGATTAAACTATTGGATTGATCAAAATCAATTGCCCAAGTAGGGGTTTTCCGGAAGTCACCCACTCTGGTCCATAGACTATTGTCTTGCCAGCCCCCTGGAGGTTTTTCATACTCCAAAGTCAACCCCTATGACCGCAATAGACTCAATAGATCAACGTCAAACTCCCCTGCTATCCGCCCTGCGGAATGTTGCCCGGCGTCCCCACGCCGCCTTCTACACCCCTGGCCACCGCCGCGGTCAGGGGGCATCCGCCGAGCTACAGGCACTACTGGGTACAGCGGCCCTGGCGGCGGACCTGACGGAACTGCCCGAACTGGACAACCTCTTCGCGCCGCAGGGGGTAATCGCCGCGGCCCAAGCACTGGCGGCTAATGCCTTCGCCGCGGATCAAACCTGGTTCCTCACCAATGGCTCTACCGGTGGTTTAGAAGCGGCCATCCTGGCCACCTGTAATCCTGGGGATACCATCCTGGTACCCCGCAATGCCCACCAGTCAATCATCTCTGGATTGATTCTGGCGGGGGCTGAACCGGTATTCCTCCAGCCGGATTACAGTGAGGAGCTGGGGCTGGTCCTGGGGATGGCACCAGAGACCGTTGCCAAAGCCCTGACCGACTATCCAGAGAGCCGGGCCGTATTGGTGGTGTCCCCCACCTACCATGGCATTTGTTCTGACCTGGCGGCGATCGCCGCCATCACCCATCGGCACAACATCCCCCTACTGGTGGATGGGGCCCACGGGCCCCACTTTGGCTTCCATCCGGACCTGCCGGCCGCCGCCCTCAGCCAGGGCGCTGATCTGGTGGTCCAGTCCACCCACAAGGTGTTGGGGGCCCTCACCCAAGCGGCCATGCTGCACTGCCAGGGGGAACGGGTGGATTGCGATCGCCTGGGTAGAGCCCTACAACTCACCCAATCCAGTAGCCCAAGTTACCTACTGTTAGCCTCCCTGGATGCCGCCCGCCACCAGTTGGCTACGGCTGGAGAGACGCTTCTAACCACAAGCCTAGAACTGGCCCAGGATCTGCACCAACACATTGAACAGATCCCCAACCTGACGGTGTTCAGCAAATCCCAATTACTGAAATACCCCAGCGTAGCGGACCTGGATCTGACCCGCCTGACCGTGGATGTCAGCGGCTTGGGGATATCCGGACTAGAGGCGGATGACTACCTGCACTACGACCTGGGCGTTACCGTTGAGCTAGCTGAACTCCACCACCTCACCCTGATTATCAGTTGGGGCAATACCCCAGGGGATATCCAGCGCTGCCACCAGGGGCTGACCAGGTTAGCTGCCCGCCAGACCCAGACACCCTCTCTACGCCAGAGGAAAAGGCCATTTAGTCAGCCTTCCTCCTCCCCCTACAGCCGTCCCCAGCTGTCTCCCCGCCAAGCCTTCTTCAGCCCCCACCTCACCCTGCCAGCTCCCCAGGCCTTGGGTCAGGTCAGCGGCGAAACCATATCTGCCTATCCCCCCGGCATCCCCACCTTGCTGGCGGGAGAGATGATCACCTCAACCGCTCTAGATCACCTGATTAGCCTTAAACATGAAGGTGCTGACCTGATCGGCTGTAGCGACCCGAGCCTGACCACCCTCAAGGTCGTTGTCAACTCCCTCAGTCAGTTGTAGGTCATGGCCGTAGTCATTCTCAGGGGAGCAAATATCTAGGGTATAGCAGGGCTGCTTAGCCACTCGCCTAACCGGACCACAAATTCATCGGTAGATTCGTAGGGTAGGACATTACGGCCAGCCATGATCGCTCCCTGGCCTTGGGGCAGATGGGGCAAGTAATCCTGCAGGCGCTGGGTAGCGCTATCGGTCTTGCTTAAGCGATCAATACCGGAGGCTCCTGCTCCAAACAACACTAAGGTGGGTAGGGTTAGCTGGGCGATCGCGGCCCCGTAATCCTCCCGCCAAAATCCCGCCAGGAAGGAATAAACGGCGTACCGACCCCGCTCTCGTTCGGCATCCTGACGTAGGGAATCAATCCATCCCTGGTCAATATCCGCTTCGCAGCCAAATAGCTGACGGCGGGAGAAGGATCGCAAAAATTGATCGCGCCGCACGTAGCGAAACAGGCCCCAGCCCACGGGTCCAGTAAAGAGCAGATTCCAGAGGAGACGCTGGCGCCAGGGGGGGGTGGCGGTGGTGATCAGTCTCCAACCCGGTGGACCGCTCAGCACCAGACCCCGGACCCAGCCCTGCATTTTGGGCAGGAGGAGAAGTTTCAGGGCAATCGGCAGGGTGGCGCCCTGGGCCACCACCACCACCGGCCGTTGGATCACTTGATGGACAAAGTCCGCCAATTGGTCCGCCCAGTCCTGGGGGGTATAAGCTGCCACAGGCTGGTCGCTCTGACCACAGCCCAGCAGATCAGGGTTGTAAATCGGGTTTTGCTGGCCCTGATCGTACCAGGCCTGGCAAAACCGCTCCCAGAACCAACCGGCCAGGCCTACCCCGAGGGGGTGGATCAGCAGTAGGGGTGGAGTCTCCAGAGACCCCGGGTAAACCTGATAACTACAACGGTAGCCTCGCCAGGTATAAACCTCAGTCTTAGGGATAGGGATCATGGCGCATTCAAACCTAACCAGTTAGCTCAGGAACAGGGTGCTGACGATCAACTGAAGTCGTGACCTCCCAGACCTTATCCAATGACCTACCTCAGCCTTAATTGGTGGGTCAGGCCAGGCAATCCTTACGGTGATCGATTCAGGAGAGGACTCAACAGTTTGGGAGGCAGTAGCCAGAGTAAAACCGCCTGTCCCGAAGTGACCTGGGGCCAGGTGTCGGTCTGGAGGTCCAGACAAACCAGGGTGGCGGTGGGTACTTCCACCTGACCTCCCCCCATCAACCAGCTAATGGTTTCAGACCAGGTGGGTTGGTGTCCCACCAGCAGGAGCCGTTGATGGCGATCGCTCTGCCCCCGGATCACCCCCAGCACCTGCTCCGGACTCGCTTCGTACAGATCCGCCGAGACCGCCACCGTGCAAGACCATTGCCCTGCTTCTCTAGCTAACTCGAGGGTGCTGTGGGCCCGTACCGCCGGGGAGGTAATAGCGTGGTCGGGCTGAGCATCCAGGGTGGTTAGCAATCTCCCCATCGCCTGGGCTGCTGCCACGCCCCGAGGGGCCAGGGGGCGATCCCGATCTACTCCGCTGGAGACCTGCCAGTCAGACTTGCCGTGGCGAAAGAAAATCAGCTGCTTGTGCTTCACCCTTAGATTAACCCCTAGGGAGACCGTACCACCGCCACCTGTATCTCTAAATCATTGTAATCGTCTAAACTAATTTGGTCCTCAAAGCCCAGCTCGTAAAGATCGCCGTTGCTAAAACGAGCCTGCTTAACCATCACCCCCCGTCCGCTATCCCAGGGACCCTGACCATCGATGCGATGATCCCCATCAAAGTAGTAGGTTGCCACTCCCTGGATAGTCGGCAACACAAACCAGCCGGTGGGGGTATTGCTAGTCAGTTCATGGCTTAGGGCAGCATCTGGCGGTAGCTGGTTTTGGGGGCGGGGACTGGCCTGTTCTTGGTAGACCCGCAGGCGCTGGCGAAACAGGGCATCACCGCCGGAAATGCGGTACCAAACCTGATAACTAGAATTGGCATTCTCGGTGAACAGGGAGTAGGCGGTGGCCTCCGGCATGATTATAGGGGGGGACTCCTGCACTAAGCCCCGTAGTGGTGGCGCGCCCTGGCTGCTGGTCTGGGCTATCCCTGGACTAGCCAGAGCCATGGCGAGTCCAGCCATGACTACCGCCAAGAGAATATAAACCAGGTTACGCCGCTTCATACAATTTGCTAATGAAGAACTATTGCCCACAGAATACCCTATATCCCTGGGGAGGTAACGGCCGGAGAGTCCTCAAGGGGATGGTGGTATTCCTCTCCAGCCCTTAAACTTACGTTAAATAGTGTCTTAGACCACAACGCGAGCCCCGACAATTTGATCTGATAGGGTATGTTCGCGACATCCTATAGGCTAAAGCAAGGCTTGAAGACCCATGGAGACCCCCGCTACCACCGCCGTGACCATCGCCCTGGCCAGTGAGCGCACTGACACCAGCGTCGACAGTATTAAACAGGCGTTTCTAAATAACCTGTTTTTTGTTCAAGGCAAGCCGGTGGCCCTGGCTACCCGCCACGATTACTACATGGCTCTAGCCCACCTGGTGCGAGATCGCATGCTAGAACGCTGGAACGCCACCGCCGAAAGCTATACCCAGCACCATGTCCGTACCGTTTGCTATCTATCCGCAGAATTTTTGATGGGTCCCCACCTGGGCAACAACCTGGTGAACATGGGGATCTACAACACCGTTAAGCAGGCCATGGAGGAACTGGGTCTGGACTTTGACGACCTGCTGGCCCAGGAGGTGGAACCCGGGCTGGGGAATGGAGGGTTAGGCCGCCTAGCCGCCTGCTACCTGGATTCCATGGCCTCCCTGGAAATTCCCTCCCTGGGGTACGGCATCCGCTACGAGTTTGGTATCTTCCACCAGGATATTAAGGATGGCTGGCAGGTAGAACGGACGGATAAATGGCTGCGCTACGGCAACCCCTGGGAGGTGGTACGACCCGAGTGGGCGGTGGAGGTCAAGTTTGGCGGCTACACCGAAACCTATGTGGATGAACGTCGCCGCTACCGCATGCAGTGGATTCCCGCTCGCAAGGTGTTGGGGGTGCCCTACGATACCCCCATTCTCGGCTATCAGGTGAACACGGCTAACACCCTGCGCCTGTGGAAGTCGGAGGCGATCGAATCCTTTGATTTCGCCACCTTTAACCAGGGTAACTACTACGGTGCGGTGGAGGACAAGGTGACCTCAGAAAACCTCAGCAAGGTGCTCTACCCTAACGATGAAAAGTTGGCCGGTAAGCAATTGCGGTTGGAACAACAGTTTTTCTTTGTCTCCTGTTCGTTACAGGATATGTTTCGTATCCTCAACCGACAAAACGTTCCCGTGGACAAATTCCACGAAAAGTTTGCCATTCAACTCAACGATACCCACCCCGCCATTGCCGCCGCCGAACTGATGCGACTACTGATGGATGAGTATGGATTGGGGTGGCCCGTAGCCTGGGATGTTACCCAAAAAACCCTGGCCTACACCAACCATACCCTGCTGCCCGAGGCCCTGGAAAAGTGGCCGGTGAGCCTGTTTAGCGAGTTGCTACCGCGCCACATGGAAATCATCTACGAAATTAACAGTCGTTTCCTTGATCTGGTGCGGATGAAGTTTCCTAAGGATAGGGAACGGCTGGCCCGCATGTCTTTGATCGATGAATCGGGGGAACGGTACGTACGCATGGCCAACCTGGCCTGTGTCAGCAGCCATACCATTAACGGGGTAGCGGCTCTCCACAGTGATTTACTGAAGCAAACGGTGCTGAAGGACTTCTACGAACTATTCCCCGAGAAATTCTGCAACGTTACTAATGGTGTTACCCCGCGGCGGTGGGTTGTGCTCAGTAATTCCCGCCTGACCACCATGATCAGTAGCCGCATTGGCGATCGCTGGATTAAGAACCTGGAGGACCTAAGGCAACTGGAACCGCTGGTGGAGGACGGGGGCTTTCGTCAGGAATGGCGAGATATCAAACAGGCGATTAAACGGGATCTGGCTATCCGTATCCACGACCAATTTGGTGTGCTGATCGACCCTGCTTCCCTATTTGATGTCCAGGTAAAACGCATCCACGAGTACAAGCGGCAGCACCTGAACGTACTCCATATTGTTACCCTTTACCACCAGCTTAAGCAGAACCCTAACCTGGACATTACCCCCCGTACCTTCATCTTCGGCGGTAAGGCGGCCCCTGGCTATACCATGGCCAAGTTGATGATCAAGTTGATCACCGCCGTTGGGGACATGATCAATAAGGATCCTGATCTGGGCAATCGCATCAAGGTGATCTTCCTACCGAACTACAACGTTACCAACAGTCAGCGGATCTATCCAGCCTCTGATCTATCGGAGCAAATTTCCACCGCTGGCTACGAGGCCTCAGGTACGGGCAACATGAAGTTTGCCATGAATGGGGCCCTGACCATTGGCACCCTGGACGGGGCTAATATCGAAATCCGTGATGCGGTCGGTGCGGAGAACTTCTTCCTCTTTGGCTTGACCACCGAGCAGGTGATCGCCCTCAAGGCGGAGGGCTACCACCCCTACACCTATTATCAGACCAACCCCCTCCTGAAGGAGACCATCGATCTAATCGCCTCGGGTCACTTTTCCCAGGGAGATGGGTCTTTATTTAGACCCCTGGTTGACAAGCTACTCCACCAGGATCCCTTTATGCTGATGGCGGACTACCAGGCCTACATTGACTGTCAACAGCAGGTTGGCCAAGCCTACAGTGACAGCGACCACTGGACACGCATGTCCATCTTCAATGCCCTACGGATGGGAGGCTTTTCCTCCGATCGCTCCATTCGTGAGTACTGCCAGGGCATTTGGCAAGCTTCCCCCTTCACGGTGCCGATTGCGGAACGACGTCAGCCTAAGGATGGCAAGGGCGGTGAGCTTACCTGCCAGTTAAGTTAACCCCTTAGGGGTTGGCACTCCTGGGGCTGTTATCCTACCTGGGCCTTACCCAACTGATCGCCGATCGCCAGGGCGTAGCTCAGGCAGCGGCGTACCACTAACCACAAAAGGGCGATCACTAACACCAAGCCTAACCGGTTTAACCACCAGTTGGGCTCCATGGCCAGGGCGTTAAAGGTGGCATGGGCAAAGATAGCGGCCAATAAACCCCGACCCACCAGCCCAGGGCGTTGATTGGCAGGGATAAACTTGGCTCGCCCCAGGGTATAACCCCACAGGCCAGACCAGAGAGCCTGACCCGGGGCAAGGAGTAAGCCCTTCAGGGCAAAGAGTCCCAGTACCGATAGCCAGGTGGAGTGCCCCACGGCCTGATCAGGAACGCCCACCGCAGCTATTCTCAGGTAGGCCTGCGCCATCGATCCCACCACCTCCAGGGTGGCAAAACCGAGGCCAGCCACAGCAGCAAAGATGATGCCGTCCACCGGTTCATCAAACTCTCGATGATGGTAAACCGTCGTCTTCACCACAGCAAACTTAGCCAGTTCATCCACCACTGGCACCAGAAGAATGCCCGTCAGCCAGTAGGGCAAGGGGATAAGCTGGCGGCACAAAAAGGCTGGGATAAAGGCCAGTAGGCCGAACAGAAAGACCCGCAACACCAAACCACGGGGCTCGGGGTTGAGCTTGTCGCGGGTATAGGCAAACCAGAGGAAAAAGGCTAAGGGAGCCAGGGCTAGGGCGATCACTCCCGCCAGCACAGGCCATAGACTGGGATGGGCTGCCAAATTCACCATTGCTGCCACCGGTATCGCATCGTCCTGATAATACACTGAAGCTCCGCCTTGAAATGTCCAGAGTAGTATGGGTTTGGCCTGAACCCCTGGAAAGAACTGGATCGGTGTATCCCATCAGAAGTTGATACCCAGCGGAGTCTTCAAGGCCTCACTAAATGGCATAATCCTAAACCAGGATGGTTGTCCAATAACCATACCCGTGGGGTGTAATAGACCTTGCTCCTGACTACTGATTCCTGACTCCTGGCTCCCCTTGAAGTGCTGCAGACTTTATGCCACCAAGTACTAGCCTAAGGGAAAGGTCAGAACCTATCAGCCGGGTTTCAATCTAATCACCTGAGGGCTAAACCTCTATCGAGGATAAAACTCTCTAGAATAAAAAATTGACTTAGCGGATCAAGGGCAGCTCATGGTTGATGTGGTGGTGATTGGGGCAGGACCGGCGGGGCTTTCCCTGGCGGCAGAACTGGAACAACGGGGGCTGAACGTGGCGGGAATCTCCCTGCACCAGCCCACCGATCCCTGGCCTAATACCTACGGCATCTGGGTAGACGAACTGGAGGACCTGGGGCTGACCGGGCTGCTTTCCCATCGCTGGAAACATTGTCTGGTGGAGGTGCCGGGTAAAACCCTACCCCTCCAACGCCACTATGGGCTGATCGATAAACACCGTATGCAGGCCCATTGGTTGG
>JAYKIM010000244.1:0-5723 GCA_035286245.1 Cyanobacteriota bacterium | reverse complement strand
CTGGTGAGGCCGTCAGTCAGATAGGCCAGGCCTTGGTCAAAGCGAGTTTCCTGGCCAACCGGGCAGGGCCACTGGCTAGGGGCTGGGGCTGCAAAATGGCATCCACGATGACGACCATGGAGTAGCACCACCAGGGGAACTGGGTCTGTCCCGGGGGGCAGACCCAGCAGGCCGGTCAAGGTCACTGGTATGGTGGAGGGGACCCCCGACTCCTCCTGCTGATCGAGGGATATTGGCCCCAGGTCGTAGGCTTTCACCGAGGGATCGCCTCCCGGATCAATGACGGGGATCGAGAATGGGGCGTCAGCCCTGGCTGACACCGCTAGTTTTGCGGCGATCGCTAGTCCCAATCCTAACCCTAGGCTAACCCAGTTAAGAATTCTTAAGCAGCGGATCTGGGCTGGCTGCTCCAGAGCCTGCGGTTGATTCCGTTGTATGTCCGATCCCCCCTCTCCGCGACCAAAATTCATTGAAAACTCTTACTCCTGATCTGGTCAAATTCCTGACTCATCCGCCACAATACAGATAGTTTCCTCCATCGCTTCAGGCCCCCCTGCCATGCCGGTCATTTCGCCCGCCTCCTTCGCTCGCCTCGGCCTTGTCTTGACTGCCCCCCTCGCCCTCCTCGGTTCTCCGGATAGCCCATCGGCCTGGGCGGCAACCGGAGCGATTCAGTTCGAAGATAGCCCTAAGGCGGTGCTAGACGAAGCCTGGCAGATTATCCACCGTGAGTATGTGGATGGTGAGTTTAACCAGGTTGATTGGCAGGTAACCCGTCAGCAACTTCTGGGCCGGGAGTACAGCTCCCAGGAAGCTGCCTATAGTGCACTGCGTAGCGCCCTACGCCAGCTCAATGATCCCTACACGCGCTTTCTTTCCCCCGCCGAGTATAGCGATTTAACCGATCAAACCTCCGGTGAAGTGTCGGGAATTGGCGTACGGTTACAGTACGATGACCAGATTCGGGAAGTGGTGGTCAGTGAGGTGATGGTCGGATCACCCGCAGCGGCGGTGGGCATTGCGGTGGGCGATCGGATTTTGTTGATTGATGGTCAGAGTACGGAACGCCTGACCGCCGATGCCATTCTGCAACGGTTGCGGGGAGCAGCGGATTCCCAAGTTACCCTGACCGTTGCCCGCCGTAGCGGGCCATTCCGTAGTCTGATCCTCACCCGCAGCCGAGAAGAGGTACCCACCGTCGAATATGCCCTTAAACAGCTCGGATCTCATTTCATTGGTTACATTCGTCTGATCGAGTTTAATGCCCAGGCAGCCCACCAAATGGAATCAGCTATTCGTAGTTTAACTAGTCAGGGGGTGGAGGGGTTTGTTCTGGACCTGCGGGGCAATCCTGGTGGTCTGCTGATGGCCAGCATTGACATTGGTCGCATGTGGCTGCAGCACGGCCCCATTGTCCGTACCCAAGACCGCAACGGTACCGATGAGGCCATTTCCGCTAACCGCACCGCCCTCACCCAGTTGCCCCTGACGGTGTTAGTAGACCGTCGCTCTGCGAGTTCCAGTGAGATTTTGACCGGAGCCCTGCGGGATAATAAACGGGCTATGGTGGTGGGCACCCCCACCTTTGGTCAGGCCCTGGTGCAGTCGCTCCATGGTTTGGCGGACGGTTCCGGTCTGACGGTGACCGTAGCCCACTATTACACCCCCAATGGCACCGATATTAGTCGCCGGGGGATCACCCCCGATGTGGCGGTGGAGATTAGCGATCGCCAGCGCAGCGAATTATTCACCAACCCTTCCCGTTTGGGGACAGAGGCTGATACCCAGTATGTGCGAGCCCTACAGGTTCTAGAACAAACCATTGCCACCGCCGCCCTAAACCGCCCCACCAGTCAACAGTTGGGACTAGTAGAGCAAACCAGTCCCTAGCCCTGGGAGGAGCAGTGGGGCAAAATCCCATGCCAGCCCACTACCCGACCAATTACCGCCACGGCGGGGGGGTCAAACCCCAGGGCTGTGGCCTCGGCCGCAATGGTCCCCAGCTGGCCCACCAGGGTTTGCTGCTGAGGATGGGTGCCCCAACGAATCAAGGCCACCGGTGTTTCAGGGCTAAGCCCCGCCCCCAGCAACTCCAGGGTGATGCTGGCTAGGTTATGTAAGCCCATGTATACCACCAGGGTCTCCGCCCCCTGGGCCAGGGCCTGCCAGTTAACCTGGGGGCGGTACTTACCCACCGCCTCGTGGCCGGTGACGAAGGCCACACTGGAGCTTTGATCCCGGTGGGTGAGGGGAATACCAGCATAGGCCGGTGCCGCCACTCCGGCGGTAATGCCGGGCACCACCTCCACCTCAATACCCGCCTCCACCAGGGCCGCCATTTCCTCCCCCCCTCGACCAAAGATAAAGGGATCACCGCCCTTGAGACGCACCACCAGGCTGTGACTGTCGGCCTTCTCAATGATTAGTTGACTAATTTCCGCCTGCTCCATGGAGTGGCGGCCCCGTCGCTTGCCGGCGTTGATCACCTCCGCCTGGGGGTTGATCATGGCCAGGATGGGGGGGCTGACCAGGGCATCGTGAATCACCACATCGGCGCATTGTAAGAGGGTTTTACCCTTCAGGGTAAATAACCCCGGATCCCCGGGCCCCGCCCCCACCAGATAGACCTTGCCCGGGGGGGTGCGGGCGCCAGAGTTAAGCATCATAGACGCCTAACCCTGTCCCGCCACGGAATTGAGGCCTACAATATCTTCGTAGGCAGCCGTTAACACGCAACTACCTAAGGGAATGGTAACCAAAACACCAACCCCAAAGCATAAGAGCCCCGCCAGGATAAGCAAGAACATTAATAGACCTAGCCCAAAGAAAGAAAACCACTTTTTAGTGATCAGGCGGCGGCTGGTTTCCATGGCTGACCAGAAGCCCAGGTTTTTGTCAACCACAAAGAGTTGGGCAAACAGGTAGGAGACCGCCAGGTAAATCCCCGGTAGGACCAGCAGAACCGATCCCAAACCAATCAATAGACCCGATACCAGCGCAGTAAGAAACACCGGCACAAACTTATTAAATCCACCAAAGAAGTCTGAAAAGCTTTTGGGGCGACGACGGGCAATTTGCAGGGCCACACAGTAGTAGCCCACCCCCAGGATGGGGCTAAGGATGTTGGCCACAATATTGGCGCCACCGAAGGACTCTCCATCCCCCGGTCTCGCCCCCAGGGGGCTGGGTAAGAGAACGGAGAGGAGCCCAACAATAACTAAATAGAGGAGGGTGAAGAGGATAAAGCCCCAGGGGTATTCTTTAAAGATCTCCCAGCCGCGGCTGAAATATTGGTCAATTTTAACCTCGTAGTCACGGTTAGTGAGTTCAGCATTGAAGTTACTCATGGGCAATTTCCTGGGAAAGGTGAGTTAGTCTTATCTAAGGTATAGCTTTGACCATAACCCTCAGGACAAAGTTGATCGGTTAATTTTAGATCTCGTGTTAAGAGGTATGGAAAAACGATCGCTGAACAGGGGATCAAAATACTAAGATTGGAGCAACTATCCTGGATGGCGAACTGAAGTCAAGGGACAAGTCCACCTAAAATAGGTAAGGGTTCAGCTTAGCAGGAGTGAGGCAAAGTTGTCTGAGCCAGGTCGGATCTTAATTGGCATTACCGGTGGCATTGCCGCCTACAAGGTGGGAACAGTTATTTCTGACCTGGCTAAGACAGGTACTCAGGTGCGGGGAGTCCTTACCGCCTCCGCCCAGAACTTCATCACGCCCCTGACCGTCGCCTGTCTATCGCGGCAGCGGGCCTATGTCGATCAGGATTTTTGGCAGGCTAGCCAGGGGCGCCCCCTCCACATTGAGTTGGGGGAATGGGCGGAGGTGTTGTTGATTGCTCCCCTCAGTGCCCATTCTCTGGCTAAGTTAGTCCATGGTTTAGCCGATAACCTGCTGACCAATACCGTACTGGCTTCTACCTGCCCAGTTCTGCTGGCCCCTGCTATGAACACCGATATGTGGCAACAGCCAGTGGTGCAGCGAAACTGGCAGACTCTCCTACAGGACCCTCGTTATCACAGTATTGGGCCTGGGGAGGGGGTATTGGCCTGCGATCGCCGGGGAACAGGCCGCATGGCTGAACCGGAGGATATTCTGCCCTACCTCAACTCCTTACTCCATACCCAGGGTCGATGGGATCTCAAGGGTAAATCGGTGCTGATTAGTGGGGGTGGAACCCAGGAGTATTTGGACCCAGTACGCTTTATCGGTAACCCTGCCACGGGTAAAATGGCTGTTGCCCTGGCCCTGGCCGCCCATCATCGCGGAGCTAGGGTCACCCTGGTCCACGGTCCGATGGACAGTACCCTAACAAACCGGTTGGGTGGCATGCAGTCGGTTGGGGTCACCAGTGCTGCGGCTATGCACCAAGCCCTAATCACCCACCAGCCCCAGGCCGACTGGATCATCATGGCGGCAGCGGTAGCGGATGTCAGACCCCAAGTCCAGTTTGCTACCAAACTGGCTAAGCAAGACATCCCCTCCCCCTTGCCCCTGGAGCCCGTTGTTGATATTGTGGCTGACCTGGCACAACGCCGTCTGTCTCACCAAATTTTGATTGGCTTTGCTGCCCAAACCGGCGAGATTCTCAAGCCAGCCCTGGAGAAGTTACATCGCAAGGGCTTAGATGGGATTGTGACTAACCCCATTGATCAGCCCAACAGGGGCTTTGGCAGCGATTTCAATGAGGCAGTTTTGCTCTATCGCGATGGTCAGACTTTAACCATACCAGCATGTTCAAAATTAGAAATGGCTCATCGGATTTTCGATGGGTTGATGATCAAAAATTATTGACTTAGCCCAGGTCCAGGTAAATCCTGGCTCAAAGATCGGGAGCACTAGCGATTCCAGTGCACTACGGTCGGAGTCTTTTCGTCCTGGTTAGGTTTGTTGGGGCTTTGCCACCTCTACCTTCTTCATTGAACTACTCATCTAGAAGTATAGCTTTCCACCAAGAGGTTAGACCTTATCAATTTCCTCACCCCTAACTGGGTCAGAAGGCTGGTCGGCCTATGACAGGATTAAACAGCTGGCTGGGTTGCATCTCCTTGACGATCGAAAAACTGGGACCAGACCCTGAGCATCCAATGGCTAATAGAGTGAAGCTGTATAAGTAAAATACCTCTAGGCGTATAAGGATTAAACCTAGGCTTCATGCATCTTAATTGTATATAGCGGATTTCATAATCATGCGGGACAGTAGCAGCAATGGCTGAACCAGCTTTTAATGTCTACTTCAGAGATGTTCTGAAAGGCTGTTTCAAGAGCTTCGACTAATGCTTTATAGGTCCGTGCCCCCAGGGTCTTGAGAATGGACTTGAGCTTTGACCAAAAGGTTTCAATGGGCGAGAAGTCCGGCGAATAGGGCGGCAGATACACTAGACGTGCCCCGGCCGCCTCAATCCACTCCCGAATCGCCTCATCCTTATGAATGGAACAGTTGTCCATCACGACACAGGCTCCTAGCCAGAGGTTAGGCACCAGGCGAGTGACCACAAAAGTCTCAAAACTTAAGCCGTCAAAAGGGCCTAAAATCACGGCTGAAGCTACCACCCCAGCCAAGCCTATCCCCGCCACCACAGACACGTTCTTTCCCCGTTTGGGCTGTTCCCCATAGGCTCGTCGGCCTTGCAGTGCCCAGGCAAACAACCGAATCAGCCCCAAATTTACCCCCGACTCATCGATAAATATCAAGTCTTCGACTCGGACGTCTC
>JAYKIM010000243.1:0-34394 GCA_035286245.1 Cyanobacteriota bacterium | reverse complement strand
GGTGATGACCGAATACCGCCGTTACCGAATGTAATTCGAGCTAAAGCGGTAGCGCAGCAGGTGGCGGTAGCAACCTGAAGGTTAGCCTATGGATCCTGGGACTACCAGAACTTTTTGAGTAGTTACGGATCGATAGGGTCGTCGCCGGACAACCCAGCGGCTAACGGACCGCCTCCAGGAGTCGAGAAAAGTAAAACTGGGTTTTGGTCATGGCCCGTCGTTCGATCCGCCAGCCCACCGCCGTCAGCATGGTGACAATCTCTGACTCCCGGTGCAGGTAGGCCCGGGTGGTTTTACTGGGGCCGGGGAAAAATTCCCCAATTTTTTTCAGCACCGTGTAGTAGCAAGTTTTGGGGGCAAAGCTGAGCAGTAACCGGGATTGGGCCATGGAGCTGAGATGGTTAATCATCTCCTTGACCTGCTCATCGGGATAGTGGATCAGCACATCCAGACAAATGACGGTGTGGTAAGTTCCCTCCAGGGCTTCCAGGTCCTTCACCTCAAAATGGGGCTGGTGCTCGGCGGGCAGGGTGAGCTCAGCCCGGCGCTGCGCCTCTTCCACCATCTTGGTAGAAATATCACTGGCGTAGACCCTAGCCCCGGCCTGGGCCAGGGGAATGGCCAGGCTGCCCACACCACAGCCTGCATCGCAGCAGGTCAGGTCGGTCAGATCTCCATCCGCCCCTAGCCAGTCCATGACGGTGTCGACGGTTTGCTGGTGCCCCCTACGAATATCCAGTTGCACCTTATTAACCTCGCCATCACCGTAGATGCGCTGCCAGCGGTCAAAACCCGTAGCGTTGAAATATTCACGCACAACGGTTTTATCGTCAGAACGATGGTTGGTGAGGGTCATGGGGTAGTTTGGAAGCATCCTTAACATCCTCTAAATTCTAGAGGCTGATTTCACCACCGTCAAAACTGACCTGAGCTCGGTCCGAACCTTCCGGTTAGCTGCTAATGCTGCTATTTCCATGGGTATACCACGCTCAACCTGTTAAGGGGCGCTGGGGGCCAATGGGTTCCCAGCCGGTCATTAACCCGCAGATCGAATGCGTCTCAGACCTTAAAAGCCTTGGGCAGCAAACTGACAACCCGAAAACCGCCGAAGTAATTACGGCCGAGGGGGTCAAGGAAGGTGCGGTGGGCGCAGCGACAGTAACTGGAACCATCGAACCAAGACCCCCCGCGTAGGACCCGCCAGCTATAGCCCTGGCGACAGACAACGGCGGACCTCGGGGTAGAAGGTCGGTGGCACAGGTCAGCGCTCAGTCGTGGGCGGCGAGTCAGAGGGCCTGCCTGACCCTGGTGTTGAGCGATACCTATCCCCGGCGTTCTAGCCAACGCCCTAGCCTGCCCTCCAGTCCCCTGGGGGCTGCCCTGGTGATCAGCATCCAGACACCATTCCCAGACATTGCCGTGCATGTCGTAAAGGCCAAAGGGATTGGGGGGAAACCGATCAACGTCAGTGGTTGCGGCTCGATAGGCTCCCTGTGGTGCTAAGCCATAGGGGTAGAGGCCATGGTAATTAGCCAGGTCAGTGGTAACCGTCTCGCCAAAGTAAAAAGGGGTGGTGGTACCGGCCCGACAGGCGTATTCCCATTGGGCTTCACTGGGTAGGGTGTAGAGTTGGCCGCTGTAGGCCGAGAGGCGAGCGCAAAATTCCATCGCGTCATACCAGTTAACCCCCTCGGCGGGTCGGTTGTCGCCCTTAAAGCCAAAGGGCGCGGGTTCCAGATCGAGCTGGACCTTAGGTAGGGCCGCCACCGCTCGCCACTGGGCCTGGGTGACGAGATATTTACCCATAGAGAAGGCCGGTAGGGTCACCGGGGGCTGGGGCAAGGCCTCGGCCAACCCCTGGGTATCCTGCGTCTCGCCCCCCATCATCAGTTGACCAGAGGGCAGGGCGACCATTTCTAGCCGGCTATCTCCAATCACCTGACTAAAGCCCCTGGCCTGACCTGGTTTACGCTGTACTATCCGACCAGTGGCGTTTACCCTAACCACCTCAAACTTAAACGAGATCGGCTCGGTCCCTGGCCACGACCCCAGGGAGGCTGGGGGATGGGGTGAAAAAGCTAGGCGAGCCCTGGCCAGGAATACCTGGCCAAGATAGCCACCGCCGAAGGCCAGAATTTGAAGGGCGTGACGGCGACTGAGGCCAGTTCCTGAGGCGGGGTGGGGTGGAGTCCTAGCCATACCTCCCTGCCAACAGTAGGAACTGGAGATACCATCCGTAGCCATCAAACCTGCCCTCAGCGTTCCCCTGGCCCCAGCTAGACCCAACTTAATTTAGGTATAGGTTAGGTTTAGGTAAGTATGGGCGATACTGGTTTCGAACCAGTGACCTCTTCCGTGTGAAGGAAGCGCGCTACCACTGTGCTAATCGCCCCTGGGGTTTAATCAGCATACTATATCTTCATCCTGCCAGGAAGACCTGCTCAACACCCGATGGAGGGAGAAAAATCCTCAACCCGGGCGGTCGTAGCGGCCTAGATTGATTAACATAGAGTATCCTGAAGCATTCGCATACCGTTTCTCGCACCGGGTTCATCCATGGAGTACTGGGAATTTCTGCTGCAACAGGAGGGCGACCACAGTTGGCTACCCCTCGACACCGCCCAGGTAGAAATTTTAGAGGGCCGCTATCGGATTATGGCCCACAGCAGTGAGGCCCATGCTTCAGTCACAGTAGAGATTAGCCAAACCCTGGGCGATCGCGGCCCTGGCAAGCGCCGCCGCCTCAGCCGCACCGGCCAAACTAACGGGGAGGGGCTAATGGTGGTATTACCCTTTACTCGCCTGGCGGCAGGTACCTGGGATATTCACTGTTCCGGCCAGGCCCCTCACCCCACCGGGGAGCCCCCCTTGGACTGGGCCTACGCCATTCAACTGCGAGTCCTACCCCAGGGGGCTGGGGAGGATGGTGATTGGTTTGCAGATGAGGGAAGTTTGACCACGGTGGCGAGCCCAGAACCCTCCCCAGGCGTGCCAGGGCATCAGGCCGTGGCCCCATCCCTGGATTTAAGTCAGGTGGGTGAGGCCCTAGAGCGCTTTCAAGCCCAACTAGGGGCGGATACCCCGGTGGATGACTGGGGCTATGGCCTCAGCCTGTCCCAAACCGCCCTGGTGGGCCAGGCGGGTCAGGCCATCCCCCTGGTGGGGCAGGTTAGCGGTGAGGGATCGGTGGCTCCCCTGGCCCTGGTGGTGCGCCTGATTAATCCGGAAACCGCCACCCCCGTGGGGCTGACTCCCTTTGAGTGGACTGCCCCTAGCCTACCGGCGACTCTTAACCTGGCGGTCACCCTCCCCACCCCACCCACCACCCGGCTGCTCCTGGGAGAACTGGTGCTGGTGGGGGCCCTAGACCAGGGACTGGTGGTGCTGGCTCTGCAGCGGTTTACCATCACCCTGGACCTATCGTTGTTGCTGGACGCGATCGCCAACCAAGCGGAAACCGATGTCGATCCTGACCTGACCTTAACCGCTGAAACCCCAACGGAGGATGACCCTGGGTCAGCCCGCCACCCAATCGACCTACCCCCCGCTCCCCCCCGGGCCCTGCCCTCCTTCACCCTGCCCCGCCACCGATCCACCCTGCCCCCTAAAATTTACTATCCCTCTACCCACGAAGCCCAGATGCATCGGCCCTCCCTGCCGCCCCTGGGCCCAGACCCCGGGCCCGCGGACAGCCACCGGGCCGAAAGCAACCCCGCCACCCCTCCCCCACCCCAGGCGGAGCCATCCCCTGGTCTCCGCCTCCCCCCCCTGCCCTCGGCCCAGCCCCAACCGGTTCAAGCCCCCACTGATAACCCAGGATTTCCTGCCCCCACCCTATCCGGGGTTCGTCCCACTCCCCCCGGACAGGCCCCCCAGTTGCCCTCCCATGAGGCCATGGGGTTTCGTAACCTGAGGCTAGAGGAGCGGTTTTGGCATCGGCTCAATGACCTGGCGGTAACCCTGCAGCAGGAGGCGATCGCCCAACGGACCCAGGCGGTGGCCCCTGAAACCCCCGTCTGCCAAGAGCCGGACCAGCCCCTCCCCTTTGCTGGCGAGGTGGTAATCTACGAGGATGACGCTGATCTACTAGAGAGCCCGCCCCCCACCCCTGATGCAGTATCTGAGCTAGAGACCTTACTGCCGCCCCTGCCCCACCTGGAATTTCCTCCGGGGGATTGGGTAGCTGGGCAACCCATGGTCGTCAGGCTGAGGGTCCCATTCCACCCCAACCGCCTGGCCCTCAAAATTTGGCTCACCGATCCCCAGACCCGCCAACTGGTGGAGGACCCCCATCAGGTGACCCAGCTCTCCCCCAATGGCCAGGGTGAACTGGAGGGTAGCGTGCAACTCACCCTCCCCCACGGCTGTCTCGAGGTTGATCTCGAAGCCATTGCCATCGATCTGCAAACCCAGCGGGAAAGCTATAAGGCTAGCCAACGGCGCTCCATTACACCGGTGGACCTAGGGGCGATCGAGACCTGGAACCCTGACCCCTAGCAAGACCAGGGTAAGCCCTAACTCTCCAGGGACTCGGGGGATGCCTGGATGGCATCCCGAAGCCCCAATAGCACCCAGCCTCCCAGGAGGAAAAAAGGCAGCAGCATTAGCATGGCCAGGCGTTGATTACCGGTTACCGTGCTGGTGACACCAAACACCAGGGGGCCTGCCATGGCGGAAATCTTTCCCACCAGGACATGGAACCCAAATAGCTCTGAGCTCTGCTGGGGTGGGACGAACTGGGCAAAGAGCCCGCGACATAGGGATTGGGTTGATCCAGACACCAGCCCGAGGCCGATGGCAATGAGCAGGGGGGTACTGGGGTGACGGCCAAACCCGATCAGTAGGACTAATCCGACCCAGAGCGCCACAATCACCTTGAGTAGTCTGAACGCCGAATAGCGCTGACTCAGGTAGCCTGCCCCCAGGGTGGTGGGAATGGCAATGGCATTAAACAGTAGGGTTAACCTGAGAATTTTCGACATTTCCAAACCAAATTGGGTTTGGAGATAAATGGCGATAAAGCTGCCGATGGTCACCAATCCATCGGACAGCAGGTAGTAACCCATCAGGAATTGAAAGATTGGCGGTCTTTCTTGCCATCGCCTCAGGGTCTGAAAAACCTGTTGGTAGGCCAGGGGGATTAGCTGGGCCAGGGGCATAGAGGCCCCAGCCCCCTGCCGGGGCAACCAGGCAAAGGCGGGTAGGGCAACCAACAGATAAAAACCACCCACCGCGACAAAGGTCAACCGGTAGGTTAACAGGTTTGCCTCCCCCAGGCCCCCCCGCAGCCAGCTATAGCTCAGGGCAAAACATAGCAAACCCCCCAGATAACCCAGGCCCCAGCCCAGCCCCGATAGTTGCCCGAGGCGATGGGCTGGCGCCAGCAAAGGCAGGTAGGAGTCGTAGAGACTGGCGGAGCAAGCGTAGGCCAGCTGGGCCAGGATAAAGATCAGGCTGCCCCAGATCAAGGCTCCCGGTTGGATCCAGTAGAGGCTAGCAGTGGCGACACAACATAGCCCGGTGGTGAGTACAAAAATACGGTAACGGAGATAGCCCAGATCGGCGATCGCCCCCAACAGGGGGGCCAGTAAACCAGCCAACAGTAGGGATAGGGAGGTCACCGCCGCCCATCGGGCATCGCAGTCCTGCGTACCACCGCACACCACCTGGCGGTAGTAAACCGCATAGGCCACCGAGGGAATTAGCAGGATGTAACCGGAACTGGCCACATCGTAAAGCAGCCAACCCAAGATTGATTTAGATTGCTGGCCGGAGAGAATCACCATGCAATGGACTGACCTGTCTAGGCCTGGGTTAATTAGTAGCTTCGGCGAGAACGCTTAAAACCTAGTGTACTGGCGAAGGTGGAGAGTCGGTAGGCGTTCCGGATCGCCTCCACCCCCCTGCGAGTGGCTAGGACATAGCTCCTGAGGGTTGAAGCTTAGCCGTAGAATGATCTCCAGGAGTACTAAGGTGCATCGGTACAGTCTGGATGTACCGCCCCCTGTTGACAAAGGTAGGGCAGCTGGTCGGGATCTATGTTGAGCACCTTAGACAGATCCACCCCAGCTAAATGGTCACCGGGCTCTTGGGCCAAAATAGTGGTGATAAAGCTACCGGGTTGGCGCTGCTCCCTGAGGAAAAAACGAGCCCCCGCCAGGTTAGCTCCGTTTAGCTTGGCTCCCCCCAGACGGGCCCCCTGTAAATTGGCCCCCTGTAGATTTACCCCCTGCAGGTTTGCCTGACGTAGATCGGTATTCACCAGGCGAGCCTGGCTGAGATTGGCCTGGCTCAAATTAGCCCCCCGCAGGTTGGTGGCGGTCAGATCCGCCTCACTCAGGTCACTGTCCTTGAGATTGGCGGCCTCCAGGTTAGCCTCCGCCAACACCGCGCGGCGCAGCCGGGTTTGCATCAAACTAGCCTGGGACAACTGGGCCTCGGTGAAATCCGCTCCCACCAAGCTGGCCCGGTCGAAGCGACTTTGGCTGGCCTGGCTGGCGATCCATCGGGCACTGCTAGCATTCACACCGGAGAAGTCGGCGTGGTCCGCCTGGGCGCGGCTGAGGTCGGCCTTCAACAAACTGCCACCGCGAAAAAGGGCGTAGCTGATCTGGGCGGCGACCAGGTTGGCGGCGGTCAGGTCCGATCCGCTAAAGTCAGTGATCCCATCATCAAAGGTGTCGGCATGGCCGTCCTTCCCCGGGTCAAAGAAAATCGCCCCCCCGAGTTGAGCCCCATTCAGGCGGGCATCGCGCCAACGCAAACCCGCCAGGTGAGATTGCTCAAGCACCAGGGTAAAGGGCTCTGGACGTTCCAGATCCTGGGCCAGATTAGTGCCCCCCAGGTCTAGCCCTTGCAGGGTACCGCTGTGGATCACTAAAATCTTCATCAGGGCGCGCTGAACCGCTTGCAGACGGGCTCGGGCCAGGATGTCACCATCGGGGTGGTGGCTGAGGTCGTTGGTGAGGCTGCGATTCAGGCGCTGCAGGGGAGCAATCGCCCTGGGGCCAGCGGTGATCAGGGCCTGTTGCAAGGTGCCCAGGAGCTCAGGGCTTTGGGTTTGGGCCAGTAAATCCACTAGAAAGGTGACGGCGCGGGGATCTTCACTAGTGGCCAGGGCCAGGGCGGCGGCCTGCTGATCGGCAAAGCGGGTAGCATTCAAACTGATGTTTTCCACCAGGGCGAGGAAGAGTTGATCGCGGCGGCTGACCTCTGTCTGGCGCCGCCATCCCACCATCAAGCCCCCCAGCCCGATCAAACTGAGCAACCCAATCGCCCCCAGGGCTATCATCCCAGAAGAACGGCGCGTCCCGGTGGGGCTAAATACCAATGAGCGGAGGCCGCCGTCCTCGGCGCACACCTGGACCGGTAACAGGAGTCGACCAAACCGATGCAGCAGGAACAGCCCCGGTCGGGAGGACTTGGGGCGTTGGTGGGCCAGGAGAAATTGGCCCTCCTCCAGGGGCTGCACCTGGGTCCGGGCCAGGCGGTCGTGGACGGCTCGTCCCTGGGGATCGAGGAGGGCGGTCAGCCCCCCCGCTAGGCTGGCGGTCAGGCTCAGCCCAGCCAGGGCTACCAGGCTAGGGAAAGCCCCACTGCTCAGCCACACCAGGTAAGCCATACCCAGGGGGAGGCCCATGCGCCCCACCCCCTCCCGCAGTAGGGCGGTGGGGTAGCCCAGCTGGGGCTGGTGGGGGGCCACCACCAGCAGCCCTAGCCAGGCCTTGGGCCAGGTTTTACCCCGGGTGGCTAGACCATGGAGGTGGTGCAGCCCCAGGCCCACCGGTAGGACCAGGGCGGTAAACCAGAGCAGGTTGGTCAAGGGGGGGACCTGGGTGACCAGGGATTGGCGCGATCGCCCCAGGGGCGCCGCCGTCACCCCTTGCACCAGGCTAGACACCGGATTCAGGGGCACGAGATTATCCTGGACCTGCTGGCGGACCCAGGCACCGGCGGCCCAGGGCAGGGCGGTGCTAGCGGTGAGTAAACTGACCTCCAGGCTCCAGGCCAGTAAGCGGCGTCGAGCTAAGTTCCAGGGATCTGACCAACCTGCCCGCGCCGCCTGAGCCGACACCTGGGCGGTAATGGGTTGGGAATCGGAGGGCAGGGCCATAGCTAGGAAGTATCGGCGGCAAACGGAATTGGGTAGGCCCCATTGTAGCCAAAACTTTTCTGGCCGCTACGGATTCCCTCGCCGGTCAATCTAGGGAACCACAATCTCCACCGTGGCGGCGATGGGCTGGCCCTGGTGGGTCAGGGTCTGATGGCGGTTGGTATTCAGACTAACGGTGATCTGGTGACGCCCCGGCGGCAGATCAACAAGATGCACCCAGGGACCATAGACCCGTCCAAGCTTTTCCCCATCTATGTAAAGATGGCCATGGCCCACATTGGGCTGATTAGCTTGGTTGACCTGCTCCGGGGCAAACCGAAAGTCGGTGGTTTGAATCTCCAGATTCCAGCCCCGCAGAGCGTCGGTGTGGACCGCCAGGTTAAGGGTGGGGACCGCCTGGCCAGGGGGAATTTCAAAGGTACCGTGGTGGGTATCATCCCCATGGGGCGCTTGTGGGCCAGGATCGGCGGGTGGGTGGGCCTGGTGCCCAGGGCTAGGGCTGACCCCCTGGGTCGTGCCTAGACTAAGGCCCAGGGCCAGGAGGCTCAGGCCTAGGATTTTTAGATGGGATGCATAAGCCATGGTCAGGGGAATCCTTGGTTGATGACGGGAACAGGGGGAATGATCCCTGGGGTTGAGCCGTTGCTTAGCCGATGGCCAGGGCCGGGCGCTGCCATTCGTTGAGCAGGGTCAGGATGTAATGGTGTAAGGGGGTCTGCCCCTGGAGTTGGGCACAGTGGGCGGCCTGTTGCAGGTCCGCCAGGCCACCGGAATAGTCCCCCAGGGAACGCCGCAGCAGGCCCCGCTTTAGATAGGTGCGGGCATGGCCAGGATCAATGCGCAGCAAGTGGTTCAGGTCCACCAGGGCCGCCTCAGTGCGGCCCAATTGGTGGCAGGCGCAACTGTGGTTGAAGAGGGTGCGCACATCCCCCTCAGCCAGAGCCAGGGCTTGGTCAAAGTCCGCCAGGGCCTGCTCCGGTTGGGCCGCCATCAGCTTGGCCAGGCCCCGATCATCGTAGATCTCCACCAGGGCCTCGGGGGTGGCGGCCCAGACCAGGGCCTGATCAAAGTCGGCAATGGCGGCACCAAAGTCGTGCAGGGCCACGTATACCAACCCCCGGTTATAGTAGGCTAGAAAGTTTTTTGGAGCCAGACTAAGGGCCTGGGTGTCGTCCACCAGGGCCTGGCTGAAGTCCCCCCCATGGTAACGGGCCAGGCCACGGCTAAGCCAGTAATCTGGGTTCTGGTCGGCGATCTCCAGGGCTTGACTACAGAGGTTAATCGCCTGGTCATAGCCCTGCTGCTGCACCGCCAGCAGACAGCGATCGCCCAGATCGGTCTCAAGCTGATCGGCCCTGGCCAGATCGGGCGAACCCAGCAGGACCAGCAGCACCAGCCCTACCCTAAGCAGCCAGGCGGGCCATGGGATGTTTGTTACCAGCATAGAGAGCCGTTCATGGGGAAGTCGTTCGGTATTATCCAGGCAGACCGCCCGGGAGGCAAATGACCACCGGTCAAATATTACGACCTGTAATCATGGAAGCTGGCGAAATTAGCCCCATCCCTTACACTGGGGATACCCTATCACCCCATCACCATGGCTCCCCTGCCCCGCCACCGCCCCCACCAGCTTTCCCTGGGGCCCTTAGAACGTGAGATTTTAGAAATTATCTGGGCTCAGGGCGGTGCTACCGTGAAGGAAATTCACGATTCAATCCTGGCGGACCCGGATCGCGACCTTAGTCAGGCGTCGGTGACCACGGTGCTGCATCGGCTGGTGAAAAAGGGCTGGCTGCAGCGGCAACCTAGGGGCAAGGGGGAGGAGGGTAGGGCGCGATCGGTATACCGGTGGCAGCCTAGGGTTTCCCAGGATGAGGCAAGGGTGTTGGCGGCCCATGACCAGCTAAAACAGTTTTTGGCCCTGGGCCAGCCCGATCTGGTGGCGTCCTTCGCCGACAGCCTGGATCGGGCGGATCTCGAACAACTGGAGGAGATTGCGGCTCGCCTGCGCCATCTGCGCCAGACCCAGACCTCTCCCCAGACCAGCCAGGAGGACTAATGCACAGTGGACTACTGCTACTCACCCTGAGCCTGGCCCTGATCGGGCGGTGGTGCAGCCAGGGCTTACTCCAGGCCCTGCCCTACGACCCCTGGCCACGCCGCTGGATGGTGACCCTATGGGTGTTTTGCCTACCGCCCTTAATGTTGCTGGTGGCCGCCGTCACCGTGCTGGTCATGGGGCACCATGGCACCATGATGGGTCGAGGGGTGAGCCCCCTGGGGTGTTGGCTGGGGCTGGCAATTCTGGGCTGGGGGGTGACGGTGATGGCGGTGGCGGTGGTTCGGGCCCTATACAGTCAACGGCGCTGGCGACAGTATGACCTGATCGAACTCCCGGATGGGGGGCAGGCCCGGTGTTTAGAGACCCCTTTACCCGTAGTGGCCCAGGTGGGGCTGGGCCGATCATCCCTGATAGTCAGCCGCGGTTGGCTAGATCAGCTCACCCCCTCAGAACAACGGGCCACCCTGGCCCACGAACAGGCCCATGGGGATCACCATGATCCCCTGGGGTTTTTGATCCTGGGGATGGTGCGCCGCTTTAGTTTCTGGCTGCCCCACACCCAAAGCCTCTGGGAGGATCTGCTGCTGTTGCGGGAAATTCGAGCTGACCAAGCGGCGGCCCGCCACAGTGACCCGCTGCTGCTGGCGGAGCTGCTAGTGAAGCTATCGCGTCAGATCAGCCTAGCTGGCCAGGACCCAGCTTCAGGGGCCTGGGTCAGCTTTAACCCGGATTCCTCTACCGAGCGCTTGGAACTACGGGTGATGGCGTTAATCAACCCAAGCCCTCCGCCCTCGCCGGTTACCCCGGGGCTAAGTTTTACGGTTTGGCTGACGGTCGCCGCCCTTCCCCTGGCGGCGCTTGGGCTGCATTCCTAAGGTGAGTCACGGCAGTGCAGGTCACCTGCTCGGGTTACTAGCGATGGGATAGGGACAGGGGAGTCGGTTCAGAATAGTTAACCTGGGTGGCATTTCCCATGTAGGCCTTCCAGAGCTCTGAAAGATTTTCGGCTTGCAGGCGCCAGTCTGGGTTAAGGCGGTACATCCGCCGGGGCCGCCCCCGTCCTTCTACTTTTTTCCAGTAGCCGTCCACCATTTTCTCGTCTTCCAGGAACTTGAGAGCGCCGTAGAGGACGGTGTCAGAAAGACGGTAGTGGCTGTACTGCTGACTGAGGCGATGGATCAGCTCGGTGCCGTAGGAGTCTTGTTGTAATAGGACCGTAAGTACGTAGCAGACGGCTAGCTCTTTGTTGAGATAGATGGGCGGTGGATCCTCGAAAAACTGATGGATATCCTCAAACTTCATGGGATCACTCCAGCTAAATAGGGGGCCATCGAAAAAGGTAGATCTATTGTAGAACCAGGTGATCCCCATGGGGATCACCGTCCTTCAGATAGTAACTATCCGCAAATGTTTTTATTTAATATTAAACATTTGTCACCGGAGGATTTATCGCCCTAGTCCCCCACAAGGGGAGCCAGGTAGATCTAGGTTAGGCTCTCCTGGGGCAGGGGGTTTCTGGTCAAGCCGGGGACGCAGCACCTGCTGGTAGAGAGCCTGGCGAAAACCGGGACTTAAATAGCGAAGGCGGGTCCGTTCCCAGTCGGTAAGGGCCCCCTGACGCTTCTCCGCCATCACCGCATGGAGTTGGGAAAGGTTGGTGGTGGCATGGGATTGTTCCGCCAGTAACCCCATCAGCACGTAGGTGTCTTGAACTTTGCCCAGGTTATCCTGCCAGGTTTTCAACTCCTTAACCCAGGCCCGAAAGTCAGGTCCATAGAAGTTGCTGAAAAATTCCGCCTGGTATCGCACCGATTTGCAAACCTTACGAAGATCGTGGAGGGTCTGGCGATGGGCGGGGCTGACCACCTCCCCGGTCACTAACCAACCGGGATGGAGGAGCAGTTTGGCAATCAGGGGATTGAGCAGATCGGGCAACACCAGGGTGAGCGGCAGCTGGGCCATGGGGCGGAATTGGGGCGATCGCAGCCAATCTTCGTAGGCCCGCTTAAGCTGGGTGTACAGAGGCTGGGTTAGCATTCCTTCAACCTCCGCAAACACCTGTCGGCGTTGCTTTCTAAGCATACCCAAGGCTTTTTGAAGGGCCTTCATCTGACCTTTATGGGCAATGCGTTGCCCGTAGTCCTGCTCAATATCGGCAATCTGCACATCCAGATCCCGCAGTTGCCCCAGGGTTTGACTGATTTTTCGAATAGGCGGAATCCTGGCGGCCTTGGGCAGTTGCACCATCTGGTCAAACACCTGCAGGGCGGTGCGCAACCGCCGGGACCCCACTCGCATTTGATGGAGATACTCCGGATCGCGGTCCTCCCGTACCCCCCCCTCCTGGTCCACCATGTGGCGGTACTGCTGGTTAATGATGCTGTAGGCATAGGGACCCACCCCCAGGTCAGAGCCTTGATCCGTCGGGGCGGCGGGCAAGGGGGGTGACGGTTGCGTCGTGATCATTCTCTCCACCTCCTACCCCAGTATTAGGGAAGGACAATGCTGATCCAGGTATCTACCGGGCAGTGGGTATGGGTGCTTGGGTTCCTCGCCTTCCACCCCACTTACTTCTACCCTAAATCATCCCATCCTGGGGATTGGCGGATTACTATAATTGTTTATAGGTTTGGTCCCTGCTCCCCCTCTCCCTTTCTCCCCCTACCGCCGCCCGCCGGCCCCTCACCCTGGGCCTGGTTGGTACCGGCTTTGCGGCTGATTTGCGGGCTCAGGCCCTGCTGGCCGATGGCCGGACTCAACTGGTGGCGGTGGCGGGTCGCCAGCCCGACAGGACTGAGGCCTTTGCCCACCGCTACGGTGCCACCGTCCGGGGGCACTGGACCGATCTGATCGGTGACCCTCAGATCGATGGGGTGGTGGTTTGCCATGCCAATGCCCACCACGCCGAGGTGATCAGCGCCGCCCTGGCCGCTCACCAGTCGGTAATAGCAGAGTACCCCCTGGCCCTGGAGTTAGGGTCAGCTATCCAGATACTGCATCTCGCTAAAACCAAGGGGCTCCACCTCCATGTCGGCCATATCGAGTTATTCACCGGAGCCCACCAGGCCCTACAGCAGTATTTGCCGGTGATTGGCCGACCCCGCTACGCCCGCTACGTCACCTTTAGCCCCAAATCTCCCGCCCCCACCCGCTGGACCTACTGTCCTGAGCTATTTGGCTTTCCCCTGGTGGGGGCCCTATCCCGCCTGCATCGGCTGGTGCATAGCTTTGGCCCGGTTGACTGGGTTTACTGTCGCCACACCTACGGCGATCGCTATACCGGTGAGGATGGCCTGGAGTACTACCGATCCTGCCTGTGTGTGGCTCAGCTCAGCTTTGGCAATGGTCTGCAGGCGGAGGTGGTCTACGGCAAGGGGGAAGGGATTGGGGTAGAACAGCGGCGGCTGGAGGTGATGGGGGAGCAGGGCCAGATCATTCTAGAGGGGGACCAGGGGCAGGTGTTGGGTCCAGCGGGGAGCCAGCCCATTGCCATCGGATCCCGACGAGGGTTGTTTGCCCAGGATACCGCCCTGGCCCTGGACCAGTTGCTCCAGGGGTCGCCCCTCTACGGTCAAGCTCAAGGCAGTGTCTATAGCCTGGCGGTGGCTACGGCGGCGCAGCAGTCGGCCCAGACCGGAACAGCGGTGAGGGTCTCTGTCCAGTTTCCAGACCTGGGCGGGGGCTGAAACCTGGCCTGACGGGTGCGCTCTAGCCTGACTGGTTCAGGGACGGGGACTGTTTTCCCCTTCAGGGGAATTGGTATCGACCTGGGTGACTCGCCAGCTGAGTTTTAGATTGAGCCAGAAGTTCCACAGGGTAACCAGGGCGATCGCCAGCAGGTTAGCCAGGTAGGGCCAGCGCTGACCAAACACCAGATTGTAGAAAATATTTAGGGCCACGACGTTGAGCCCCAGACCCACCAGGCAGATCAGGTTAAACTTTAAGCCCCGCTTGCAACGGGCTGGCCAACCCCGCTGTCGCAGGCTGATGTCAGCAAAGGTCCAGGCGTCATTCCAGGAAAAATTATTGATACTGGCCAGGTCCGCCGCCACCAGTTTGCTGCGGGTGAGGGGCAGCCCCAGGGTGGTATGGAGCAGGTAGAGGATAGCCATATCCACCCCTACCCCGCTCAGCCCCACCAGCCCAAATCGTAGGAAGCGCTGCAGGGGGAAACGGGCCGGCACGTGGGATAGTCGCCCCCCCACCCGTAGTCGCAGCAGGTGATGCAGGTAGTCTAGATACTGGCGCCAGCTCACCTTGCTGTTGCCCTGCTGCCGCTCTTGAAAAACGTAGCCCACCTCCTGGATGATGGCAATCTGGCCCCGCCCCAGCACCTCCAGCAAAATTTTGTAACCTTTGGGGTTGAGGGAGGGACCGGCGATCGCCCCGCGGCGTACCATAAAATAGCCACTCATCGGGTCACTGACCCGCCCCACCACCGCCGGGAGTAACAACAAACCCAGGGTCTGAGCCCCCCGGGATAGGAAGCGGCGGCCCAAATTCCAACGGCTGACACCGCCACCGCTGACATGGCGGCTAGCCACGGCCAGATCGGCCCTCGCCACCATAGCCCCGATCAGATCCCCGATCACCTCAGGGGGATGTTGTAGATCGGCGTCGATCACCCCCAGAATCTCCCCCTGGGCCACCTGCCAGGCCCGAATCACCGCCGAGGAGAGCCCCCGTTCCCCCTGCCGTCGGATCACCCGCACCTGGGGGTAGATGGAGCCTAGCTCCAGGGCGATTTGCCAGGTGCGGTCAGGGCTATCATCATCCACCACGATCAGCTCGTAGGATTGGGGTGCTCGTTGATCCAACAGAGTGGTTAACCGCTGCAGTAGGGCCGCAATATTCTCAGCCTCGTTATAGGTGGGAATGGCCAGGGAGAGGTAGGGTCTGGCCGGCAGTTGTCCCTGTTGGCCAGAGCTGCGATCGCCCACCGAGCTAATCTGTAACGCCCCGGTCGGGCAGGGAACCAGTTGTTGGCCGCAAACTTGATAAACCATAAACCTATGGGCAGGAACAACTACGCTTTGCCACAATTAAGGTGACCCCAGTCTACCCCATCACAGTTACCTGATCAGAGATTACCGATGCCCAACTGGGAGGGATTCGCTATCATCGAAGGCAAGTCCCGAGAGCGGTGATTGCGGTGTTGTCGCTAAATTAAGGTTCCGTCCTAAGTCATGAGTCTAAATGTTAAAACAGTCTACCCTACTGGGATTCTAGACAGTACCAAGGCCGATTACTTTCGTCAGACAATCAATCAATTACTGGCGGAGGAGGCTGATGTAATTCTGATTAATCTAAAGGATGTTACCTTTGTAGACAGCTCTGGGCTAGGCACCCTGGTGGTGGTCTTGAAACAGGTCAGGAGTCTGAATCGGAAACTTTATCTTTGTTCCATCAATGATCAGGTGAAGATGCTATTTAACCTGACCAGCATGGACAAGGTGTTTGAGGTTTACGAAGACGAAGAGACCTTTTTAGATGCCGTTCTTCCCTCTTCCTAGGGAATTTCCACCATTACTAAGGACATGTCATCCAGGGCAACCTGGCTATTCTGATGCGCCTTAACCCTATCCAGGATCGGGTCAATTCCCGCCTCCCTCGGGGTGGAGGTAATCAGGTCCACAAAAGCTTCCAGGCCAAAATAGTCCTGGTTAGATTTCCAGATTTCGTAAACACCGTCACTGAACAGATAAAGTCGGCTTTGGGGAGGAACCTGACACTGGCTCCAGGTGTAGTCACTATCGGGTAACATACCCACCGGCACCCCTGGGGTATACAGCCGTTGGGTGTGGAGCTGTTGATTCTGATCGAGGGATACCAGCAGGGCTGGCGGATGTCCTGCGCTGGCATAGAGTAGTTGACGGTTGGCGCAGTTGAGCACACCGTACCAAATAGTGAAGTACTTTTGGTGTTGATCCCCCATCTGAAAGGTTTCGTTCAAGCCCCGCAGTACCTTTTCAGGGCGATAAAAGCTGACATCCGGTAAGGACTGGGAACGCAGTACGTTTAAAACCGATGTGGATAGTAGGGCAGACCCCAGGCCATGGCCAGAAACGTCCAATAGATAAATCACTAAATAATCCGGATCTAGCCAATAGTAGTCGTAGCAGTCCCCCCCCAGTTGTTGGGAGGGTAAAAACCTGGCCTGGATCGGGACTTTGCCCCCCTGATCCGGAGGCAGGAGGGAGCGAACGTAACCCTCCGCCTCCGATAGTTCTGCCTCCAGGCGTGATTTTTGTTGACGCAGATCCTGGGTCACCTGGTAAAGCCGTAGTCCTGCTCGGACCCTGGCATTGAGTTCCTCAATGTCAACTGGTTTCGAGAGCAGGTCGTCGGCGCCCGCCTCTAACCCCTTGACCCGATCGCCAGCGCTGTAGCGATCGGTGAGTAAAATCAAGACGGTCATGTCCAGGCGGGGATCCTGTTTTAAGCGACGGCAAAGGGTAAGACCGTCGATCTCCCCCGGCATATTTAAATCACAAATAATTACCCCAGGCCCCAGGGTTTCCGCCAGGGCTAGTCCCTCCTTGCCACTATCGGCGGTGGCCACGGTGTAGCCCTGGGCCACCAGCGCCTCCACCAGGGGCTGGTGGGTGGAGCCATCGTCCTCAATAACTAGAATATCCGTCATCGGTCAGCGCTGCCCCCTGCAGAAAACTAAAGGAAAAACATAGAACCTCAACCGTCGTGCCGTTATCGGTCTACCGTAAGCCTAGCCCCCTTCCCGATAACCTACTGTCGCCTATGGATCCCTCCCGTTGCTCCCTGCCTAACCGCTGCATGTTGCCGATTTACAAATCCCCCCGGGATTACCAGGCCTATCAAATCAGCCCTCAGGACAGCAATCGACTGGCCCTGATTTTTGATCCGGTGATTGCCAACATGTCCCTGACCTACTGCGTGGAAATTTTCGATGTGGGGGGTAAAACTCCGCCTAATCGTCACCAGATTGCCGTGGAAATGTTCTTCGTCCTCAAGGGGCAGGGTATTGCCCACTGCGATGGTAAAGTTGTACCGATCCAAGCGGGCGATAGTATTTTAGTTCCTCCCAGCGGTATCCATGTCATCGAAAATATTGGCTCCACCCGTCTCTATACCCTTTGCATTATGGTACCGAACGAAGACTTTGCTGAGCTGATTCGTAGTGGAACTCCGGTTGCGTTGGATGAGGAGGATTTGGCGGTGCTGGGTCGGCGAGACCGCAGTTTGGCTTCCACGGAAGTTTAGGGAGCTATTACCATGGGGCCCTTTGGCGTAGATCCCCCCCAGGTAGGGCGTCTTACCCTACCGCCTGACTCTACCAATGCTGGTGAGCCAGTTGTGCTGGAGGCTGATATCTATTATCCCCAGGGTGAGGGGCCATTTCCAGTGCTGCTGATGCGCCAGCCCTACGGTCGGGCGATCGCCTCCACGGTGGTCTACGCCCACCCTCGCTGGTACGCCAGCCACGGCTACATCGTGGTGATTCAAGACGTGCGTGGGCGAGGCACCTCCACCGGGGAGTTTGATCTGTTCAGGTACGAAGCCGGGGATGGCTATGCCACGGTCCTGTGGGCGGCTAAGTTGCCGGCCAGTAACGGTCGGGTGGGCATGTACGGATTTTCCTACCAGGGCATGACCCAGCTCTATGCCGCCAGCCACGGGCCGCCGCCCCTGAAAACCCTGATCCCCGCCATGGTGGGCTATGACCTTTACCAGGACTGGGCCTACGAAAACGGAGCTTTGTTATTGCAACTGGGTCTCGCCTGGGCGCTCCAGTTGGCGGCGGAAACCGCTCGACGCCGCCAGGACCGCACCGCCTACCAGCGACTGTACCAGGCCGCCCACCACCTCCCCCTGAATGGCCCGACCCCCGCTTGCTCCGACCTGCTGCGGGAGCTCGCCCCCGAGAGCTTCTTCCACGATTGGCTGCGCCACCCCGAAGATGACGCCTACTGGCAAAGTCTCCACCCCGACCTCAGCCAGGTGGATCTACCCATGCTGCACATCGGCGGCTGGGCCGACCCCTACCTGCGGGGGGATCTGCGCCTCTATCAGCAGATGCAACGGCAAAGTTCCCAGCTCCAGCACCTCTGGATTGGCCCCTGGGGACACCTGCCCTGGAGCCGTCGGGTAGGCCTGCTGGACTTTGGGCCAGGGGCGGATAGTCCAGTGGACCATTTACAGCTGCAGTGGTTCGACCACTTTCTCAAGGGACAGGCGACGGACCTAAGGACGGCGCCGTCAGTGCACCTGTTTGAGATCGGTAGTAACCACTGGCAGGACTTTAACCACTGGCCATCGACCACCGATGCATGTCTCTACCTGAGCAGCACAGGACTAGCCGCCATCCACCCCCAGGATGGTCAGTTGATCACCACCCTGCCTGACCACCAGGGAGAGGATACCTGGGTTCATGATCCCTGGCGGCCGGTGCCCTCCCTGGGGGGACATAGCGCCATGCCAGCAGGCTACTTTGAGCGATCGGCCCTGGACGGCCGCAGTGATGTACTGACCTACACCACCTCTCCCCTGGTCACGCCCCTGCGAGTGGTCGGATCAGCCCGCCTTAGTCTCTATTGTCAGGCTGATGCCAGTAGTTTCGATCTGAGCGCTATCCTGGCCGAGGTCTACCCCGATGGTCGGGTAATCAACCTCACCCAGGCATACAGAACCGTAGACGAAGCAGCCCTAGGGGAGCCCACCCTGCTCACCCTAGACCTACAGCCCACCAGTTTCCTGCTTCCCAAGGGCCATAGCCTGCGCCTGAGTCTAGCGGCAACCTGCTTCCCTGCCTATCCCGTCAATAGTGGTACGGGCCAGCCTCCAGTGGCCACGGAAACCATAGACCACCGGATCATTACCCTGGCGGTCTGGCACGGCGGTGGTTACCCTTCTAGCCTGAAATTACCCTGCCGGTGAGGGGGGCTTAGCATCCTGCTTAGGTTGTGTCTGACCGTGGCCGAAGTAAGCCTCCAGCACCTTCAGGGTCATGGGCGCTGCCACCTTCCCCCCCCCTCCACCGGAGTGCTCCGCAAAAGCGACGATCACCACCTCTGGCTTGTCTAGGGGAGCATAGGCGCCAAACCAGGCGTGGGAAAGGCCAGGGGGAGCTTCAGCGGTACCGGTTTTACCCGCAAAGGCCGGTAAATAGGAGACATTTAGGGAAGAGGCGGTACCGGAGGTAATCACCTGGCGTAACCCCCGTTTCAAAATGTCCATGGTAGAATCACTTAAATTCAAAGACTCTCGCCAATCCCGGGCCGTTTCGTTATCCTTGCGGATATGGGGAGTGACTCGATAGCCACCATTTGCCACCACCGCAAACATAATTGCCACCTGCAGGGGGGTAGCCTGGAGGAAACCCTGACCAATGGACATGTTGATGGAGTCACCAATTACCCAGTCCATATCCAGGTTTTCTTGTTTCCAGCTATTGTCGGGCACCAGACCGGCGCTTTCTTCAATACCAAGCTCAAAGCCGGTTTTACGACCAAAGCCAAAGCGACGGGTCATTTCAATCAAGGTGGGTCCCCCCACCCGCATGGCCACCTGATAAAAGAAGGTGTCGCAGCTCCAGGCCATGGCTCCGGTAAAGCCCAGGGGGCCAAAACCGGCTCGGTTCCAATCCCAAAATTGAATTCCGCCCACCTGCACGTAGGGATAGGTGGGCAGCACAGCATCTGGGCTATACTTGCCGGATTCTAGGGCCGCCGCCGTGGTCACAATCTTAAAGGTACTAGCCGGCGGAAAGGCCTGCAGGGCTCGGTTGAGGAAGGGGTGATCCGTCCCTTGGAGCTGTCGCCATTGTTCCTGGGTAATGCCGGTGGTAAAAATATTAGGGTCGTAGGTGGGCCGACTGACCATGGCTAGAATCGCCCCGTTACGCGGATCCATGGCCACGATCGCCCCCTTCCGTTTACCCAAGGCCGCCTCAGCGGCCTTTTGTAACTCCAGGTCCAGGGTCAGTTGAATATCTTGCCCAGAGATAGCTGGCTTATCTCCCAGGATGCGAACCACCCGGCCAGCACTATCTACCTCCACCTGTTGACCACCCCAACTCCCCTTGAGGATGGATTCAAAGACGGCTTCAGCCCCCATCTGGCCCACTATATCCCCTAGTCGGTAGCCCTGATCCTGCCGGTCCTTAAGTTGTTGATCGGTCAGTTCACCGGTGTAGCCCAACAGGTGGGCAGCCAGGTCGCCGTTGGGATAGTTGCGTACCGCCTCCGCCTCCAGGCGGACTCCCGGTAGCGCTTGACTATACTCCGCCACAGCGGTTGCCTGGGCCGGGCTAATGCCACTGGCAACCACCACCGATTCAATAGACTGGTAACCGGTCTTTTCCAGTCGCTTTTGGATATCCTGAGGAGGAATTTTGAGAATTTTTGCCAGGCGGTCAATAACCGGTGGCCATTGATCTTTTGGTAGGGCAATCGGCCAGATGGAAACGGTTTGGGACAGGCGGCTACTGGCCAGTACCTTGCCATGGCGATCGGTAATGGTGCCCCGTCCCGGACGTTTGGCAATCAGACGAATGCGGTTACTATCGGCTAGCTGGCGATTGCGATCGCCGTTCACGATCTGTAGCTGAAATAAACGTAACCCAAAGGCCCCTGTCACTAATATCGCGATCAGCATGAGTATCAGGGACTGCCACCTACGGCCAATGGTACGGCCTGCCAGGGTATCTGGGCCTGTGGACAGGTCTTGCAGTAGCGTCATAGGGGGAAAATCAATTCAAAGCCATGACTTTCTATTGTACACGGGTACACGAGGGTGATTGCCGATCCTGAGGGGTGGGCATAACCAGACCGGTATGGGGTTTGATCTGTGCTCAGCTGCGTTTCCAGTGGTGCTAGCTGCTAAGCCCCAGGGCTAAGGCTATAGCTATTCCTACTACTCGACCAGCTCAGATTGGTTTCTGGCTGAGGAGTACTAGACACACCAGGGGCAGGGGGGGGCGGGGTAGGTTCTGGGGATGTTCCTGGTGCTGGAGTGAGGGAAGTAGGGGCTGGCTCCGGAGTTAGGGGACCAACCGTCGGTGGAATCGCGGCGGGGGGCAAGGAACTGGGTTCTGTGGAGGGCGTCCCCTGGGGAATTGGTGTTTGCGTACTAGGCGGTGGTGATAGCTCAAGGGTCCTGGGCAGGGACCCAGGCGGCGTCCTGTCAGAGGTTGGCACGGAGGCCGGTTCGGGGGCGGCTGGAGCCCCAGGGGCCTTATCCTCGACGGGGGCATTATCCGTAGACGGATCCGTTTCCGGTAGGGTTGGAATAACCGGAGGTTTGGGGGTCAGGGCCCGTTGTCGAGCTAGTTCCTGTTGTTTAACTTGCCATTGCCAACCGGCGATCGCCCCTTGAGCTTCATCGTAGAGAGCTCGCCCTGGCTTCACATTTAAAGCCTCAGCGATGGCCTGAAAGAGATTACCCTGGCGGGCCAGGCGGCGGGCTTGGTTGAGGATGGGCCGGTCTTCGATTTCCTCAATTTGAACGCGCCAAACATAAATCCAGCCCTGGGCCTCAGACCGCAGGGCCCGGTCTAGGGAAATTTTCTCCGCCACGTCAATGGCCGCCTGCAAACCGTCAATGGTTTTGTCCTTGGCTAGGCGATGGGCCTCAACCAGATAGGGCCGATCCTCTAAGCGTTCGCTGGTCAGTTGCCAGTGGGCGATCAAAGTTTGGGCCCGCACCCGCTGGGGGTGACCGGGGGGTACCTGTTGGGCCTGGGCCATGGCCAGCTTTAGGGTATCCAGATGGACCAGACGGCCAGGTACCTCAGCCGCCTGCAGGGTCACCATTCCCTCCAGGTGTTGCCGCCAGGTTTTGAGGCTAGATTGGGCCTGGCCATAGTAGGGGCTATCGCTACCAATCCGGTTGGCCGTCAACATCGCCTGGTAAAGGGTGATCAATTGGTCGGGGGTGGTCCGCCACCCCTGTAGGCTGGTCTGGGCCAACTGCCGGGATCGACTCAGCCAGATCAGTTCCTGGGCCACCTGAGCCCGACTTGGGTTGAGGGCCGCCTGGCGTCCCAGGGTTAGGGCCTGCTCTAGGGAGGAGGCGTACCAGCGATCTAGCCCCAGTTTCAAGAGTAAATCGCTCCAGCGATCGAGGTAAACCTGGGCGGCCTGGTAGGTGAAGGTATCAGGGCTAATCTGGGTAGCGGTCTGCAGCGCTCGCCCCAGACCCTCACTGCCCCCGGGAGAGGCCTGGGCCACCGCCTGATCTAAAAGAATCACTGCTCGGCGTTCTGCCTGAATGCGGCGGGATAGAAGGGTGACCTGTTCAACCCGCCAATGGTCGTTTTCCAAATCGCCTAGGGCCTGGAGTTGGGCCGTGGCCGTGGCCCAGTCCTGACGTTGCAAAGCGGCTTCCGCCTTAGTTACCAGCCCCCTGCCCTGATCCCACTCCGCCTGCCACCTGGCCAGGGCCTCCTGACCCCGGGGGTAAACTGGGCTACTACTGGGGATACGACCAATCAGGGCCTGGGCCGCCTCCAGATGATTATCCCCCAGTTCTCGCTCAGCGGCATTAAGGGCCACCCAAGACCACTCCTCCACTAAGGGTTGAACCTCGTAGTACAGAGGATGGGAACTGGGCCAGCCAGCCACCAGGTCTAGACTGGCGAGAATATCCTCGAGGGTGCCTGATTCTGCCGCTGTTTGGGCACAATAGAGCTGGGCCCGATCGCTGGTCACCGTGGCCGGGTTTTCACAGTTAGCGGTGGGCGGCAAATTAACCAACCAGAAAAAGGCCGCCAGGGCTGCTACCCCAGCCCCTGTGCTGCCTAGCATGGCAATCCACAGCCAGCGCCAGGAGCCCTGGGGGCGGGCGATAGGAGGATTAATCAGGGGTGGGGTAAAGTAGTCTTGGCTTCCCTGTAGGGTGGAGTTGGTGCCCAAGGAAGGGGATATGGAACCGGGTTGCTGACTAACCATGGTGACCTCAGCGCTGACAAACGATCAAGACTCCTGGGGTAGATCATCGGCGTAAACAGAATATGTTTACACTTAAAGAATATTCTGCAAAAGGTTTTTTGGCTATGGCTAGTCCGCCCAGCCCGCAACAAATCTTAGAAACGCTGCTGCCCTATTTGCGTACAGCTGGCGCCTACGCCCAGCAGATTCAGACCAAGATTAAGGCCCAACCGGGCAAAGATGGTAAGGGAGATAACTTTTTCGCCTCCGCCTTAAGTGATGCCGATCTCTCCATTCAAACCATGATGGAGGTGGTGTTACTAGGCCTATTTCCCCAGGTGCGCTTCTTTGGTGAAGAACACGAGCAGACCTACAACACCAAGTACTTTCGAGCCATCGATCTAGGCGATATGGGAGACTATTTGGTGGCCCTCGATCCCATCGATGGCACCCAATTCTACCTGGATGGCCACTCAAACTATCAGATTATCCTCAGTATTCTCAATACCGATGACTACGAGGCGGCGATCGCCGTCACCCCCGGACAAAACCTCTATTACTACGCACTGCGGGGCCAGGGCACCTTTCGGGGCGAGTTGCATCAGGACCTGGCGGAATGTCAGTCTATTGCTATCGATAACCCTGTCCCAGCCCTTTGTTTGGGATGGCAAATGGGGGCCTTAGTACCCTATCTCAAGGACCGGTACCGAGTCTTTCACACTAAGACAGACTACTCTAAAACCACCCAAATTCCCAATTTCAACGGCCTCCTCAGCGGGGATCTGGCCGGTGCCGTTCTGGCCCGTAGTCAGTTTATCGACGGCGCTGCCCTGGCCTTTATGGCGGCGGAAATGGGCCATATTGTCACCACCTTGGATGGGGCACCACCGCCGCCCCTACACCGCTGCCAGGACTACCAGCGTCCGGGGTTACTGATTGCGGCCACCGCTGACATCCACCGCGACCTACTGGAGGCGGTACGCCGGTCGGAGGATCAGCCCATGGCCCCCTAGGCGAACACCACCGTACGGTTACCGTAGACCAGGGCGCGGTTTTGCACATGTAGCCGGACCGCCCGAGCCAGCACAATCCGCTCCACATCCTTGCCCTTACGAATCAGTTCCGCAACATCGTCACGGTGACTGATCCGCACCACATCCTGTTCAATGATCGGGCCCTCGTCTAGATCGGAGGTGACGTAGTGGGCGGTGGCGCCAATGATTTTCACCCCCCGCTGGTAGGCCCGCTGGTAAGGATTAGCCCCCATAAAGGCCGGCAAAAAGGAATGGTGAATATTAATTACCGGGCTAAACTCCTGCAGGAACTGGGGCGAGAGAATCTGCATATACTTGGCCAGCACCACCAGATCAATGCCATAGTCTCGCAATAGCTGTAATTGTTGGGCTTCCTGGAGGGGCTTATTGTCCTTAGTAACCGGCAAGTGGTGAAAGTCAATGCCAAACTGTTCGACGATCGACCTGAGGTGGCCATGGTTGCTGATCACCAGGGGAATTTCTGCCTGCAGTTCCCCAGCCCGATGACGCCAGAGCAAATCCAGCAGGCAGTGGTCTTGGTGGCTGACCCAGATTGATAGGCGAGGCACCGTTTGGGAAAAGTGCAGTTTCCAATCAGCGCCTAGGGGCTGGGCAATGGCCTGGAAGGCCGGACCAATAATCTCCCTGGGCAAGTTAAAGCCCTCCAACTCCCATTCAATGCGGGATAGAAATAGCCCTGCCTCCGGATCTCGGTGCTGATCGGCGTGGAGAATATTGCCGCCATTGGCGTAGATAAAGTTGGCTAGTTTAGCGACTAACCCCTTTTGGTCGGGGCAAGACACAAGCAAAATTGCAGTTGGAGATGCCATGGGGGGCCAGGGGGTAGGGTCTACGGGCTTAGCCTAGGATCCCTCCACCGCCTTCGTCAAGCCGATACCCTGGCTGGAGTTTCCCAGCTTTCCTAGGACTTATAGAGGGGTAACGGGTCACCAGGGTGGCCCGTTAATCCTAAGGGCAGGGCAAAAAAAAGGCCACCGCAGTGGCCTATCCAGAGAGAGGGAAACAAGGAAACTCAATCAGTCATGCTTATGGCAAAGATTGTACTGGCTACCCTGGAAGTTAGGATCTGGGGTCTCACCCCTCGCCGGGGAGGATTACAAAAAAACTATGTCTCCTGGTTAGGGCCAGGCAAGGGACAACCTATAGGTGAAATCCGCTATGAAAAAAGCCAGGGATGCAAAAGCATCCCTGGCGAGGGGTTAGACCATGGGAAATTAACTTAAAAGCTCATTTCCGCCGCTTGTACCCGTTCCACCTGTTTCTTCTTGAGCACCAGCATGATCTGGGTGATCATAACCGCTACCACGAAGGCAATCAGGCCCTTAATCCGATTGGGGTTTTGCAACACAATTTCCGTGTCAATTTGCCCAAATCCCCCCACATTGGGGTTGGTGGTGAGGGGTTTACCGGCTTCCACCGCGTCCCCAGTGGCCACCAGCAACTCGGGCCCGGCTGGAATGGTTTCGGTGACTGACTTACCGTCTTCGGTCAAGAGAGTAACGGTGTAACCGCCCGCCTCCTGGGGGGCGATGGCACTCACCGTACCAGTGACCGAAGCATTGTAGGCGGTATTATTACTGGACTGACCGGTGGGATAGACTTGACCCCGACCGCGGTTACCCCCCACATGGACCTGGTACTTGCCAAAGGCAACGGATTTATTTTGGCCAGGATCGGGAGCCAGGATGGGAAAGACAATTTCCTGGTACTGTTCCCCCGGTAGGGGACCCACGATCAAAATATTGGGTTGGCTATCGCTGTAGGCCTGGAAATAGGTATTGCCCACTTCCTCCTTAAGATCTTCAGGAATGCGATCTGCGGGAGCCAGGCTAAAGCCATCGGGTAATACCACTACGGCCCCCACATTCAGCCCGCCCCGGCTACCATCCCCCAACACCTGCTGGGTGTTTAAGTCGTAGGGAATTTCCACCTTGAGGGGAAACACAGAGTCAGGTAAAACCGCCTGGGGCGCCTCCACTTTGGTAGGCTTAGCCGCCAGGTGGCAGTTGGCACAAACAATCCGCCCGGTAGCTTCCCGAGGAGTCGCGTAGTTTTCCTGGGCCCAGAAGGGGTAGGCAGCAGCGGATTGGGGCTGGACCAGTACCCCAGCCAAAATCAGAAGAACGGTGGCAAAGACAACGGCTACGGGCCGCCAACGACTCACCGATGAAAATAATGCAGTCATGGCTCTAGATATATAGCAAGCAAGGGAGGGTGTCATGGGCACCGGCTCGGTAGGTAGCCTACCTAAGCCCACCAGGGGCTATCGCCAGTGCGGAAGTCGGTTTCTGTCCAATTGGTCAGGGAAACCTTATCGTCTTCGGTGACATCGGCGTGGGCCAACGCCAGCGATAGGGGGGCTGGGCCACGTACCACTTTACCGGTGGCATCGTACTGGGAACCGTGGCAGGGACACATAAATTTGTTCTCGCTGGCATTCCAGGGAACCACACAGCCCAGGTGGGTACAGATGGAGCTAATGCCGTAGTTTTCTAAAGCGCCGTTGTCCTTAACCACCAGGTAGGTGGGGTCGCCCTTGAGCCCCTGCACCAAAACGCGATCGCCAGGGTTATGGGCCTGTACAAACTGACTGGCAATGACATCGTTGCCCAGCTCATTCTTAGCCGTTACCCCACCACCGCCGGTACCGCTAGAAGGGGGAATGAAATACTTCACCACCGGATACAACATCCCCAGGACAGTCCCGGTGGCGGCTCCGAAGGTTAGCAGGTTCATAAATTGACGACGCCCCAAATCGGGGACATCAGAGGTTCCAGAAACTTGAGTCATAATCCAAACTGGCTTACCCGCTCGAGTGTATCAGTAGTTATTATCAAGACAGACCCCAGTAAACCAGTCACGGTTCTCAAACTCTTGAGAATAGGGACTGAAGCGCTGATGGCAGTGTCGAAAACTTAACTAACCGTATTATTGCACCATGGGGAGCCCAGATCCTCCCCTGATGGCGGATTATAAAGAAATGTATCAAGTGTGGTTATACCTAAAACGAAGGAAGGCGGGATGACGGGTAGGGACTTGCAGGGGATTTTACTGGATAAGTGGGGCTACTCCTACGACTTGCAGCTGCGTCGCACCCAGGGGAAGGTTTGGCTGCAGGTGATGTGGCGCTACCTGGAGCAGGCCTCCTTTCCCCTCAGCGAAACGGAATACCTTCTCCATCTTGATCAGATTGCCCTATACCTGAACGAGTGGGGGCAGGCGGAGTACGTCAAGGTTTGGATTGGCGAAACCCGTGAACGCCCCCGCCTGGGCAAAGCGGTGGGTATTCCCCTGAGCCTCGGGCAGCGGGCCCTGGAATGGTTAGCTAATGAGTAACCTGGCTAGTCTAAGCGTCAGCATTCTGGCTGACGCTCCGTTTGCCCTAGACTGGGGATGTTGACTACCTCTAACCGGCCTCTAACCGGCGTCGATCATGGTCCCATCCTCTGGTTCCCCTAGGCTAGCCGCTGCTCCGGAAGGCTTTGACCCCAGCGGGGTAGCCTTAGATAACGGCAACCTCTATGGTTTGCCCTTTACCGCCGACACCGCCAGCCTGATAGTGCTGGGGGTGCCCTGGGAGGCAACGGCGTCCTACCATGCCGGCACCGCCCAGGGGCCGGAGCGGGTTCGACAAGCCTCTAGCCAGATAGACCTCTATGACCTCGACCATCCCGAAGCCTGGCGCCAGGGGATTTTCATGCCCCCCCTGGCGGATCATTGGCTAGGGCTAAATCAAACCGCTAGAGCCGCTGCAGGTCGGGTCATGGAGGCGACTGAGACAGGCCTAGGCCCCAGCGATCGCTCGGATCTGGCGGCGGCCCTGACCCAGGTCAACCAGGCCTGTGAAGCCATGAACCAGTGGGTTTATAGCCATAGCCGGGAGGCACTGGAGCGGGGCCAACGGGTAGGCCTGGTGGGGGGAGACCACAGTGTTCCCCTGGGCTATATCAGGGCCTTGACAGAATTTAACCCAGAGTTTGGCATTCTCCACATCGACGCCCACGCCGACCTGCGCTGCGCCTACCAGGGGTTTACCTACTCCCACGCCTCGATTATGTATAATGTCCTGCCATTACCCCAGGTAACCCGCCTGGTGCAGGTGGGGCTGCGGGATGTCTGCCAGGAGGAGGTGGCCCTGATGGCTGAGGTGGGCGATCGCCTTATCCCCTTCTACGATGCCCACCTGAAGGCTGAGCACTACAGGGGGCTCTCCTGGGAAAGTCAATGTCAGCGCATCATCGCCTCCCTACCAGATCGGGTTTATGTCAGCTTCGACATCGATGGCCTCGACCCCAAGCTCTGTCCCCATACCGGTACGCCGGTACCGGGCGGGCTGGATCTACCGGAGGTGTTCTACCTGCTGCAGCGGCTGGTGGCGAGTGGTCGTCGCATTATTGGCTTTGACCTGTCAGAGGTGGGGGACGGCGAGTGGGACGGCAATGTGGGAGCTCGTATTGTTTATAAGCTTTGCTGCCTGATGACCCTCACAGTCTAAATAACGTCGCCTGACAGCCACCACCCCCTCTGCCAGCAGTTGGATTCATCCTGGTCTGTCGAGAGGACTCCCACATCACCCTGTAGGTCTATCCTGAGGGAATTTTTAGTTGGCATGGGATTGACCGCATGGCACCGCCGTCGCCGAAGTCTGGCCCTTTCACCAAGGCCATCTGATGCCAGAGGCTAGGGTCCCAGCAACGGAGGCTTAAGCCGATAGCGGACAAAACTGATTACAACAAGGTGGGGATGCCCTATGATCAAAAACAGCATCCCTACTATTTAACTCCCAGGTTGCAGAGCCAGAAAATCTGCAAGCAGGTCAGGTGTTTTATCTGGTCGCACCCTTGATCTGAAGGTGATTTAAGGCTGATCCAGTGCGTGGGCTTGCAACTCTGCTAAAGAGACATACTCCAGGGCGGAGGCGTGGGTTGCCCTAAGCAGCACCGGAGGAGCCACCCCCGCATCAAGGGCATCCTTCCATCGATCGGCACAGAGGCACCAGCGATCGCCGGGCTTAAGGCCAGGAAAGAGATAGGCCGTCACAGGAGTAGACAAATCATTGCCCTGGGCCTTAGTGAAGGCTAGAAACTCCTCTGTCATTTCGGCGCACACCACATGGGCACCAAAATCACCACCACCGGTTCGGCAACAGCCATCTCGGTAAAAACCGGTAATCGGATCCATACTACAGGCAGCTAGAGAACCACCCAAGATATTACTAGCATCGGCCATAGCTGTTGCGACCCTAGAGAAGAATTAGCCTTCTTTTTTCTACTACAAGTGAAGGAGGTTTGCAAATCCTGCTAGCCCCATAACCCGACCCCCGGAAGATTATTCCCCCGCTCCCCAAAGTCACACAAATCAGTAAAGATTCTGTGATTTTTGTCCTCGGTCTATGGTTTAGGCTAGGCGTCAAGGTGTTATGGTAGATCGAGTCGTTTATACTGTCGAGCGGTTTGATTACTTCTTGCTATTACTGAACCAATGATCAGATAGTTCCTACCAAAGCATGGGGAAAGGCTGACAAAATTGGCAGAGGTTAATAGGGTGAGGCTTTTATTAATGAGCCGTAACAAGCTATTTACCCCCCTATTTTTACTTTGATGCCCATAATCGTCGGCGGATAATCGGCCCAGTCTAACGGTCTTAATCTTGATCAAACTTTCTCCATCCGCTAGATTTCAGCTTTTATGGGCAAGCTGAATTATGTTGAGTTTTGGTTGTTTTCCAGGTAGCCATGCTGAGTGCGTTAGTCGCTTTCACCCTTCCGCCAATCCCTCCACTGATTGCCCAGGTTCCTGAGAATCAGGTTAGCGCGGTTCCACCGTCTGAGACGGTGATTGTCTCCCGAGATGGTACCTATGCTGAAGTGATTCGCCGGCAAGAGGTACGTCCTCTCAGCGGTGGTCTTGATGATGTCCCTGTTTTTAACAGTAACAGTCCAGAGGTGGTGCAGCAGGAGGGGATTTTACTTTCCACCTTCCCCCCCGACGGTATGGCTACCCCCGCGGCCCATCTCAACTATTCCTTTCAGGGGCGATTTGACATTTTCGCCCATCACATTGCTCGGGGGTTAAACCCAGACGATCGCCGCACCCTATTCTTAGGGGTCGTGGTTTATAACCCCAATTCAACTCCGGTAGAGCTGAAGATCCATCAAGGGGTCAGCTATCTGAGCCAGGAAGCCCCCTTCATCGACTTGCCAGAGTCCCGTTTGAATATCAACGGTAGTGTTTTCGCTGGACCTGGTAGCCGCACTGCTACCGATATTCTCCGGGGCACCAGCCAACCCCAGTGGCCTCGCTCCATTACCATCCCCCCGGGCCATGTTCATCTCTTGATGAATACCCCCATTCCTTTACGCCAGTTATCCGTACCGGTGAACGGCAGCTACGCCCAGGGTCAAATCATTCCTAAGCCGGCCGCTCCTCCCACCGCCCTATCCGCTGCAGATAACCAGTTACCATCCCAAGAGACTTCCGGCAGCAGTTCATCGGCTCCGCCAGCACCGCGCCCCATTCCCAGCAATGGCCGCACCGCTATGATGTACTTAACGGCTAATGGCCCAGTTTATGTGGCTAGTCTGGCCAAGTATGCCGACAAAACCCCGACCGATAGCGAACGGGTACCCACCCTGAGGGACTGGCTCCGAGTTCTGAAGCAGGGTGGGCTAGCGGGTCCCCGCGATATTCCCCCCTCCGATCCCCAGTCCTATCAATTTGGGCGATTTTACTACGGTCGGGTGGCTGGCGTCGCTAAGGGTTCCAGCTGGAGAACGACCTTAACGGATAACCCGAACAGCGACGACCTCACCATTCCCGATCCAGGTAATTCCTTTTCCTACGTCATCAGCTCCGTTGATCGCAATACCTTTGGCACTGGACAAATCCAAAGTGCTCCCATGGTGGTCCGTTATCCGGATACAGCCTTCCGAGCCCATGGCAACTATGGCGTTCGCTACAGTCTCAAGTTACCCCTCTACAACAGTCACGATACGGCTCAAACCGTTAGTATCAAGTTTCAAACCCCCCTGGGGGATGAGAATTTGACCGATGGGCTGCGATTTCGTCGCCCCCCCAATAACCGGATTTTCTTCCGGGGAACGGTACGCCTCAAGTTTAAAAACCCTATGGGTATAGAACGTACCCACTACCTGCACCTAGTCCAGCGGGGAGGCCAGGAAAGTGACCCCCTGGTTAGGCTAACCCTCCCTGCCAAAACCCGGCATGAGGTGGAGGTAGATTTGGTCTACCCCGCCGACGCTACACCACCTCAGGTATTGACGGTCTTAAATGATAGTCGCCCAAGCGTTTTGGAAGCCCAAGGATTACCCCACTCTACAGGCAGAGTCTTAAGTCAAGATTTTTAATCTATGGATTCCGGATAGTTAGAAAAGATCCCTGGGAGGGGTAACTCCCACGGCCCAACCCTAAGGTTTAAGCTCCTATAGTGGTTCTGGCTTCAGTTAAGATAGAAACTTTCTCAGCTTCAGTCCGCCCGGCTTTTCCCATTCTAAGCTACGTGCTTTCCCCCCTTATTAAGCGGGATGGGAGGGATTTTGCCCTGTACTTCATGCAAGTAAAACCCGCTATAGAACCTGCAGCAGAGGCCCCCAGCTAAAACTACTAATGCTATGCTAAGAGGCGAAACCTAGCATTTTGTCTGGTTTAGTAGTCCTCTACAGCGCCTGAGATAGGAGCTTAGGTCATGACTCAGGTGTTGGCTAAAGGTCTGTATTCCCGGTTGGCTAGCTTGGCCGCCCTGGCCACGGTTTTATCGGCCTGTGGCGCTAGCTCTTCAGCAATTAGCTCCTCCCCTAGCTACGAGTCACAACTGGCGGATCATCTCACCCAAACCAATAGCATTATGTACGGTGCCTACTGGTGTCCCCACTGTGCCGACCAAAAAACTCTGTTCAAGGAGGCGGCTGGTCAGCTAACCTACGTGGAGTGTGCGGCCGATGGCCAGAATAGCCAGTTCCAACTTTGCCAAGATAAGGGCATTAAGGGCTATCCCACCTGGGAAATTGGTAGCCAACTTTATTCTGGGGTAAAATCCCTAGAGGAGTTGAGCCGCCTGAGCAATTATCCATCCCCCCCTGCCCCCTGAACTTGGGTAATTGGTTGTCGTGTTAGGTGTAGTAGCCTGGTTAAATAGCCCTAGAAAGCTACAATGTTGCAGCTAAGATTTCCTTCTCTATTTCGTGAGTATTTCATCTTGCACCATCCTAGCTCCCACCTCCATCAGCATGACCACCTATCCATTACCGCTGATACTGGTAGTGGTGAGGCCCATCCCCATGTTCATGATCCAGAGTCCCTACGCCGAATCGTGAATCGTTTAGCCCGCATTGAAGGGCATATTCGGGGCATCCGCACCATGGTCGAGGAAAGTCGTCCCTGTCCCGAGGTGCTAGTTCAGGTTGGTGCGGTTCGCGGAGCCCTAGATCGAGTGGCTCGGATTATCCTTGACGATCACCTGACGGAGTGCATTAGCCGGGCTGCTGAGGAGGGAAATATTGAGCAGGAAATTGCCGAACTCAAGGCCGCCCTGGACCGATTTTTACCCTAACCCCTTTGGGGCAACTCCTGGGTATCCGGGTGGTTGCGTGGTTTGATAATTATAGAGGTCTAGTCCTTGGAGTTCTAATAAAGATCTAGCATCTTATCATCAACGCCTGGACCCGATGATAACAACACCCGTTATTCAGGTATTGGTATTGTCCTATAGGAGCCCGCCGTGCCCCCTCAGCCGCTATTTCCCCCTGACCCTGGCTACCGTTATACGCGTCGACACTTTTTACAGGGGGCCGGTGCCACTGTGGCGGCCCTTACCCTGGCGAACTGCCGGGCTAATCTAACAGGACAAACGACTAAGCCGGACAACTCCAGCTCAGGTGGAAAGAATACCCTGCGCATCTATACCTGGTCAAACTACATTGATCAAGATACGGTTACGGCCTTTACGGACCAGACCGGTGTCAAGGTTATTTTTGATATTTTCGACTCCAATGAGGTGATGTTAACCAAACTTCAATCGGGAGGAGGTAACGCCTATAGTCTGATTTATCCGTCGGACTACATGGTCACCCAGATGGTAGACCTGGGGATGCTGACGGCGTTAGATCCGGATCGGTTGCCAGGCATAAAAAATCTCAAGTCTCGCTGGGCCAACCCTGGTTACGACCCCAATAACGCCCACAGTATGCCCTTTAGCACTGGCACCACAGGGCTGGTCTATAATCGCCAGGTCACCCCAGGGGTCCCACAGGACTGGGAGTTTCTCTGGCAAGCTAGCCCGCAAATTTCCCGACGGTTTACCCTGCTTGACGATACGCGGGAGGTGCTGGGGGCCACCCTGAAGTCCTTAGGCTATTCCTACAACACCAATGATGCCACCCAGATTGAAGCGGCCTATCGTAAGTTGTTAGGGCTCAAACCCCACATCGCTGCCTTTAAGAGTGGTGGTTTTGAAGATGAAATTCTAGCCGGTGATCTGGCGGTGGCCATGGCCTATTCTGCCGATGCAATTCCCCTCACCCGTCAGGACACCAACCTGGCATACCTGATTCCCCGCAGTGGCACCTCCCTCTGGACCGACACCATGGCGATTCCCACCACCGCCCCTAACCCCGAGGCGGCCTACCAGTGGATCAACTTCATGCTAGAACCGGAGGTGGCCAGGGTGACGGCGGAACGGTTCCTCTTTAGTACCGTTAACCAGGCCGCCTTTGAACAGTTGCCCCCAGAGCTCCAAAACAACCGCGATCTGTATCCCGAGGAGGAGGTTTTAGACCGCAGCGAAGGCATTGCCCCCCTTGCTACCGCCAGTAATGACCTCTTTGATCGGTTCTGGACCGAAATCACCAGTGCCTAGATCAGGGCGACCTGGGGGAGGGGACGGAGTGCCCCCTAACTTGCCATCGGTGCGTTGGCTACGCCGTAGCCTGGGGCCCTTACTACTCCTGGGACCAGGGGGGCTGTGGTTATTGCTGTTATTAGTGATTCCCACCCTGTTGATCCTGGATATTAGCCTGGTGCCGGGGCTACGGCTGGGCCAACCGGCCACCGGCTACGGTTGGGGGAACTATCTGCAGCTTTTGCAGCCGGTATACCTGCAGGTGGTGCTGCGATCGCTGCTATTTGCCACCACCGCCACCCTGGCTTGCCTGGCCCTGGGGTTTCCCGTGGCCTACTGGCTAGCCCTGGTCTCGCCCCAGCGCTGGCGCAACCTGCTGCTGGTGGGTTTCATTTTGCCCCTAT
>JAYKIM010000242.1:0-3031 GCA_035286245.1 Cyanobacteriota bacterium | reverse complement strand
CGTGACAGCAGTACCCTCCTGCATACCCAGGGTATTTTCGAACACAAATTTAACGCGGTAGCTCTGACGACCTGGTGTCAAGCCCTTGAGCCACAACACCAAGCCAGCAAAGAGCCCGATCGCGAGCAAAATTAGTAGACCAACCGATCCCTCTCGTATGGCGCGTTCCCGCATTCCCTCTCCTTGCTACCTATCCTATGAATCGAACCCGCCCCTGTCCAAGGGCTATCCCTCCTAATCCCACCAACCTGACTCGCCCCCATCGTCTACCCTAGGTGAGCATTTGGATCGGTCCTTCCACATCACCACTAAAGAACTGCCGTACGTAGGGATTATCGGTCCGATCAATCTCACTAACTGGACCATTCCATTGAATTTTGCCGCGGTGTAGAAAAATAATCCGATCCGCCGTGCGCCGAATGGTACTGTCTTGATGGGTGACAATCAGGTAAGCCTGACAGCCACCGCTGCGTTGAATGTTTCGGATTAAGTCCTCGATCACGGTGGAGGCAATGGGATCCAGGCCGGCCGTAGGCTCATCGTAAAGCAAAAGGGCCGGCCGATCCTGGGGATTTTCCGGATTGGCAATGATGGCTCGAGCAAAGCTGACCCGTTTGCGCATGCCCCCGGATAGTTCCGCTGGATAGCGGCTGCCAATGCCGGGTAGACCAACCATATCTAGCACCTCCTCCACCAGCTCTTGGATTTGTCGGGCAGGTAGGTGAGAATGTTGGTATAGCAAGAAGCCCACATTTTCCTCCACGGTGAGGGAGTCAAACAGGGCGGGCTGCTGAAACACCATGCCAATCCCCAGGGGGTCTGGGGCATCTTCAATTAGACCCTGGCGTTTTTTGCCGGCGACATAAATCTGGCCACCGTCGGCGGCCAGCAGCCCGGCAATAATCCTCAAAATGGTCGACTTGCCGGTGCCTGAGGGACCAATGACAGCCACGGCCTCACCAGGATAAACAGTCAAATCAATTTGGTCTAGCACCTGGTTAGCCCCAAACCACTTAGAAATCTGCTGCAGTTCTAGCAGGGCTTGGTGTTGGGCACCGCCATGTTCTTCATGGCCCAGGCCCTCCGTCGGGTTAGGGGGCATGCCATCGGACTGGGAATAGACCGCGCCATCACTGATGTCATCCTCTAGGGGCCGGAGCTTATCCATGGTATTACCAGCAGGGTAAGGGGCAAGTGCTGCCATTGTGAATAGATTAGCTGGAGTTTAGAGTTTAGCTAAGCGTTTTGACCAAAGCCATGGCTTCGGCCAAAACGCTTAGGACACCGCGGATCGGTCATGTTTATGTCTCGCAATAGAGCAGCTTATCCTATAACACGAGACAGAAAAAGCGGATTCTGTCTAAGCATTTTGGCGAGCCTTCGCCCCGTTACCCGAGGTTACGGCTATAGTCGCTAAAATCAAAAGCGTTAGGCCCTAGTTATAGAAGCTACACTATCTCTGGCTGTTATTTACCGAGTTTATGCTTTCTTTTCCCAGGCCTGGGTTGCTGTGTAGTGAGCCTCGCCTGGTTTTAGGGTACTCCTTCACATCCCTTTGCCATGTGGCTAAAACCTGTACAACGGCTCATTCAGGCCCTTCAAACCGGGCTAGCACCGGGCCAGGCCCGTCGATCTCCAGCGGCCCGGCGAGTCAACCGGTGGGTATGGTGGTTAACGCCGGGGCTGCTGGTCAAGCGCTGGCTGTTTCTCAGTGTGGTGGGGGTCGTGCTGCTGGGGATCGGCATCATGATCTGGCTCAAGTTAACCCCTGTGTTTTACACCGGGCAGTTACTGGGGGCGGCCCTGCGGATGTTTACCACCTACGTCCCCAGCTATATTAGCGGCCCCCTGGGTATTTTACTGGGGCTAGCCCTGATCCTCTGGGGGCAAACCCGCACCGTTGGGGTGATCACTGACGTGTTACTCCCCGGGCAAGAAGAGGACCTGCTAGATGCCCTGATTACTCAACGGCGCCTATCTCGAGGCCCCAAAATTGTGGTGGTGGGCGGGGGGACGGGGCTTTCCAACCTGTTACGGGGCCTCAAGCACTACAGCGCTAACATCACCGCCATTGTCACCGTGGCGGACGATGGCGGTTCCTCAGGGCGATTACGCCGGGAAATTGGCGTTCTCCCCCCCGGGGATATTCGCAACTGTTTGTCAGCCCTGGCCGACGAGGAAAAGCTCTTGACCGAGTTATTTAACTACCGGTTTGAGTCCGGTAGTGGCCTGGTGGGCCATAGCTTTGGGAATTTGTTCCTGACCGCCATGGCGGAGATTACCGGTGACCTGGAGCAGGCCATTGCCGCCAGTTCTAAGGTGTTGGCGGTACGGGGCCAGGTACTGCCCTCCACCCTGAGCGATGTGCAACTTTGGGCGGAGCTGGATAACGGCCAGCGGATTGTGGGTGAGTCAAAGATTACCGAAGCCCGTCGCCGCATTGTTCAGATTGGCTGCTTACCCCCTAACCCACCGGCCCTACCCAGGGCGATTCGAGCCATTCAGGAGGCGGACTATATCATTATTGGCCCTGGTAGCCTCTACACCAGTATTATTCCGAATCTCCTGGTGCCTGATTTGGTGCAGGCGATCGCCGCTTGCCAAGTCCCCCGTATCTACGTCTGCAACATCATGACCGAACCTGGGGAGACCGATGACTTTGCGGTTTCAGACCACATTCGAGCCCTGGATGCAGCGGCGGGACACTATCTATTTGACGCTGTTCTGGTGCAGAGAAAACCCCCTTCCCCGGCGGTGATCAATCACTACGCCAGCCAGCAGGCCAAACCCGTGGTGTTGGATCGGGAGGCGATTATCGCTTCCGGGCGTCGAATTATTGCCGCTAACATCATGGAGGAGCGGGAAAACCTCTCGGTGCGCCACCATCCTCAAAACCTGGCTAAAGTCTTACTGCGCTGGTACTCGGGCACCCAGAAGCTCTGGCCCTAATCAGGAGGGGTCTTGGGTCAGTTTGCGGCTGACCCAACCCACCACACCGCTGGCGATCGCCCCCGCCATCAGCAGGCTCAGA
>JAYKIM010000241.1:0-27306 GCA_035286245.1 Cyanobacteriota bacterium | reverse complement strand
ATACTCATCCGGATTCACCGCCCCTTGCACAACGTTTTCCCCGAGGCCGTAGGCGGCGGTGATCAGAACGGCATCTTTAAAGCCGGTTTCCGTGTCAATGGAGAAGGTTACTCCAGCGGTGGCCAGGTCCGATCGCACCATTTTCTGCACCCCCACCGACAGGGCCACGGAGAATTCGTCAAAGTCCTCCAGGCGTTCGGCGTACTGGTGGCGGTAGGAGATTGCCCGGTCCGTAAATAAGGAGGCAAAGCAACGGTGGCACGCCTCCACCACCCCCTTCACCCCATGGACGTTGAGGTAGGTTTCCTGTTGTCCAGCAAAGCTGGCATCGGGCAAGTCTTCGGCCGTAGCGGAGGAGCGGACCGCCACGTCCAGATCGTTGGCAAACTTGCGGCATTCCTCGGCGTAGTCCCCCTGGAAGCGATCGCAGAAGTCCCCATCCTGGCCGTAGCGCTCACAGAGACGCAGGTAGGCGCGGCTGATCGCCACCTGCAACTCCGTCGGGAAGGGGGTATTGAGGATCAGGGCCCGGGCTTGCTTACCCCGCTCCCGCAGGTTCAACACATCATCTAAATCTAGGTCAGCAAATAGCTGGCGCAGCTGTTGCTCCAGCCCAGCCTGTTGGATAAAGTAGCGATAGGCGTAGGCAGTGGTGGCAAAGCCGGTGGGCACCCTCACCCCCTGGCCCCCCAACTGCTGAATCATTTCCCCCAGGGAGGCATTTTTTCCCCCCACCAGAGGGATATCCTCAATGCCCACCTCTTCGAACCAGAGAACAAAGGCGTTTTCCTTGCGATCCAAGGTGGGCTCAGGATGATCGGGGCGATGGGATAGGACCATGGGACTCTCCTCGCTTTCTAAGAGCGGTCTAATCGGCTGGCGGCAACCCAGGACTATCTGGATTCCCCTAACTCAGACAACGTTGCGGAGATAGTTGCTTGAGTACGGATGCCAAGCCGCCTGATTTACCTTTCCATCGTAGAATTTGACGAGGGAAACGGCGGCCTTCGATACGGTTTTTTAAGGTCTGCTTCTCAAGTCTTAATATTGAACATCCGCGGGGCTATTGCCCTGGCTTCCCTGTTCGACGGTCGAGTCAGGGGCTGGCCAAGTCTTGGCTCCGCGGTGATCGTTAGATCCGGTTTTTAGGCCACCAGAGAAATAGGCAAGGATGATTGCCCTATCCTTGGCGTTAAACGTCAAGATATTGAGAAATTTAAATAATAATGTCAGTTATGGCCATGGTTACCTAGGTTTCGCTCCATTCTTTCACAATTTAAATAGTAGGTAGTCCTAGTAGGCGGTTATAGACCATGGATAAACAAACTGAACAGGCCCGCGAACTAGTTGCCCAGGAGCGTCTCCAGGCCGAGTTGCGGCAGGAGAGCTTGCTGGCCCGCAGTGAGGCAGAACTGCAAGCAGCCCCTGCCTCTAACCTGGACGAGCAGGCCCGTCAGGCCATGGCCGACCAGCTGCATCACCGGGAGCAAGCCCAGCAAGCCATGCGGGAACGCAGTGAGGAAGAGCTCCACCAGGCCTAGTTCTGGCCCTCTATGGGTGGGCCAGGTTTAACGACTGTAACAGATTCCGTTTCGGTATTCAGAATTGGCTATAGTACAAGGGTTGTAGGATGTAGAACCATGGCCCTTAAAGACCGACCCCACGACCCCAGGGATAGGGATTTCATTCGTTGGTCAGCCATCGGCCATCGGGCTGCCGGGGCTGGGCGAAAAAGACCCGATCCCGAGATTGCGGTCGACCATCGTCGTTTGCAGCGGTACCTTGACTCCCTCGAAGGTTTCTCCGGCCAGTGAGGGAGGAGGTTCGGGGGCTTGCCAGGGGGGCTGATCGGGCCATTTGGGTCTGTCAGCGATGTCCATGACCTTGGCCACCCACTTTATCGAGCTAGATCTTCCCCTGTTACCCCCTAACCTGGTGGAGCGAGTGGAGGCGGCCTTGCAAAACCGGGGCACTCCCCTGCGGTGGGCGATTACGGCGGTGGATCGAGAGCAGTTGACCCTTCACGTGGAAGCGGTGGTCACCGGTGTGTCCTCTCCTCCCGCCGGCAATGACCAGACCTAGCCTGACCCGGCATCCCTACACGGCGGTGCTGGTGGTACCCACGGGCATTGGCGCCGCTATTGGTGGCTATGCCGGTGATGCACTGCCGGTGGCCCGGGCGATGGCGACGGTGGTGGATGTGCTCATTACCCACCCCAATGTCATGAATGGGGCCCAGCTCTACTGGCCCCTAGAGAATGGCTACTATGTTGAGGGCTACGGCCTGGATCAGTTTGCCGCCGGGCGTTGGGGGCTGCGCCCCCGGTACCGTAACCGCCTGGCCCTGGTGCTGGATCGGGGCATGGAGGCCGAGTTGCAGGGGCGGCACCGCCAGGCGGCAGCGGCCTGTCAAGCCACCCTGGGGCTGGATTTGGTGGGCTATGTGGTCACCGATGCTCCTCTGGGAGTGGGCTTGAGCCAATCAGCCACGGGGGCCAGCTGGGGTACCCTGGAGCGGCCAGACAGTTTGCTACGGGCGGCGGAGCGGGCGATCGCGGCGGGGGCGGAGGCGATCGCGGTGGTGGCCCGGTTCCCCGAGCCCCTGGAGGACGCGGTCACCCAAGCCTACCGCCAGGGCCGGGGAGTCGACCCCCTGGCGGGGGCGGAGGCGGTGATTAGCCATCTGGTGGTGCGCCACTTCCACCTGCCCTGTGCCCATGCCCCCGCCCTCCAGGCTGCTCCCCTGGACTTATCCGTGGCTGCCAAGGCGGCGGCGGAGGAGCTGGGTTACACCTTTTTGCCCTGTGTGCTGGCGGGGCTAAGCCGGGCTCCCCAATTTGTCACCCAGGCTGGTGGGCGCCCTGGTGACCTCTGGGCGGACCAGGTGGATGCCGTGGTGGTGCCCGCTAGCGCCTGTGGCGGCAGCACTGTCCTCAGCCTGGCCCACCGCCAAGCCCTATTGATTGCGGTGGAGGCCAACCAGACTAGCCTGGCGGTCACCCCCGAGGCCCTAGGGCTACGGGCGACGCGGGTGGGTTCCTACCTGGAGGCGATTGGCCTACTGGCGGCCCACCGAGCCGGCCTGGACCCTCAGGCCCTAACTCCCCAGGTCCAGCCCCTGCCGGACCTGGGCCAGGGGTAAAAAGGGTGTATCCTGGGCCTGAACCTATCCGTGAACCCTGGAGATCTACGTGGCCCCAACCACTGTAACCATCACCGTACCCGGCACCACCGCTAACATCGGCCCTGGCTTTGACTGCCTGGGGGCGGCCCTAACCCTCTACAATCGCTTTCACTTCACCCCCCTGGATCAGCCCCCCGGCGCCCACACCATAACAGTGCGGGGGGCGGAGGCGGTGCGGGTGAGCCGGGATCGATCTAACCTGGCCTACCGGGCCTTTACCCATTTTTATCAGCACCAGGGGCTGGCGGTGCCGGCGGTAGCCCTGGCCATTGATCTGGAGGTCCCCCTGGCCCGGGGCTTGGGCAGTTCCTCCACCGCCATCGTGGGGGGGCTGCTGGGGGCCAATGGCCTCTGCCCCCAGCCCCTATCCCTAGAGGCCCTTACCGATCTGGCGATCGCCCTGGAGGGCCACCCCGATAATGTGGTGCCGGCCCTGGTGGGGGGCTGTCAACTGGCGGTCATTGACGGTCAGGGCCGCACCACCCTCTGCCCAGTCCCCTGGCATGCCGAGATCAGGCCAGTGGTGGCGATTCCCTCCTTCGAACTCTCCACCGCCCAGGCCCGCGGGGTACTCCCCAGCCACTACAGTCGGGCGGACGCCATTTTCAACACCGCCCACCTGGGGCTGTTGCTGCGGGGCCTGGAAACCGCTCGGGGAGACTGGTTGCGGATGGCCCTCTGCGATCGCCTGCACCAGCCCTACCGTCAGGCCCTAATTCCCGGTTACGAAGCGGTGGCGACCGCCGCCGCCGAGGCCGGGGCCTACGGTCTGGTGATTAGTGGGGCGGGGCCCACCCTCCTGGCCCTGGCTCCCGCCCCCCAGGCAGACTCGGTAGCCCTGGCCCTGGCTGGGGCCTGGCAACTGCCAGACCACAGCGTTCAAACCCTGGTGCTGCAACTAGATAGCCAGGGTGCCAGGATAATAAACTCCCCTTAATCCAGCCTGACTGGGCTATCCGTGGCCGCGCTTCTATAGGACGACGGAAAAAATAGGGGCCAGGGGTTGCCAGATCGGGCTAGATCTGGTCAAATAAAACATTGAAAGCGCTATATAAAAAGTTTTTGCCCTATAGACTTTTTGCAATCCTGAATCTGGATAGATTTTTCACCTTGGATTTTCCAGGCAGGGCTGTCCAGGTTCAGGCTTGTGGAGTTAGGGATCCGAACTTTTGACTGTAGTCGTAATCTCCTTGTAATCTCCTGTATGTTCTGGGTGAGTTCATCCTCACCCTTTTCTTTGAGTGGGCTTTTCTTCTCCTTGCCTCGGGCGTAGCTTTGGCCACAACACCGAGATGGGGTTGGTTGGTTAGCGCTGATCGCAAATGGTTATTCTGTCTTACGTCACGGTTACCCTGGAGCGACCCTCTTGCTTAGGCAAGGGGGAGGGTCTTCAATGGCGTCGTCCTGAAGTTCACGATGTCTGAGTGGCCGGCTTAGGAATGGGGAGGGTCCTTCATCTGGTGAAGGTCTTGCCAGCGACGCTCCAACTCCTCCTGTTCCTGTTTAAGGTTACGCTCCAATTCTTGGATTTCGTCCCGACGGGCCGCCGTTTCCAGGGCGCGACGATCAACCTCCTGGCTTTTCAAGGTGAGGGACTGGCGCCACCGTTCGGCCCGCTCAATTTCCTGCTCCAGGGCAGCTGGGGTCATACCATAGGTCAGATACTGTTCCACCAGGGTGAGGACCCAGGGGATGGCATCTTCCACCGCCACTACCTGATTGGCCCCATCCACCTTCACCAGCACCAAACTGCCCTCGGGAAAGGCTAATAGGCGAGGGGTTTCTATCGAGCGCTCCTTGGCTAACCGTTCCCAGACAGTGTCACTATTCTGCACCGCCAATAGGGTTAACTCAGCGCCGCCTAAGAAAGCTTTTTTCTGTACTTTAGCCAGGTAGTGCATGAGGGGTAATATCCACTCTGGCTTGAGTATAACCGTAGACTCTGGTGATCTTGGCAACTGCCCCAACTTCTCCTAGCTTGAATTGGTCTAGACGCCTCCAGTGTCCCTCCAGCCCACTAGGGTTACACTAGAAGCGTTAGCTATAGATTAAAAATTATTAAAAGTAGTCCTATGAATTCGCGACAGACCCCTCTTTACTCCCGCTGTCTAGCTCTGCAGGGGCGGATGACTGAGTTCGCTGGTTGGCAAATGCCCGTCCAGTTTAAGGGGATAGGGGTTGAACACGAGGCGGTACGGACCCAGGCGGGTCTTTTTGATATTTCCCACATGGGTAAATTTGGGTTGCGGGGGGCGGGGGCGATCGCCGCCCTGCAGTCCCTGGTGCCCTCTAACCTGGAGCGACTGCAACCCGGCCAGGCCCAGTACACCCTCCTACTGAACCCCGAGGGTGGCATTATTGACGATTTGATCCTCTATCGTCAGGCCCCTGGGCTCGCCGGGGAGGACCGGTGGATGATGATCGTCAATGCTGCCACCACTGATACCGATAAGGCCTGGTTGGTCGATCACCTGCAGGGTCTAGAGTTGGAGGATGGTTTCCGTGATCAGGTCCTCCTATCCCTGCAGGGTCCCCTGGCTACTGATTTGCTCCAGCGACTAACCCCAGCCGATCTTTCCCAGGTAGCTCGGTTTGGCCATCTAGAGAGCACCCTGCTGGGGTCCCCCGCCTTCCTAGCTCGGACTGGTTACACCGGCGAAGACGGCTTTGAAATCATGACCGATGCCCCCACCGGTATCGCCCTTTGGGATGCCCTGCTGGAGGCTGGAGCCACCCCCTGCGGGCTGGGAGCCCGGGATACCCTGCGACTTGAGGCGGCCATGGCCCTCTACGGACAAGACATCGACGCCACTACCACCCCCTGGGAAGCGGGGTTAGGTTGGGTGGTTCACCTGGAGGAGAAAGGGGAGTTTGTCGGGAGATCGGCGTTGGAACGGCAAAAACAGCAGGGTCCCCAACGTCGTCTGGTGGGACTAACCATGGCCGATCGCCACATTGCCCGCCACGACTATCCAGTCATCCACCAGGGGGAGGCCGTAGGGGTAGTTACCAGTGGCACCCTCTCCCCCAGTCTTAAGGTTCCTATTGCCCTAGCCTACGTTCCCGCCGCCCTAGCTCAGCCAGGCCAGAGCTTGGAGGTGGCTATCCGGGGCCAAAACCGACCCGCTTTGGTGGTAAAGCGGCCCTTCTATCGCCGCCCTCTGGCCTAAAGGGGCTCTGAGAAGCAGGTCCTTGCTCCTGCCTAGCCCTTCTCACTAACCAAGAAAATCTACAAAGACTGTGCTAACTTTGTCCGATCGTGGCAAACTGGCAGGGGTCTAGCACCCTAACCACCAAACACACCTGCACTAGGGAAGAAACGAGATTATGGCCTTTGAGTATCCCGAAAACCTAAAGTATCTAGATACCCATGAGTACGCTCGCATTGATGAGGAGGAAGGACAGGTCACCCTGGGAATTACCGCCTTTGCGATCGACCAACTGGGGGAAATTGTCTTCCTGGAACTGCCCGAGGTGGGTGATAGCGTAGAAAAGGGAGAGGCCTTTGGCAACATCGAATCCGTGAAGGCGGTGGAAAGCCTAAAATCTCCAGTCACTGGCGCCGTGGTGGAACGCAACGACGCCCTGGTGGAAGCTCCGGAGCAAATTGGCGATGATCCCTACGGTGATGGCTGGTTGATTAAGGTACAGGTGGAAAACCTGGAGGACCTGGAGGATACCATGTCCGCGGAGGAATACAAGGACCAGGTCCAGGGATAGGCCGGGTAGAACCTTTGAGGAAAGACGTGCCAAATATGGTTTTCGGCCAGAGGGTCTGGGATAAAGGTAATCGGTTAAGACAGCCTAGGTAGGCTTCCCAGCTTGTTGCCAGCACTTTCTATCGGAACAACTATATTTAGTCTTTGTATGAATGGGGATGTTACGGTAGCCAATTTGTAAGTTTCCTTTCAAAATATGAAGTTAGATGTGATATCTATCGCTAACCAATTATTTTGACGTTTCTGGCAAATGGCTATGACCCCGCCCTTCTCTGAGCCCACCGCTATCACCTCGCCATCCCTACCCAATCTAGCTCCGTCGTCCTTAAGCAGCAGCCCTACCCAAGGGCACCAGGCCGCCGAGGAGGGCTTGAGTAGCTTTGTTGCCAGACACCTGGGCCCCACCGGTGCTGAGCTGAGCACCATGCTGGAAGCCTTGGGCTATCCATCCCTAGAGGCACTAATAACGGCCACCGTGCCGGCTAGCATTCGTTTCCAGCGGGATCTGCAGTTACCTCAGGGGTTGGGTGAAGCGGCCGCCCTGGCCAGGCTGCGCCAGATTGCCGATCGCAACCAGGTATGGCGCTCCTTTATTGGTCTTGGCTATTTCAACACCCTCACCCCCCTGGTGATCCAGCGCAACATCCTGGAAAACCCCGGTTGGTATACCCAATACACCCCCTACCAACCCGAAATTGCCCAGGGTCGCCTGGAGGCCCTGCTTAATTTCCAGACCCTGATCACTGACCTCACCGGCATGGAGATCGCCAATGCCTCCCTGCTGGATGAGGGGACGGCGGCGGCGGAGGCCATGGCCCTGGCCTTCAACGCCCGTCAGCAGAAATCCTGCAAAACCTTTTGGGTCGCCGCCGACTGCCACCCCCAAACCCTTGAAGTGGTGCAAACCCGGGCCCAACCCCTGGGTATCGAGGTGGTGGTGGGGGACCATCGGAAACTGAATTTTAATACCCCGGTGTTTGGCCTGTTGCTGCAGTACCCGGCCACCGACGGCGCCCTCTACGACTACGACGCCGTCGTCAGCCAGGCCCACGCCGCTGGGGCCCTGGTGATTGTGGCCGCCGACCTGCTCAGCCTCACCCTCCTCCGCCCTCCAGGGGAGTTTGGGGCTGACATTGTGGTGGGAAATAGTCAGCGCTTTGGGGTGCCCCTGGGGTTTGGCGGCCCCCATGCGGCCTTCTTTGCCACCCGCCAGAGCTATGCTCGCAAACTACCGGGTCGGTTAGTCGGCATCTCCAGGGATGCCCAGGGAAACCCCGCCCTGCGCCTGACCCTGCAAACCCGGGAACAGCACATCCGCCGTGACACCGCCACCAGTAACATTTGCACCGCCCAGGTGCTGCTGGCAATTATGGCCAGCATGTATGCGGTTTACCATGGCCCCCTGGGGCTACGCCAGATTGCCCAACGTATTCATCAACTGACCGTAGTTCTAGGCCAGGGCCTGACCCAGCTCGGTTTTACCCTGGGGGATGCCCCCTACTTTGATACCCTGCGGATCGAGACCGGCGATCAAACCGCTGCCATTTTAGAGCGAGCCGCCGCCCATCGCATTAATCTACGGCAGTTTAGCCCTACCCACCTGGGGATAGCCCTGGATGAAGCCACCACCTCCCAGGATGTCATTGATCTATGGAGGGTTTTTGGGGGGGCTGAGGCCCCTCAAAGTTTGGCGTTTCTCTTGCAGGATCCGGCGGTGGAGGATGCCCTGCCCGCCAACCTGAAGCGCACCTCTCCCTACCTGACCCACGGGGTGTTTAACCGCTACCACTCGGAAACCGAGATGCTGCGCTATATCACCCGTCTGCAGAGCAAGGATCTATCCCTGGCCACCGCCATGATTCCCCTGGGGTCCTGCACCATGAAGCTAAATGCTACGGCGGAAATGGTACCGGTGACCTGGCCTGAGTTTGGACAAATCCATCCCTTTGCCCCAGCTAGTCAAACCGAGGGTTACCGCCAATTGTTTAGTGATCTGGAGACCTGGCTGGCGGAGGTAACGGGTTTTGCCGGTATTTCCCTCCAACCCAACGCTGGCGCCCAGGGGGAATACGCCGGCTTACTGGTGATTCGCGAATACCACCGGCAACGGGGAGAAGCCCATCGTACTGTCTGCCTGATTCCCCAGTCTGCCCACGGCACCAATCCCGCCAGCGCTGTTATGGCTGGCATGACCGTGGTGGCGGTGGCCTGCGATGACGAAGGTAACATTGACCTTGAGGATCTCCAGGCAAAGGCCGAACAGCACCAGGCCAACCTGGCCGCCCTGATGGTTACCTACCCCTCTACCCATGGGGTGTTTGAGACGGAAATCATCACCCTCTGCGATATTGTGCACCGCTATGGTGGGCAGGTCTACATGGATGGGGCCAACATGAACGCCCAGGTGGGTCTATGTCGCCCCGCCGACTTTGGCGCCGATGTTTGTCACCTTAACCTCCACAAGACCTTCTGTATTCCCCATGGTGGTGGCGGTCCTGGGGTGGGGCCGATCGGCGTCAAGGCTCACCTGGTGCCCTACCTGCCAGGCCACAACCTGGTGGCTGGGGTCGGTGGTGATCGGGCGATCGGGGCGGTGAGTGCAGCCCCCTGGGGCAGTGCCAGCATCCTGCCGATCTCCTGGATGTACATCGCCATGATGGGGGGCGATGGGCTAAAACGGGCCACCGAGGTCGCCATTCTCAACGCTAACTACATTGCCAAACGACTGGAGGGGCACTACGACATTCTCTATACCGGCCAGAATGGTCGGGTCGCCCACGAATGCATTGTGGATGTCCGCCCCTTTAAACAATCCGCCAACGTGGGGGTTGAAGATATTGCCAAGCGTTTGATTGATTATGGCTTCCATCCTCCCACTATGTCTTGGCCGGTGGCCGGCACCCTGATGGTGGAGCCCACGGAAAGTGAGTCCCTGGCTGAGCTGGATCGGTTCTGCCAGGCCATGATTGCCATCCGGGAGGAAATTTGGGCCATCGAAACCGGCACTGCGGATCCCCAGGTCAACCTCCTAACCCAGGCACCCCATACTAGTGTCGATCTAGTGTCAGATTGGCAGCGGCCCTACGATCGCCAAACCGCCGTTTTCCCCACCCCCTTCACCCGTCAGCACAAGTTCTGGCCGGCGGTGAATCGGATTGACCAGGCCTACGGCGATCGCCACCTGGTCTGCTCCTGCGCCGGTATGGAGGCCTACGGCGAGGCCTAGATGCTGGTACCATCACCCGCGGTGATACCAGAAGGAGGTCAGTGATCAGAGATCAAAGTGAACGACTAACCCTGGCTTAGGGTTCTAGGCAAAGCTATACTATAGCCGTCTCGACTGAGGTGCCCCATGGTTAGTATGGGGCACCTCAGTCGCTATCTGTTCTAGATTCTGAAACGCCAGCACCGTGACCCAGCCCGCCGCTCTGCGCGCCCTCCTAAATGCCGTCGCCCAGGGGCACCTAGCCCCCGAGCAGGCTTTTGAACAGCTCAAATACCTTGAGTTTGAACCGATTCAGGAGTTCGCTAAGGTGGACCACCATCGGGCTTTGCGCACGGGTTTTCCGGAGGTGATTTGGGGACCGGGTAAAACTCCCGGCCAAATTGTCGAGATTATGCGGAGTTTGCACCAGCATCATCCGGTGGTGATGGCCACCCGCATTGAACGGCCGGTTTATGAGCAGATTCGTCAAGATCTACCCATGGCCATGTACTATAGCCCGGCCCGAATCTGTGCCCTGGTCCCCCTCAACCTCAACCCCTGTCAGCCGGGTACCATTGGCGTGCTGACAGCGGGCACCGCCGACCTGCCGGTGGCGGAAGAGGCGGCCGTGACGGCGGAGTTATCGGGTTTTCATGTCAAGCGCCTTTGGGATGTGGGGGTGGCTGGGTTACACCGGGTATTGCACCACCAACAGTTGCTAAGACAAATGGATGTCATGATCGTTGTAGCCGGCATGGAGGGGGCTTTACCTAGCGTAGTAGCTGGATTAGTGGGGGGGCCCATCATTGCGGTGCCTACCAGTATTGGTTACGGGGCTAGTTTCCAAGGCTTGGCCGCCCTCCTAACCATGCTCAACTCCTGTGCCACAGGGATTGGCGTCGTCAACATTGATAACGGTTTTGGTGCCGCCATGCTAGCCGGGCAGATCCTCCGCACCGTCAATCGACTAGGGGAAAAGACATCTTAGTCGTTATCCCAATCCTCACGACCCATCAAATCCGCGATTCGATCGCGCAACAAAAAACCTGATGACTCCAGCTCTGCTTCCACACAAATCCATTCTCGAGCCGGAATATGGCGACACAGGGTATAGATAGGTTGATGCCGATCAACGGTACCTTTCTGTACCAGCTGGCGAGCCTCATCGCGAATCAAATCAATGGTGTAGTGGAGGGACTGTAGCATGGTTAAACCCAGTAACGATGAAGGAATGTTTGGAAAGACGAAATAATCCCTAAGATATAGCTGTAGCCATCCGCAAGGAGCGCAGGTGGGCCAGAACGCCTATTCAGTAATTGACTTTTCCTATCTCATAACAAGAGACCTGGCTGCCAGTTACGGATATGAAATTGACCGGTCAACCCTGCCCTGAGGGTTTTGGTCAACCCTATAGACGTCGCCAGTCCAGTTAGGACAAGACTGTGATGCCGTTTGCTATGGACCGAGATTCAAAGTTTTAATCGCTTCCCTGAGTCCAATGGCTAGAACTATATATTTTTGGATTCCGTATCCTAGTTTACTGATATTTTTTGATACTTGGCTAATAAGCTACAGCTTATTCTCTCCTTAATCTGGGCCTGGAAACATTAACTAACATTTTATTTTTCAGAGCTTTACCATCATTTGTGTTACCGGTCTGTAATATTTGGGGCTTGGGGCAGATCCCCTGGGCTTAGTCTGTCCTGGTAGCCAGTCGTGACTGAGTGAGCTCATGGGCCAGCGCTAGGGCAGCTAGAAAACTGCTGGGGTTAGCCCGGCCCAGACCGGCAATATTAAAGGCAGTACCGTGGTCAGGGGAAGTGCGTACCCAGGGTAGGCCTAGGGTGACATTCACTGCCCGATCAAAGGCCATCAGCTTGACGGGAATTAAACCCTGGTCGTGGTATAAAGCCAGGTAGGCATCGTGGGTTGCTACTCCCGGTGAGCTGCCAAACCAAGCCTGTCCAGGGGCGACCCAGAGGGTATCGGCGGGCACCGGGCCGTCAATCTGGACCTGGGGATAGCGTTGTCGCTGGGCCTCCAACCAGGGGATTAGGTAGGCCGCTTCCTCCTGGCCCAGCTGCCCCCCCTCTCCACTGTGGGGGTTGAGACCCGCCACCGCCACCCGGGGATGGCTGAGGCCAAAGTCCTGCTGAAGACTGGTGAGGAGTAAATCTAGCTTCTCCGTGAGCAGGGCCGGGGTTAGGGTGATGGGGACCTGCTGTAGGGGAATATGGGTGGTGGCCAGTAGGGTACGCAGCGGCCATCCGGTGTGGGGAGATCGGGCTACAAAGGCCATGGCCACCCGATCCACCCCTGCCCCTTCCGCCAGACGTTCCGTTTGGCCGGGGTAATGATGGCCAGCGGCATGCCAGGCGGATTTAGCGATTGGACCGGTGACAATGGCATCGAAATGGCCGGCGGCGGCTTGGGCGATCGCTGCATCCAGGTAGGCAAAGCTAGCCGCTCCGGTGGCAGCACTGGGTCGGCCTAACTCCAGATTTGCCAGGGGCTGGGGAGAAGGAACCTCCCACCAGTCTATCGCCCCCAGATCGGCTAGGGGGCCTACCTGGGGGGATTGGCGCAACACGTCTAAGGACTGGGCCATCAGGGCGGCGGTGCCAAACACGGTAATCCTTACCTGATTTTGCCAGTCCTGAACCGCTAAGGCCTTCAGGATGACCTCTGGCCCAATACCGGCCGGGTCCCCCAGGGTCAAAGCTAGGCGGGGTAAAGAGCTAGGGGCTGGGGAGCAGGTCAGAAGGGACACCAAACTGTTCTAGAATAGGGCTGACTGGTTGATACAGCTCATTTAATACTGACATTATAGTCCTGCCCTAAGGAGAAGCTATGGCCGCTGAAATTTTCAACACCAGCATTATTATTTTCGTCCTTACCCTGGTGGGTCTAGGGCTAGGTTTTGTCATGCTGCGCATCCAGGGTGGAGAAGAGTAACGCTTGTTTCCTCGTCGTAGGCTAACAGAGGGGGTAGATCTGATATTCTTGAGTAAAGTTAAGTTTTGTATCATCCCCTCATGAAACTATTGGTGGTTGGCGCTACGGGCACTCTAGGACGACAAATTGTTCGTCGCGCCCTGGACGAAGGTCACGATGTCCGATGTTTGGTTCGAAGCGCTCAGCGAGCCAGTTTCCTACGAGAGTGGGGGGTGGAGCTGATCCGAGGTAGCTTAACCAAGCCCGATACCTTACCCCCCGCCCTGGAGGGGGTAGATGCGGTGATCGACGCTGCCACTGCTCGCCCCTCAGAGTCGGTCCTAGAGGTTGATGGACAGGGTAAAATTAATTTGATTGAGGCCACCAAAGCCGCTGGTATTCAGCGGTTTATTTTCGTTTCCATCTTGAACTCCGATCGCTTTCCCGATGTCCCCCTGATGAAAATCAAGCACTCTACGGAGAAGCTCTTGGTTGAGTCCGGGTTAGATTACACCATTCTGCAGCCCTGCGGCTTTTTACAGGGGTTAATCGGCCAGTACGCCATTCCTATTTTAGAAAAGCAAGCTATCTGGGTGATGGGGGAGGCCGCTCCCATCGCCTACATGGATACCCAGGACATTGCCAAATTTGCCATCCGGGCCCTTACGCTGCCCACCACTAGTAGGCGGAGTTTTCCCTTAGCGGGTCCTCGGGCCTGGGGAGCCTACGAAATTATCCGCCTCTGTGAGCGCAAGTGTGGCCAGGATGCCAAGGTTTCCAGGATGTCCCTGGGGCTGTTGCGGGGTATTCGCCGAGTTGCCTACTTCTTCCAGTGGGGGTGGAACTTTGCTGATCGCCTGGCCTTTGTGGAGGTGATTGCTGGCAGTCAGCCCTTAGATGCCCCGATGGAGGAGGTATACTCGATTTTTGGTATTGATCCGGCGGAGATTACCACCCTCGAGGATTATCTGCAGGAATACTTCAGTCGGATTATGAAAAAGCTGAAGGAATTGGACTACGATCGCGATAAGGCCAGTAAGAAAAAGCTACCCTTCTAACCCCTAGCCCCAGCCATCGGCTGGCCCAGCGTAGGAATGGCGGTCATCCCTCCCTAGGGTTGACCGCCATTGATCTGATTGCCCCAAATCGGTCCCTAGCAGTGGGAAACCGCCAGGGCTGGAACCGGTACCGGTTCAACGACTACTTGGCCAGCGCCATCCACATCCAGCCACGCTGTGTCGCCATCCTCTAGGGTACCGGCCAAGATGGCCTCCGCCAGAGGATCCTCCACCAGACGGGCGATCGCCCGTCGCATGGGTCGAGCTCCGTAGCGCTGGTCATAGCCCTGATCCGCCAGGTGGTCACGGAAGGCAGGGGAGAAGGTCAGGGTAATTTGACGTGGGGCCAGCTGTTGATTGACCTGGTCTAACATCAGGTCCGCCACCTGGTTGACTTCATCACGACTCAGTTGGCGGAAGACGATGATCTCGTCCAACCGGTTCAGCAGCTCTGGCCGGAAGTACTGCTTCATCTCTTCATTCACCAGGTTGCGGAGGTTGTGGTACTGGCTGTCTGACCCCTGACCGGCAAACTCAAACCCCAGACTTTGACCACCCTTTTCAATCACCTGGGAACCGATGTTAGAGGTCATAATCATTAGGGTGTTCCTAAAGCTCACCGATCTGCCTTTAGAGTCCGTCAATCGGCCATCCTCCAGCACCTGCAATAGTAGATTAAAGACCTCAGGATGGGCCTTTTCGATCTCATCTAACAAGATCACACTGTAGGGTCGTCGACGCACCGCCTCGGTCAGTTGTCCCCCCTCGTCGTAGCCAACAAAGCCAGGGGGTGCACCGATTAACTTGGAGACGGTATGGCTTTCCATAAACTCCGACATATCCAGCCGAATCATCGCCTCTGCTGAGCCAAACAGGGCAACAGCCAGGGCTTTGGCTAATTCCGTCTTACCTACCCCGGTAGGCCCAGAAAACACCAGGCTGGCGATGGGTCTATCGGGGCTGGCCAGCCCCGAACGGGCTCGACGAATGGCACGGGCCACCGTCACTACTGCTTCCTGCTGCCCCACCACCCGTTGGTGCAGCACATCTTCCATGTGCATGAGGCGGGCAGCATCGGTTTCAGTCATACGGTTAACCGGTACCCCGGTCCAGGCCGCCACGATGTCAGCGATGTTATCGGCATCGACCACCGGTAGGCTGAGCTCGGGGGACAGGTTGGCCACGCCCTCTGGCAGGTCTACCAGCACCTGTTGCCGCAGATTCTGTTGCTCCTGAAGCAGGGCCTTAGCCTTCTCAAAGTCCTGCTGTTGGATAGCATCATCCAGTTCACTATTTAGCTGGCGCAGTTTTTGTTTCACCGTTTTGCTTAGCTGGCGAGGCATAAACCGTAGCTTCACCTGGGAGCCAGCTTCGTCGATCAGGTCAATGGCCTTATCGGGGAGGTGGCGATCGCTAATGTAGCGATCTGCCAACCGGGCTGCCGCCGCCAGAGCCCCATCGGTAATCGTGACCTGGTGGAATTGTTCGTAACGGCTGCGCAGGCCTTGCAAAATCTCCAGGGTTTCTTCCACGGAGGGAGGGTTCACCATAATCGGCTGGAAACGACGCTCTAAGGCCGCATCCCGCTCAATGTGCTGGCGAAACTCGTCCAGGGTGGTGGCTCCAATACACTGCATTTCCCCCCGGGCCAGGGCCGGCTTCAAGAGATTAGCCGCATCCATGCCGCCCTCCAGAGATCCAGCCCCGATCAGGGTATGGATTTCATCGATTACCAAAATTACGTTCGGATCCTGGCGCACCTCCTCCACCAGTTGGGTGAGACGCTCCTCAAAGTCACCACGAAAGCGGGTGCCGGACACCAGAGACCCCATACTCAGGCTGATCACCCGCCTATTCAGCAACGTATCGGGTACATCTTGATGGACGATACGCTGGGCTAGACCTTCAGCGATCGCTGTTTTGCCAACCCCCGGTTCCCCTAGCAAAATCGGGTTATTCTTAGTACGTCGCCCCAGGATTTGCACCACCCGTTCAATTTCCTGCGACCGTCCTACCACAGGATCGATCTTACCCTGGGCCGCCAGGCTGGTTAGATCGGTGCCAAATTCATTCAAAACCTTATTGCCCTTACGGCCATTGTCCCGAGCAGGAGCCCCATTACGCCGTCCCTGGGGTAGGGCCGCCACCTCTCCCAACTCTTGAATGACCCGGGTACGAACCTTGACGGGGTCAACCCCTAAATTAGTCAACACTCGATAGGCCACACTCTCGCTATTGTGAGTCAAACTAAGCAGCAGGTGTTCTGGCTCAATGTAGGCTGCGTCCATCTTGCGAGCTTCCTGAAAGGCCTGTTCAAACACCTGCTTCACCTTCGGTGTGAAGGGAATTTCAGGGGGGACGCTACCGCTACCCCGACCGATAATCGTCTCCACTTCGGCGCGGGCGTCGTTCAGGGTAACCCCCAGTTCATCAAGCACCTGAGCGGCGACGGTAGAACCCTCCTTAATCAGTCCCAGCAGCAGTTGTTCAGTACCCACGAAATTATGACGTAACCGTCGGGCCTCCTCCTGAGCCTTCATGATGACAGCGATGGCCGTATTAGTAAAATGTTCAAACATGGCGTTTTATAAATTAACCAGCGGTGGGATGTCAAACCTTAACCAGAGGTCATAAAAAATATAGCCACAGAAAATTCGGTTAGAATCCGTAGCCCTTACGTAGGGAGACAGAGGTATAAATCAACCCTCAACTTAACATTACTTTAAGCAACCGCGGTCGATCCCGGGGGTGGGAAGAACCGTAGATAGGGAGTGGGGTTGACCAGCAGGCCAGGTGATCATCGCAGAGCAGACTGACAGAAAAGATAATTATTCCTCGAAAAAATAGTTACATTACTTAATTTGGAATTATAGCCTGTGGATTGAGTTGTGAAAAGCTAAAGGCCTTAGCCCTGGCCAATGCTTTAGGCTCGCCACTTTAGTTGTTGAGTTTTAACTGGAGTGATAAAGTCTCGGTTTTCCTCCTGGCTGCGTTGGTATTCCCTTTTTAATTGGTAGTACCACCGTGCCAGGGTGTCAGAGTCCTTAATTAGCCGTAGCACCGATTCGTATTGCAAGCCCTGTTGTTGTTTGATCACTACATCCCGATCTTGCCCCAAAAAGGTCTGAACTAACCAGGGCAGCAAGGGTTTCAGCACATTCCCCCAGGGCAAGTCCCAATAGAGCTCAAAGGTGACGTCGGTTTGATCGGAGGTGAGGGGGGTAACGGTGGTCAAATTCACTACCCGATGGCGGCTTGTGGTAATTTCCTCCGTACGAATACCGGGAAGGTAGAAAATAATTTCATTATCCGGCACCCCCCCCACCAGCCAGTAGCCCCGACCCATGTTAGCCATGTGGTGCTTGCGCATGGTGAAACCGTAGGGGGAGGGATCAAACCACTTTACCTCTTCATTTAAGCGACCACCCCGCCACCACCAGGCTCGGTGGACAAAAGGGGAATGGGCTGGATCCATGAGACCGACTACAGCGTGATCAATGTAGCAGGGAAAGCGCACGGTGTAGGTGAAATTGGGTCGGACCTGATCGGTAAATCCAGGCACCCTGGGAATATCGAAGGCCGCAGGCAGGGCTTTCCCCGGCCGGGAATCGGCCATGTAGATCCAGAGGTTGCCCTGTACCTCCTGGAGATCGTAACGCTGCACATTAAACCGACTCAGGTCCGTGAGCTGATCCGGCAGCAGGGAAGGAATCTCCACGCAGTGCCCCTGCTGATCAAAGCGCCAGCCGTGGTAACAACACTGTACCGTTTCCCCGTCGTACCACCCACAGCTTAAGGGCACTGCTCGATGAGGACAGATATCCCGTAGGGCAAAGGCTTCACCTTGGTTGGTGCGGCCCAGCAGGATTGGCTCATCCAGAAGGGTCTTAGCCATCACCTGACCTGGCTTGAGGCGGTGACTAGGCATAACATGGTACCAGATGTTACGCAGAAAGCTCGTGTCGTTAACGGTAACCACAGCGATTGGTAGGATCCACTAAATTAATTCAGCATTCAATACTCTAGCAGAGGGCGAGGACGCTCTAGGCGCCACTGTGCCATACTCGTCTAGTGATGAACTCTGCAGGTTATGTGGTGCTAGACGAACAGGCTAAAAAGACGTTGCTGCGTAAAATTCCCCACGGTCTTTACATCTGTGGCGTTAAGGATGGTGAGGAGATGAACGGGTTTACCGCCAGCTGGGTAATGCAGGCCTCCTTCAGCCCTCCCCTGGTGGTCAATTGCGTAAAACAGGACTCCACCTCCCACGCCATGGTTAAGGCGAGTGCTACCTTTGCCCTCAGCTTTCTAGAGGCCAGCCAGAAGGACCTGGCTCAAAACTTCTTCAAGCCATTGCACCGGGTAGGCAATAAGTTTGCCGATGTGGAGTTCTATCCGGCACCGGAAACCGGCTGTCCGGTGATCAAGGACAGTCTGGGCTACGTTGAGTGTCGAGTGGTGGGAACCGTAGAGCACGGCGACCACACCGTCTTTGTGGGGGAGGTGGTGGGGGCGGGGCTGCATCGGCAGGGGGAACCCCTGCTCCTGGAGAGTACTGGATGGAACTACGGCGGGTAAGTGAACAAGGCCTTGTCTATGCCGGAGTCCTGGTGGGTTATCCTGCCGGTTCTCATAAACATTGCCTTGGCTGTGGCCAGCGTTTACCTGGCCTGGCGGCTATGGCGATGGCGACAAGCCCTGGTCATTCTCAGGGCTCAGCTTGAGCACTGGCATGATCAGTTGCGGCTGGGGGCCAACCCCGCCTTGATCCAACCCACCCAGGATAAGCTAGTCCATCTAAAAAAAACCTATGGCCGGGTCTCTCAACAGTTGCAGAGGGGTGGGCAAATCCTGGCTTGGGTGGATTTAGCCTGGCGTTTGGGGCAGGGGTGGCGACGGTCCACCCGGGCCAGGGCAAAAGGCACCCACCGTCGGCATCACCGCGGTCACGAAAAGCGCTAGGATGACCATAGCAGTTACAGTCTAACCGGTGGATTTCAACCCGTTACTCGTGGAGACTTAGGGCTATGGATGATGATCACTCCAGTGGTTTTATGGGCGGACTGTTAGTTGGCGCCGCTCTGGGAGCTATTGCGGGCCTTCTGATCGCCCCTCGTCGTGGGCAGGAAACCCGTCAAATCCTTAAGAAATCTGCCGATGCTCTGCCTGACTTGGTGGAGGATTTGGCCAGTACCCTACAGATTCAATCCGATCGCCTTTCCGCTGCTGCCCTGGTGAATTGGGACCATACCCTGGAACGGTTACGCCTGGCGATCGCCGCCGGCCAGGACGCCACCCGTCAAGAGTATAGTCATCTCAGTCAGATGGCTACGGCGCGCTCGCCCCAGCATCCTGGACAGCCCTAACGAAAAAAGGGGAAGCGATCTTGACCAATCCATTATTGTGGTTAACGCTGTCCCTGCTGCTCTTAACTGTTAGCCTGACGACGGTTTTACTGGTGGCCGTACCCGCCCTCCAAGAGTTGGGTCGAGCCGCCCGTACGGCGGAAAAACTGTTTGACACTCTACACCGGGAATTGCCCTCCACCCTGGAGGCCGTGCGGCTGACTGGCCGGGAGTTGGCCGAACTGGGTGAAGATGTGGAGAGTGGGGTACGTCGGGCAGCAGAGGTGGTTAGACAGGTAAATGAAGGGTTGAGCCTGGCTCGCCAACAGGTGGAACGGGTGGATCGGGGCCGTCGTAGTGTGTGGGTTGGGGTTAAGGCCGCCTGGCAGGTGTGGCGCAGTCAGCCTCAGGCTGCCCAGCAGCCCCGACCCAAGAAACTGGGGCATCGTCGTTCTAACCTGCCAGAGTTGCAACGGCAACCGCCTTCCCCGCCCTCAAGTTTTCCGGCAGAGGCAGAAAAGGATTGCCTCCACCCCCCTGAGACCCCATCCCCAGATGACCCTAATCGGACGGAAGAGCCCCCGCTAGCTGCCCAGCCACCTCCGGTAACCACCCCCGTCGATCCATGGTTCTAGGGTTATAGGCCTGAGCCGTTGATGGGCTTAATTGGTACCAGGGGAACCTACCCAAGGCTGTTTATTCCGGAAGCTAACTAGTCTTCCTAAACTTCCTGGCTCAAGTTTTGAGGGCTGGCTAGCGGTGGTTACCAGCCAGGGCAAAAGGACATTTTTTAGATGAATCAGGATCAAATGGATGTAAATAAGTGTAAACAAAGTTATAGTCTAAATTAATCTCAATTATTCTAAGCCCTCCTATCTGCGGCATGGCTTTCAACCCTCCGGGCGTATATTCTCCTATGGTGTCTTTTCCTCAGCACGTTAATAAAAGGTTTTTCACCCAGCTGGCGGTATTGGTCTTGGCCATCCTTTCTGTTTGGTGGCCTACAGCCCCCGCCCAGGCCTACGATAACCCAGAGCTACTGCCGGAGGATGCCACTGCCATTATTGATTTAGCTAAGTCCTTAACCCCCCGTCAAGAGGAGGACCTCAACTCCCAACTCAACCAATTCGAAACCGAAACCGGCTGGAAGCTGCGGGTTCTGACCCAGTACGATCGCACCCCAGGTCGGGCTGTCAAAGACTTTTGGGGCCTGGATGACCACAGCGTTATGCTAGTGGCCGATCCTCGTGGCGGTAACCTGCTCAACTTCAGCGTGGGTGATGCGGTTTACGACCTGCTGCCTCGTACCTTTTGGATCGAGTTGCAAACCCGCTATGGAAATCAGTTTTTTGTCCGCGAAAACGGAGAGGATCGGTCTATTCTTAGCGCCCTAGACTCTATCCAACTCTGTTTACGCCAGGGGGGGTGTAACGTGGTCCCCGGTCTACCCCAGGAGCAGTGGGTGTTGACTCTGGTGACCTCCATTGTTGGTGGTCTAGTCTGTGGCTTTGCCGCTCACCCGCGTAAGCCGGGTCAGATTCTTGCCTGGCAGTGGGTGTTGATATTTTCCCCGCTGTGGGGCATTCTTTTCATCGCCTTTGGCCTTGGGCCAGTACTTAGCCGTACCAGTGAGTGGTTACCGATTACCCGCAACGTCGTCGGCTTTTTAATTGGTGCCCTGGTGGCTTACCTGACTCCAGCCTTCAATAGCCCATCTCCAAGCTCTGAGACCTAGGGTTATGGCTTGGCCAAGAACCCCTAGTGCTGAACTTATCTATAATTTGTAATACTGTCCAGGTGTTCTAACTGAATCTATCCAGCCTCAGATTCTCAAAGTAAAACAGATGTAACGGATTTTTCGCTGAAGTCTCTGCCCTGAAAAAGAAATATTCCCTTATGGTATATACTTTAAAGGAACGGTATAGGGTTCTCCTCTAATCTTCGGGTTTACTTCTATTCCAGCTTTTCAGGTAGACCGTCCATGCCTGGAGGCCGTTGCCCTATGGGAGGTAGTCAGGGTGCCTCCTCATCAAGTTTGTTTGAGCTATATACGGCAAAGGGCTAGTGGCTTCGGAAAACCGATGTGTTAGGGATGGGTTTTTCCTCGTCACCTGGCATATTTACTGTTCTAGGATCAAGGTAGGTCCTGACTGCTGGCATTGAGTTTCAGTTCAGCCTTTCCCTTTACTTTTAGATGAGCATTATGGGTACAGCTACTTACATTCAAAGTGAAACAGAGTTTGATAGTTTGATCGCTAGCGAGGGCTTAGTGGTGGTAGATTTCACCGCTCAATGGTGTGGTCCCTGCAAGTTGGTTGCCCCCCTGATGGATCGGCTGGCTGACGATTACGGCGATCGCCTGCAGGTCTTCAAGCTAGACCTTGATGCCAATAAGGGATTGGCTAAACGCTTGGGTATTCGTAGCATTCCCGCAGTGATGTTGTTTAGAAAGGGAGAAGTACTTGAAACCCTGGTGGGGGTGAAAAAATACGAAGAGTTTACCGAAGCTGTTGATCAGCGTCTAACCTGAGGTCCTCCCCTGGATTCTCCCTATGCTTAAGGCTGACCATGAATACCATTCAAACCGTCCACTGCCCCAACTGTGGCAGCCTGGCCCAGCGTCGTTTCTTTGACTCCAACTCGCCAGTTTGTCAAGCCTGCCCCGATCACCAGGTGGCCCAGACCGAATGTCCTGTCTGTGACTATCTCATGGTCATGTGCTGGAAAAACGGTAGTGTGCTAGAAGCCTATGCCCCTGGCAGGCCAGAGCCTCGAGGGACCTGCCAGGAAAACCCAGGTCGGCGACCAGTCTTAGCGATCGCCTAGGGAAGTCTCAGGATACCCTTAAGGGGGTTAAGCTTCGCCTCGGATCCTGTGGTCACCACGGCCCTCTGGGGGTTTGGAATTCCTGTGGTACGATTAAATTAGAAATCTACGGGATGTAGCGCAGCTTGGTAGCGCGCCTGCTTTGGGAGCAGGATGTCGCAGGTTCAAATCCTGTCATCCCGATACTATAGCTTTGGTCAGACTGGAGATCAGTCATGGCTGGACCAGGGGTTTAGAAAGGGTTGGTAAGGCTGGTGGTGATCGCCGAAACCACTTGCGATAGAGCCGCTCGTAGGATCCATCGGCGATCATAGCTTCCAGAGTTTGATCAATAAACACCTTATTAGGAGACCCTGGGGGCAGGCCGATACCGTAGTATTCCTCCGTTAATAACTCCGGCAGTAAGCGGATATTTTTTAACCCCACCATTTCGATCATGCCTCGAGTGGTGGGTTCATCCTTAATAACGGCATCGACATTGCCCTTATCTAAATCTAACAGGGCTTTTTCGGCGGATTCAAAGGTCACCAACTGGGTATTGGGTACCTGGGCAGCCAGATCGGCCCCGGTGGTGCCCAATTTGACGGCGATTTTCTTACCCCGCAGGTCCTGGAGAGAGTTGATCCGGGTGTCGTCGGTGCGCACCGCAATGGCCAGGCCTGATTTAAAGTAGGGCCGGGAAAAGTCAATGGCCTCATCCCGCTCCGCCGTAATAGTTATGGAGTTGATGGCGGCATCGGCGGTTTCCGCCTCCAGGGTGGCGAATAATCCATCAAAGGGAATGTAGGCAAAGTCCACCTGAAGCTTTAGGCGCCTGGCAATCTCCTGGATTAGCTCCACGTCAAACCCCACCAGCTTGCCCTCACTGTTGAGGTAAACAAAGGGGGGAAAGTTGGGTTCAGTGGTTACTACCAGGGTCTTTGGATCCGTAACGTAGCCCCTGGCCTGGTTTGGTCTCAGAGATAGGGCATGGGAACTGCAGGCCACTGTGGTCAAGCTCAAGGCCCCCGCCAGTAACCACCCCCGCCAGGCTATGGGGCTTCGGTGTAACCACCGCCTCATGGCTGCTGATTTTCTAGCGGGACCTGGGCTATGGAGGTAGTAGCCTCGGCTAACCTAGGGACTGGCGTTACAGCTTGGCTAACCGGCCCTCCCATGGGCTCAACCCTGGCCGGAGTCGACGGAGGGGGGACGGGAGTAGAGGGTACCTGATCTGCCCAGGTTTTAACCCTACCCTGGGGGGAGGGGGAAATGGAACTATCCCTAACCGGGTCGGGACCAGACCTGGACTTACGCCAATTAGCCTTAGGTGATAGGGACTGTTCGGATACCCCGGAGCGATTTTGGGGAATGGGTTGAAATTCCTGCTGTTGAGGGGAGACCTTGGGTCCCCACTCCTGGAGCTGATCGGTCATCTGTTTCGGTAGATCGCCACTGGGTAAGGATAGCTCAGGGGAGGGGTTGTCTGGCTGGGATTGAGCGGGCTTCGTCGGGGGAGAGGGGCGATCGCTAGGGGGCTTGGTCTGATCAGGGGCCGTGGACTCCACCGGTAGGACTGCCGGAGTTCCTGGGGTAACGAAGGGACTGGTGGGGTCTAAGGCTTCTGTAGAGGTTTTCGATGGATTTTGTAAATCCAGCACCATAGAGGCCTTTAAGGGCTGATCAAACTGGGCGGAGGCCGCCTGCAGACGTTGCAACACCGCGTCCCGTTCTGGACCGGCCAGGCTTTTGGGGCGGGAGTTATGCAACTGAACTGGAACAAACTCCACCTGCATCTGGTCGTCTCGGAGAGACACTTTAAGCATGGCGGAGTCTTGATCGGCGACGGTTTGTCCCTCCTTAAAGACAAAGTCTCCTAGGGAATAGGCAATGGGTCGCCCTTTGTAAACCTCTCCCCCCTGAATCACCCTGGGGTGATACCCCACCACCACGTCCGCCCCCTGGTCTATGGCCAGACGAGCCAGGTTAGTCTGCACAAAATTAGGCTCGGCCTCCAGATGATCGACCCAGCGGAAGTTAACGATAATCCAGTCCACCTGGTCCCTCAGAGCCTGGAGGTCGGCGACGATCTCCGGCATCCCCTGGGCATTGAACCCGGCCCGGTCTCCAAAGGCCGTACTCTTCTTAAAGTTTTCCACCTCCTTAAGGACTGCGGCATCCTTAGCCCCAGCCCGTTCCTTCAGGGCGCGGGTATCCATGGCGGCATCATTGCCTCCCATGGCGTAGCTCAGGTAGGCGATGCGTTTACCCTTGACATCTAAAATTTCAGGGCGCCGGGCTTCCATGGCATTGCGCCCCGCTCCTACCCGGTAAAGGCCCTTACTGTCCAGGGCGGTGAGGGTTTGGGTCAGTCCCTCTGCGCCGTAGTCCATCAGGGTGCTATTGGTGAGGTTAACCAGATCAACACCGCTGTCCGCCAATAGATTGACAGCATCGAGACGGGTCCGGTGGTGCAACTCCTCATCCAAGCTGGTGGCCGCAGCGGCCAGGGGAGTGGCCAGATTGACCATAGAGATATCGGTCTGGCCGTAATCCTCCACCTCGGCAAAAAAATCCCCCTTATTGTCAAGCTGGGAGTAATCCAAGGTATCCAGGGAGATGTCGCCGCCAAATAGAAGGCTGATTTCGTTAGCAGGCCCATTGCCAGACTTAGGATAGGGAATGACCCCAACCGGCTCCAGGACAGTGTCGACGACCTTGGGGCGGGGGGTGTCAGCGGTGGCGATCGCCACTGCGGAGGCCCTATCACCGGTCTTAACGCGACTGACCTGGGCTGGGGAACCCGCCTCAGAGGGTTCGAGCGAGCCGGTTGAACTGGGGGAAGAGAGAGTGGGCTGACCCTTAGCCGTGATTTCCGGCAGGCTGGGGGATGGACTGGTGAGCACCTCTAACCAACAACCCAGGATAAAGGCCGCTACCGCTGATCCACTCAGCATCAAGGCGCGAATCACCTTAAACCTGGGCCGTTGACTAGCGCGAGGGGCGGAGCTCAGGCGAGGCGGTAGGGGCGATCGCCCAGCCATAGACTGACTCAATTGGATCGCTGCCTGTCGTCGCTTTAAAGCCGGGGTAACAATCCTTACCCGCTGTTGCCACAGGGGCCGATGCCAACCAATCGGGCGCACCAGGATGTAAACGCCTTCGATTAGTTCGGAGTTTAGCTGGCAGAGGCGGTGACAGAGAAACCGCACCAGCCGATCCTTGAGGGGGGAACGCTGAAACTCCACGATCAGTTTCAGACACCCCGGCCGATCAGGCTGGACCTGGACAAAGATACCCTGGGGGGCTAGGGGCTGGTTTAGCCACAGCGAGATGGACCGAAAATTTCCGGCGGCCGCCAATTCCCGCAGGGAGGAGGAGGATGTCTCTGGCTCCGGTACCGGAGGCATCGGTTGGGGAGGAACAACAGCACTCAGCATGGTCAGACCCTTCTATACGTTAACTAATGGCCGCTGAGGAACCCGCCGTAATCGGGGTGGCGCAGCCCTATAACCCAATATCACTTGCCTAATGAGGTTGTTTGAAAAGCCAAAGAGGGCTCAAACTATACCTATGGATTAGGATAATATCCTTAGAATTCAGCATTATTGCGCTCTGTTGGTGGCGAACTATACCTGGGATAACCCTTTTCAAACAAGCTTTAATATAGGTGGGCCAATCCTACTACTAAAGTCAATTTAAGAACTTCCATTTTATGTCAAGCCTCTAGTGTTGACATCATCCAATCTGTTAATGTCATGTTTTAGCTGTGAGGATAAACCATCCATGGCTTCCTTAAGCGGACGGGACTTGCTCAGTGTAAGCGACCTGACGGCGGCAGAACTGTATGAATTGCTAACCTTTGCCGGTCACCTTAAGGCCGGCAAAAGCCAGCCTAGCTTTCCCCAGAAGGTCTTAGGGTTATTGTTTCGAAAGGCCTCAACCCGTACCCGAGTTAGCTTCTCCGTGGCCATGTACCAGCTGGGGGGGCAGGTGTTGGATCTCCATTCAGGGGTCACCCAGGTGAGCCGCGGAGAGCCCACCAGTGATACGGCCCGGGTTCTGGACCGCTACCTGGACGTGGTGGCCATCCGCACCTTTGACCAGGCTGAGGTACAGGAATTTGCTGATTACGCTGATATCCCGGTGATTAACGCCCTGACGGACCTGGAGCACCCCTGCCAGATCTTGGCGGACCTGCTGACCATTCAGGAGGAGTTTAAGGGGCTGGCGGGCCTCACCCTGGCCTACCTGGGGGATGGCAATAATGTGGCCCATTCCCTGCTGCTGGGCTGTGCCCTGGTGGGTATGAATGTGCGGATTGCTTCCCCCTCCGGCTATACCCCAGATCCGGCCATCGTGGCTGAAGCCCAGGCGTTAATGGGTGATCGGGGGCAGGTGTTGATTAGCTCAGACCCGATCGCCGCTGTCGATCAGGCCCAGGTGATTTACACCGATGTATGGGCTAGCATGGGCCAGGAATCCATGGCAGATCAGCGCATCCCCCTATTCCAACCTTACCAGGTCAATCAACGGTTATTGCAACAGGCCAGCCCCGAGGTAATCGTCCTCCACTGCCTACCCGCCCACCGGGGCGAGGAAATTACCGCCGAGGTGATCGAGGGACCTGCCTCCCGGGTATGGGACCAGGCGGAAAATCGAATGCATGCCCAGAAAGCTCTGCTGGCTAGTGTTTTGGCCTAAATCAATTAGGATGGTTACTCGAGACCTGAGGGAAACCAGGTTGACTCTAGAGGGATCCATGGGACATCGAATTTCACAAGGGATTAGCTGGATACTGGTGGCCGACCTGGCCCTGGTACTCGCCTGTTTTGCCTGGTTCTTGCTGGCGGTGTTGGGCCAGAGCATGAATGTAAACCTGGGGCTGGAGCTCTGGTATTCCCTCTGGAACCCCCTGATTTTACCTGCTCTGAGCCTGCTGATGGCGGGGGCGATCGCCAGCGGTGTGGTGGGTTGGGTCAGCCGCAAACTGACCCAAGACCCCTCCTGATTAGGGCCAGAGCTTCTGGGTGCCCGAGTACCAGCGCAGTAAGAC
>JAYKIM010000240.1:0-21247 GCA_035286245.1 Cyanobacteriota bacterium | reverse complement strand
GTGTCAAGCTCAGTGGGTGACATGGCAAAGCGTTATCCAGGGGACTAGGATGACCAGCATAGTGTCTATTGTAGGGGCTGGGCAAGCTAAAGGAGAAGGGTACCCCCCCACGGGAGGGCCGTGGGTGAAGGGACAGCCTGGGAACTGCCCCTAGGGGGAGGAGATCGCCGCCGCCTTAGAGGTGGGGGTGAAGGTAAAGGTCTTGACGTCCCCGGCTGGACCGGCCACCACTGGGGCATCACCGTTGACCGCCAGGCTGACCGCTCCGGCGTTGCCGGTTTGAATCACCAGGTTCTTTTGGGCGCTCCAGGTTTTTTGATAGCCCTTGGTGGCTACTCCCTCGTAGAGGGATTTACCATCCGCCGTAATACTGAGCCAGGAGCGATCGCTGAGGATCACCTTGACCATCACCGGTGCTGACGGAGCCGCTGGAGGCTGGGGGGAGGCGTTGGCCGCGGGGGTGGGAGCAGGAACCGTTGCTGGCGTTGAGGATGGAGGCTTTGGGGTCTCGGACAACTGAGGGGGCGCCGGCCGAGGGCTACTGCGCAGTACCGCCGCCAGCCCAACCCCAGCCAGGGCCAGGCCGCCAAGGGCCAGAACCCAGGGGAGAAGGGCGGAGCGAGAACGTTGAGGGGACCTAACTGAGCCCTCTAACTTAACCCTGGGTCTAGGTTTAGTTCTTTCCTTAGGGGAGAACTGATCAGGGGTAGGGGGCTCATGGACCTTTAGGGGGGAGGTAGTAGCTTTCCCCTCCGTAACGGGTGGGTTATCGGCAAAGCTTCTATCGTTCACCTCGGTCAACAGGCCCGTCGACGACGGTAGGGGAGGGGCATGAACCGGAAATTCCTGGGATAGGGCTCGACCATCCAGGCCTAAACTATCGGCATAGCGGCGAATAAATCCCTGGATGAAGATCGCCTGGGGTAGGTCCTGATCCCGTCCAGACTCGATCGCCTGTAAAAGCGGCAGACGGATAAAGGTGGCATTAGCAATCGATTCTAGGGACAACCCCTGCTCCTGGCGAACCTGTTGTAGATAGCTGCCAATTCGTTGCAGTTGTTCAACTTGAGTAGACGCTAAGTTAGTCACGGGCCCTCACTGACCTGGAGTAGTAATAAATGTCACGTTGCATCAGAACCCTTAGCACAGGATTAATCGAACCAAAATAGAAGATTTCATCATCGATAATCAGGGTGTCAGTTACAAAGTAGCAGAACGCTCAGTCTGAACAACCAATCAGTCTGTCTTGACCCGGTTACCCCGGGCAGCAGTTGTAAATTAATATCATAAATTAAAGCAGCAAGCTGGTCATTAATTAACCAGGGGATCCCAAAAGTATATTGACCGCCTCACCCAACTTGGGCCGAGTCCAAGGCGGGGTGATCTGAAGTCTATAGTTTTCTTCACAGTTTTCCTTATCGAATTTTCCCTATGGATCTCAACACCTGGCACCTATTGGAAAGCATTGGCCTCGGTCTGGTGCTGGGAGTGGCCGCTGGTTTTCGGGTGGTGGTGCCATTTTTTATCCTCAGTGGGGCGGCCCTATGGGGTCACCTCACCCTCACCGACGCCATGGCCTGGCTGGACAGCCGTGCCGTCTTCATCGGCCTGGCGATTGCCCTAACGGTAGAAGTTTTAGCCTATAGCATCCCCTGGCTGGATAACTTGGTGGATGTCCTAGCCCTACCCCTGGCGACGATCTCCGGTACCCTTCTGATGGCTCTCACCACCGACCAGCTCGATCCCTTCGCCCGATGGAGTTTAGCGATCGTTGCGGGCGGGGGGGCGGCCGCAACGGTGAAGGGGCTGAGCGGCTTCACCCGGATGATCTCCACCGCCACCACTGGCGGGCTAACCAACCTTCTAGTGGCGATCGCCGAGCTGCTAGGGGCAGTTACCCTTTCTCTGCTGGCCCTGGTCGCCCCCTTCCTGGCCCTAAGCGGGGTCCTGGTGCTGATGCTGGTGTTGATCGGATTAGGCACCAAAAGGATCAGGGGTCAGAAGTCAGAACTCAGCCGTCAGGAGAAGTAGGTTAACTTACGTCAGGGTCTATTCGGCTATGGCTTTGGCCAGAGTTAGACCATGGGCTGGCTGGCTAAGCTAGTACGTGGCGTTGGGTGAGCCGATCCAACTGGTTGACCAGCAGGCTCAAAAATAGCCCCACATCCGTGACCACCCCCATGGACTCCAGGGAGCCGCGATCGGCGAGCTTGGTCACCACCGCCGGGTTAATGTCAACGCAGACCATTTTCACCCCGGCGGGGGTCATATTCCCGACCCCAATCGCATGGAGCATGGTGGAGAGCATCAGAATCATGTCACTACCCTGGATTAACCGGGCGTAGTCGGCCTGGGCCACCAGCAGATCCATCTGGGTATCGGGCAGGGGGCCGTCATCCCGGATAGAACCAGCCAGGGCAAAGGGCACCTGGTTACGAACGCACTCGTAGAACACCCCCTTAGTCAGCACCCCCTGGTCCACCGCCTGGGCGATGCTGCCACAGCGGCGAATGGTGTTGATTGCCCGCAGGTGATGGCGGTGGCCACCCCGCACCGAGGTGCCCTGCTTCATATCCACCCCCAGGGAGGTACCCAGGAGGGCCTGCTCAATATCGTGGACCGCAATGGCATTGCCCCCCAACAGGGCCTGCAGGTAGCCCTCTCGAATCAGCCGCGATAGGTGGGCCCCTCCACCGGTGTGGATTACCACCGGACCGGCCACCACGGTTACCTTACCGCCCTGGTCTCGGAGTCGTCGCAGTTCCCAGGCCACCTGTTCAACAATCAATTCCACCCGCCGCTCGCTGGATACCCCGGACCCCATGAAGCTAAATTCCTCCTGGGGTGCCCGGCTACGCTCGGTGGCGCTGCGGGCACTGCGAATGCCATCGTAGCCCACCACCACCCGGTCTCCCACCTGCAGATCCCGCAGGAGCTTGCAGTCCGCCCCTACCTGGGAACCCGAACCGGATAGGACAATCACCCCATCCATGCGCTGATCTCGCACTCGCACCCACTGCCCCGCCACCCGCACTTCAGTGGGGTAAATGGTGGAGCTATAAAAGTCATCGGGGGCTACTCCCGCCTGGGTAATGGTGACTAGGCGGGCATCCTGTTCCTGATCCGGTAGGGCCACGGCCCCCAAATCAATCAACTGAGCCATGATCTCGTCCATCAGCTCAGGGCTGGGGGCAGAGACCCGAATTTCAGCCGTGGAGGTACTCTGGCGCTGTTCCCCCAGGTCAAATTTCAACACCTGAAAGCTGCCGCCCCCCTCCACCACCAGGTCAAGGGCCCGGTTCACCAGGCCAGAGTCGAGCAGGTGCCCCTTCATGGTAATGGTGCGAACAACAATGCCCGCTTCGCCAGTGGGCTCTGGATGGAGGGGTTCGGTGACCCGTAGGGTGAGACATTTCGCCGCCCCCCCGGCCTTGAGAAACTCGGTCAGGGGGGTTTCCACCACCTCAAACCCCGCCGCCGCCAGTTGGGCCTTGAGGCTATCGCTGGCCTGGTTCATGATTACCGTGTGGTTGATGTTAACGGCGTTACAGGCAAAGGTGATGGCATCGGGTTCATCGATGGCGATGCGCTTGTCCGCTGGCACTCGCAACTCGATTAGGCGATTGGAGTAGGCATCGAAGGCGGGGGGATAGTAGAGCAGGTAGCCGCCACTCAGGGGGCAAAAGCAGGTGTCAAGGTGATAGAAGCGCTCATCCATCAGGTGCAGGGAGAGCACCTCAATGCCCAACCATTGGGCCACCAGGGCATGGGTATCCAGCTCGGTACGAAAACCGTAGCCAGCCCACAGCCAACGTCCCTCCCGGTCCAGCAGGGCATCCCCGGCCCCCTCGAAGGGCAGTTCCGCGGGCAGGGTGTGGACGGTATATCCTTGGGACTCAAACCATTCCTGGAAGAAGGGCTCCTCCCCCTGGCGCTCAGGGTGGAGGAAGCGACTCAGCACCACCTGGTCCCCCAGGATCAACCCCGCATTGGCGGTAAACACCATGTCGGGCCAGCCGGGTTGGGGCTTGACCAGGTCCACGTCGGCGCGACCGGCGATCACCTGGTAAAGCTGTTGCCACTGCTGCTGGGCCCGTTCCAGGGAGGAGCGATGAATATTCCCCTCCATCCAGGGATTAATAACGTAGTCCACTTCGTAATGGTGGGGAGCGCACATCAAAAAGCGAATGGAGGGAGTCATAGACCTAAGGGGGAATGGGGCCTGAGCAGACCGTGGACAACATTTTATTTTAGCCCCGGCAGGCGCCCAATCCTGGCTATCGTCTGGGTGTTTTGCCCCGCCAGTCCCTATGGGGATGGACCAGAACCCCAGTCGGGCAAGCAATATCCTGACTGGGGTTTGGTCATGGCCTGGGGCCCTGGTCAGGGTTCCATGACGGCGGCGATCGCCCCCAGGGTGACCGCTCCTCCTACTGACCTGGCCCTCAAGCCAACCTACTGGGTCAGGGCCCGAATAAAGCTCTGCAACTCGGATAAAAACCCACCCCGGCGGGGGGGGGCGGCCTCTGCCCCATCCCCCAACCAGGCGGCATCCGCCATCAGCACCCGATCAATCGCCTCCCCCCCGGGTCGCTGGGGAAATTCCGCCGCCAGGTCATAGCGGCCCTCTGGGGTGGCTTGCCAGAGTTGCCAAGGGGCGGGGTAGGCCCGCACTAGCACAGCGGCCTCCAGGGGCCGCAGGTAATAAACCGGCTCCAGGGTACTGAGAAACCGTTCCCGCAGTTGCCGACCGGCATAGCCAATGCCGATGGTGGCCACGTCCTCTAGCTTGGGGTTAAGCATGACGATGAAGCGATCGCCCGCCAGGTTGCAGATCTCCTCCACCTGGCTCACCTCAACGGCGGAGGGTTCCACAAAGACGTAGACCTGATCTGCCGCCTCCACCTGACCCCCTAACTCATCCACCCCCCGGATAACGAACTCTGGGTTACCCCAATCGCGCCGGGCCAGGGCGGCAGCGCCGGCGTCGGGAAAGTAGATCTTAAAGGTTAGGCCCAGATCCTGCAGGACCGGGTAAAATTCCTGCGCCACCGGCATGCCCTTGAGTTCTGGATCCACCAGTTCCACGGTCATACGGCCAACTCCGGCGGCGATGGCGGCGCTAACGGCAACCCGAGCCTGGTGAATGGCCTCTTCTAGGGTGGTGGGTAGGGCGGTCATGGAGGTTGTTGTCCAAAGGTTAGGAAATAAAAGGTTAGGTTTGGCAGAGGGCCAGGGGCTCCAGGCAGCGCTCCAGCACCTGCCGCAGCACCAGGGCAGTCCAATCAATGTCATGGTCAGTGGTTTGGCGCCCCAGGGTAAGGCGAATGCCGCACCTGGCCAGACGATCGCCATAACCCATCGCCAGTAAAATCGGACTGGGGTTGAGGACGCCGCTCTGGCAGGCGGCTCCGGCACTGATGCCGATGCCGGCCAGGTTCATTTGCCGCACCAGGGTTTTACCGTTCACCCGCTCACCGTCGGCGGTGGTGAGGCAAAAACTGACATGGTGGGGTAAACGGTGCTGGGGATGGCCGGTTAGTTTCAGGTAGGGTAGGTCGGCCAGTTGGGCCACCAGGCGATCGCGCAGGCTAATCAACCGACAGGTTTCCCCCGGCATATCCTGACTAGCCAGGGCCGCCGCCACCCCAAAGCCAGCAATATTGGGTAAAGCCTCGGTGCCAGAGCGCCGCCCCGCCTCCTGACCTCCCCCGGTAATCAGGGGGGCCAGGTCAACTCCGGGTCGCAGGTAAAGTGCCCCCACCCCCTGAGGACCGTAGATTTTATGGCTCGACAGGGACAGTAAATCCACCGGCAGGGTTTGCACATCCAGGGGCAACCGGCCCGCCATCTGCACCGCATCGGTATGGAACAGGGCGCCGTGGTCCCGGAGGATCTGACCCAGGCTCTGGATATCCTGCAGGGTGCCCACTTCACTTTGACCGTAAATGATCGAAACCAGGACGGTGTTGTCCCGCAGGGCCTGACCCAGGGACTGGGGCGAAACCCGGCCGTAGCTATCCACCGGCAGGCGAGTCACCTGCCAGCCGGCTGCCTCCAACTGGCTAGCGGGGCGGGCGATGGCGGCATGCTCGACAGCGGAAATAATCAAGTGCTGGGGGCGATGGTAATGGCGAGCTACCCCCTGGATCGCCAGGTTGTCGGCCTCCGTGCCACCGGCGGTAAAGATGATCGCCTCGGCGGGCGCCTTGATTAACTCCGCCACCTGCAGGCGCGACTGCTCCAGCACCAGGGCGGATCGATTACCCCACTGGTGCAGACTGGAGGGGTTGCCCCAGTGCTCCTGCATGACTCGCTGCACCGCATCCATCACCTCGGGCCGGGGCGGCGTGGTGGCACTGTAATCAAGATAGATCTGCATATCAGAGTTACTCCGCCGAGCGCCACAAAAGCCAGGCTCTAATTACCATCCTACCAGGAAGGGTTGGTCTGTAGACCCTGACCATCGCCGGGGCACCGCCGACCTAAGGGGGGCTTTCATTTAGATTTGGTGAAGGAACATGGTTGACGTTGCCTCCAGATTCTGGTGGGTGACACCATAATTAATGGTAACTATAGCGGTTCCTGATCGGATACAACACAGTAAAAGCCTTGATGAATAAGCATTACAGGCACATCACCGTACCTCACGCCAACGAAAACGGCTATAGATAGTGGTTAATTCAATAATTCAGGGTGGTGAGGGTAACCAGAGTTTGGGTACCCTGAGGGCGCCAGGGTTAATCCTGGGGGGCAGGCAAGACAGGGCCGACCCAGGGCAAGGGCAGGAAGAATCTTTGTCCATTAAGGGTGAAATCCAGGCAGGGGGGAGTAGCCAGGGGTTGGCAGGGTAAGTGTTGGACTTGGGCGACGGCCTGATTTAGGGCTTGGCTAAGGGAGGCTACCCTTTCTGGGCCAGTCTGCTGAAGGGCTTGTAGCCAGCTCCAACCGCATTCAACCAACTGGTCAACGGCGATTTCCTGATAGTGGGGAGCGAAGGGCCGTAGCCGGTTAACGCCTTCCCCTAACAAAATTGCTGCCCCTCGCCAGTTCTCGTTACCCAGGTGGTAAAAGCCGACCGCCACCTGCAGCATCCCCTGGTAGAAGGGTTTATTGACCGGATCGGCCGCCATCCACAGGGCCTCTAGCTGGTCATGGCAGTCGTAGAAGTCTCCCTGGTTAAAGGTGGCAACGGCGGTGGCAAAGGTGGGCAGGGGGGAGGGGTCAGTATCCATAGCGAACCTAACTGGCCGGGGGTTGGGGTTCATTCTAGGACAGAGATGGTATCCTCCAGGGGGAGTGTGTGTGATGAGGACTATAGACTGTGATTAATACTTCAGTGAATGGCGATAACACTTCTGCCCAGGGCACCAGCTCCGGCGATCGCCGCCAGGCCTTTGCCAGCGGGCTGACTGGGCTAAACCTACCGACCGGCCCTCTCTTTGGTACCGACGGTATTCGCGGTAAGGCTGGGGAGTTGCTCACCGCACCCCTGGCTATGGAAATTGGTTTTTGGGCTGGCCAGGTGCTGCGGGCCTCGGGTCTAGATCAGGGGCCAGTGGTGGTGGGGCAAGATTCCCGTAACTCAGGCCATATGCTGGCTACGGCGCTGTCCGCTGGGCTCACCTCGGCGGGGCTAGATGTCTGGCAGGTGGGTCTGTGCCCCACTCCGGCGGTGGCCTACCTGGCGGAGTCCTGTCAGGCCCTGGGGGGCATCATGATTTCCGCTAGCCACAATCCTCCCCAGGATAATGGCATCAAATTTTTCGGTAGCGACGGCACCAAGCTGGCCACTTCCCTCCAAGCCAGCATCGAAGCGGCCCTGCGGGGCCAGACCAGGGATCTGCCAGTACCCGCCAATGCTCCCTGGGGCCAATGCTACTACCGGCCAGAGTTAGTGAATCGCTACGCTAGCTTTTTGCAGGAACCCCTGCTGCCGGGCCTGGATCTGCGGGGCATGACGGTGGTGTTGGATTTGGCCTGGGGCTCTGCCACCCGGCTCGGGGAGGAGGTGTTCAGGGCCACGGGGGCCCGGGTGGTTACCCTGCACGACCAGCCCGATGGCGATCGCATCAATGTCCACTGCGGTTCCACCCACCTGGAGCCCCTCAAGGCGGCGGTGCAAGCCCACCAGGCTGACCTGGGCTTTGCCTTCGATGGGGATGCTGACCGGGTGATGGCGGTGGATGGCGCCGGTCGGGTGGTGGATGGGGATTATATCCTTTACCTTTGGGGTCAGTACCTACAGGCCCAGGGACGTCTCCCTAACCACACCCTGATCTCCACCGTAATGGCCAACCTGGGCTTTGAGCGGGCCTGGGAAAAACTGGGGGGTACCCTGGTGCGCACCAAGGTGGGTGATCAGTACGTCCATGCCGAGATGGTCAAACGGGGGGCCAAGCTGGGGGGAGAACAGTCCGGCCACATCCTCTGCCACCATTACAGTCTGACCGGAGATGGGCTGCTCACCGCCCTACACCTGGCCGCCCTGGTGCAGAGCCTGGGGGGTTCCCTGGCCGATCTGGTCGATCGGAGCTTCCAAACCTATCCCCAACGGTTACAAAATGTCCAGGTAACTGACCGCGATCGCCGCCTCCATTGGCAGGACTGTGCAGCGGTCAGCCAGGCCATTAGCGAGGCTGAGCAGGCCATGGGCAATGAAGGGCGGGTGCTAGTGCGCCCCTCCGGCACAGAACCCCTCATCCGGGTGATGGTGGAGGCCAGCCAGGCCACCATGGTGGATCACTGGGTAGAGCATATTGCCGGGGTGGTGTCTCGCCATCTGGCGGCCTAGCCCACTCCCCTATTCCACGTCCCATTGGTAGGGCATCAATAGGTAAATGCCCTGGGGGTCATTCAAGGTTTTGATTAGGGTCAAATCCGCCAGGAACCGATCCAACTGATGGCGTAGGGGATCGGCTGCCATCACCTGAGTTTTGAGGGTTTCGGTGAGATTCCATAGGAAGCGACTCCAGTCATCGGGTTCGGGATATTGGTGTAGTTGCCAGTCATCCCCCAGGTTGGCCAGGGTCGCCGCCCTGGTCAGGGCCATCTCCACCCCGCCGAGATCGTCCACCAGCCCTAGCTGCTTGGCGGTTTTACCCGACCAGACTCGGCCCTGGGCAATATCTGCCACCTTGGCCGGGGGTAAGTTTCGTCCCTGGGCCACCCGATCCAGGAATATCTGGTAAATGCGATCAACGGTGCCCTGTAAAATTGCCAGCTGTTGGGGGGGTTTTGGTCGGGTGGTGGAGCCCATATCCGCCAGAGCAGCGGTTTTAACCCCATCCCAACGCACCCCCAGGTTGCCGCCAAGTTCCTGTAGATTGAGAAATAGGCTAAAGACGCCGATGGACCCCGTAATGGTAGTGGGCTGGGCCAACACCAGATCCGCACCACTGGCAATCCAATAGCCGCCGGAGGCCGCCACATCCCCCATAGATACCACCACCGGTTTACCGGCATCCTGCAGCAACCTCACCTCCCGCGCCACCACTTCGGAGGCGGTGGCACTGCCGCCGGGGCTGTTGACCCGGAGCACCACCGCCTTAATTTCAGGGTTCTGTCGCAGTTGCCGCAGGCGACGAGCCAGGCTATCACCGGCAATCACCCCGGCGTCTTCCCAGGGATTGGGGGCTTGGCCATCCACAATGGTTCCTTCCGCGTAGACCAGGGCAATTTGCTGGTCGGGGTTACCCTGGCCGTGGGGATAGGTAAGGGTCTGGGCGTAGGCCGATAGGCTAATTTTGGGAAAGGACTGGGAGTCCTCCCCTGGGGGCAGGTCTATATCCTGACCAGGGTCTTCAGGCTGATCGGTGATCTGACGGAGGGCGGTAATCACCTCATCTTCGTAGGCTAGCTTGTCTACCAACTTTGCCGTCTGGGCGGCGGCACCAAACAACAGCCCCCGCTGGTCGGCAATGGCCTGAAGTGCCTCGGGGGACTGAGATCGCCCCGCCGCCGCCGCCCTGATCAGCTCCTGCCAGACGTCCTGCAGCAACCGCTGACTCTGGTTCCGTTCCTCCGGACTCATGCTGTCCCGTAGGAAGGGCTCCACGGCAGATTTGTATTTACCTACCCGGGTCACCTGCACCCCCACCCCCAGCTTGTCCAGGGCCCTGGCCTGGTACATGGTTTCGGCGTAGAGACCGTTCATTTCCACCTCCCCGAGGGGATGGAGGTAGAGGCTATCCGCCAGGGAGGCGAGGTAGTATTCCCGCTCGCTCCAGCGGCTGTCGTAGGCCAGGATGGGCTTACCCGTGGCCTTGAAGGCGGCGATCGCCTGGTGCAGATCCACCTGGTTGGCCAGGCCCGCCCCCAGGCCAGTGTCACTTCCCTTCAGGTAAAGGGCGACGATGCGATCGTCCTCAGCAGCCTGTCTGATGGCCGTCACCGCCTGGTAGAGGGAAAGCTGGGTCTGGGGCGCTCCCCCCAAGAGAGCCTCGCCCCAATCTAGAGGGCTGGGGGCATCGGCAATAATGGCGGAAAGGTCGTAGACCAGCACCGTATTTTTAGCCAGGCTGGGCCCACCGCCCCCCTTCAGCAGCCCCGCCGTAAACAGCCCCGCCAGGCCCAGGGCTCCCAAGGTCAACCAAAATCCTAGCAGCAGAAAAAACAGCAGGGAGCCAGTGAAGCTGGCCAGGGTATACTTCCAGAATTTCCCCATGGCAAATCAATTATAAACCGCGTCTAATTTGAAACCTGGGGTTTTCCTCAGCCTCAATCCCCACCTCGCCTAGCGGCCCGAAGGGCATAAATTGGGGGACTTTGAAATGCCAGGTAGGCTCCTGGCTCGCCTCCACCCCCTCATCCAGGGTTGAGCCTACAGCTCGCCCCTAGACCCTAACGATAGACATCCGCATCCTCAGCATCATCGTAGTCCTCCGAGGCGGAATCTAACTCGGCCCCCGAATTCATTTCTTCCTTAAAGCCCCGCAGGGTTTTACCCAGAGCACTGCCCAGTTGGGGAATTTTCTTGGGGCCGAAAATCAGCAAGGCCACCCCAATTACCAGAACAACCTCAGTCCAACCTAAATTAAACATCGCAATCCCCGGTACCGGTTAGCCGTCCATTTCACTATAACCGCTCAGGCGAGGCACGTACCGCTTTTCCCCGCCGCTCACCAGGACCATAACCCTACCAGTTTCATCCCCCAGGTAGGCATAGCCCCCACCTGAGGAATCCCCTATGATCCAGGGGTCGAATTCGAGAGAGTCACCCATGGCCTAGAGTTTGCCCCCCCTCCCCTATGCCTATAACGCCCTGGAACCCTACATTTCCCAGGCTACCCTGGAATTTCACCACGACAAGCACCATGCCACCTACGTGAACAAGTACAACGAGGCGGTGCAGGGCACCCTCCACAATGACCATTCCATCGAGGTGGTGATTAAAACCATTGCTGGCGATACCACTTTGCAAGGCGTTTTCAATTACGCCGCCCAGGCCTGGAACCATAGCTTTTACTGGAACTCGATGACGCCTCAAGGGGGCGGGGAGCCCTCAGGCCCCCTGCTGGATCGGATCAAGGCTGACTTCGGTAGCTTTGGGGACTTTGTCAACGCCTTTAAATCCGCAGGGGCTAGCCAATTTGGCAGTGGCTGGGCCTGGCTGGTGCTAGTGGATGACCACCTCAAGGTCACTAAAACCGCCAACGCTGATTGCCCCCTCACCGCCGGGCAGGTGCCCCTATTGACCATGGATGTGTGGGAGCACGCCTACTACCTGGACTACCAAAACCGCCGCCCAGACTACATTGACAACTTTTTGAACCACCTGGTGAACTGGGACTTTGCGGCCCATAACCTGGCGGCGGCCTAGGCGATAATTTTGAACTTGTCCATGGCATGAATCCGCGGACAGGTTCCCCATGCCGATGGAGGGCCCCAGCTCCATTGCAGTCATTGTCCTATTTATGAGGGTTATTACCATGGTATTTCCCGAGCCTGACTACCCCCATGTGATTATGGCGTTTACCTATCGAGGGTTTGAATTAGCGATAGAGAAAAGCGAGGACAATGGTCTCACCGTATTTTCTGTCTGGGCTGACCATGACTGGGGCACGGCGATCGCCGTGCCCGGTGTCTTAAATCGACAGGAGGCGATCTACAAAGCCCGCCGGTGGGTTGATCAACGCCTCAACCGATCGCCTGCCTAATCCTTCGACCTAAAAACACCTGCGTAAATTCTCGGATTCTTTCCCCGGTCTAATCACCTCAGCCAGAGAACTTAATACGGAAACCGGATCATTGCCTTGATTAACTCCCTCAGGGATGGTTTCAACGCTCAACAGTTGGGACTTTCATGGAAAGATAGCTGTTTCTCACCTGGGCAGTCCTGACCCCCAATAACTCCTGTACCGCCCTAGAGAGGTTCAAAATCGGCTCCAGGAACGTATGGTTTGCTACCCATTTTCAGACGATTGCCACCGACTTTATCCGTGATTTAGTCATCTGACATCCAGGGGAAATTGTCTAAAGTCGATGATCCCCGTATAATTTATATCTATCTGAGCACTGTTCAAACAATTTGCAGCCACACCTATTAGATTTACCAGTGAAAAGCGAGGGTTCGATCCAGCCTCTTGATATGCAAAATCAGGAGACTTTCGTGATAGCCGCTGGGTAGGCTTCAGCCCCGCTGATCATCCTTTTAATTCGGAAGTTTTGACTGCTGCTGTTCAGTCGGTTCACAGTTTGTCCATGACATTTTAATTGCGTTCTAGGGGCGATTGCTCGAGCCTTATCTGAGTTCCTGTTGATGGCGATTGGTCTACCATGTCCCGTTCTTTTCTACAGCCCCATGTTGTCCTGATTACGGCCACTGGCCGTGATCCCATCACTATTACCTTCAGGCCTGTCTCTGTTCTCCTGGGGTTAGCCTTAGGGATCGGGCTACCAGCCCTTTGGATCAACCATCTGACTCGCCATAATCAGCGGCTTGTTCAGGAGCATGAAACCCTATCCCATCAGGCCAATCAGGTGTTCACCGATCTGCAGGCGATTACGGATGACGTTGAGCAACTTAAAAATCGAGCTGGCCTGTCTACTGAAACCGTCGACCGGGAACGGCAGGACTCTGCTGAAGGATTTAGCCCCCAAGGTGGTCTCGCCAAGGTTGCCTCTGTGCAGACCATTCTCAATTTAAGTAAAACCAGAATAGACGGCCTGGAAGCTGTCCTGACCAACGCTGTGAAGCCTGGCCTGGAGGCCACCCTGACTTCAGAGACCAGGCGCAAATCCGCCTTTCCCCAGGGTAAACCCATAGCCGGTCCCCTAGAGGTGTCATCGGAGTTTGGTTTACGCCCCAGTCCCTTTGGGGGGCTTGGCTATGAAATCCATGACGGGATAGATTTTGCTGGCCCCGTTGGCAAGCCAGTTTTAGCCACCGCTGATGGTACGGTGCTCCAGGCGGAGTATGACAGCGGCTATGGTAACCATGTCAAGCTTGACCACGGCTACGGCTATACCACCCTTTACGCCCACCTCTCCCGTACCACAGTACAACCCGGAGATTGGGTGGAGCGGGGTAACGTGGTGGGTTACCTGGGTAATACCGGTCGGTCGTCGGGGCCCCATCTACACTACGGTATCTACCGCCAGGGCCAGTCCGTTAACCCACGCTATTATTTAGGCCGGGGCAATGCCCCCTTCGACAATAGCCCTTAAGAAACCACCAAAGACAATCTGCGGCCAGTTAAATGACCCTGCTAGGGATTAAACCCCTGCCTCCCAGGAGGTAGAAAGGGTAGGATCAATAGACCGTATTATTAAGGGCGCTGGTTTATGGGTAATACCTTTGGACACCTATTTCGGGTCACCACCTTTGGCGAGTCCCACGGGGGTGGGGTCGGCGTCGTGGTGGATGGCTGTCCACCCCGGCTTGCTCTTAAGGTTGAGGAAATTCAAGCCGAGCTTGATCGCCGCCGCCCTGGTCAGAGTAAAATCACCACCCCCCGTCAAGAGCAGGACCGCTGTGAGATTCTATCCGGTGTGTTTGACGGCCAAACCCTGGGTACCCCGATCGCCCTTCTAGTGCGTAACCAGGACACCCGACCCCAGGATTACAGCCAAATGGCCTCCACCTACCGACCCTCCCACGCTGACGCCACCTACGACGCCAAGTACGGCATTCGTAACTACCAGGGGGGCGGGCGCTCCTCCGCCCGGGAAACCATTGGTCGGGTGGCGGCGGGGGCGATCGCCAAAAAAATTCTGCAGCAGGTGGCTGGGGTGGACATCATTGGCTACGTGCAGCGAATCCAGGATATTGAGGCCAATATCGACCCCAACCAGGTCGATCTCGATCAGGTGGAGAGTACCATCGTCCGTTGCCCTGACCCCGAGGCGGCCCAACGCATGATCGATCGGATTGAAGCCGTGCGGGATCAGGGGGACTCCATCGGCGGCGTAGTGGAGTGTGTGGCGCGCCAGGTGCCGGTGGGGCTGGGGTCGCCGGTATTTGACAAACTGGAGGCGGACCTGGCTAAGGGAATGATGTCCCTGCCCGCCAGCAAGGGCTTTGAGATTGGATCCGGGTTTGCCGGTACCCTGTTGACCGGCAGTCAGCACAACGATGAGTTTTACACCGACGCCACCGGCACCCTGCGAACCCGCACCAATCGTTCGGGGGGCACCCAGGGGGGCATTAGTAACGGAGAAAATATTATTATACGGGTGGCATTTAAACCCACCGCCACCATTCGTAAAGCCCAAAATACCGTGACTAATACCGGCGAGGCAACGGTTTTGGCCGCCAAGGGCCGCCATGATCCCTGTGTTTTACCCCGCGCCGTGCCCATGGTGGAAGCCATGGCCGCCCTGGTGCTCTGCGATCACCTACTGCGGCACCAGGGCCAATGTCGCCTGTGGTAGCGACCATGGGGCCACCCCAGACAAAGAAGAGCGACTGACCCATGCCATGGCCCGACTCAATCATCAACGAGTAATCACGTATGTTGACTAACCTATTGGTCCATAGCCTGGCGGTGGGGGTGGGTCTAGGCAGCCTCACCCTTTACCTGGCCGCCTTCTTTTTCCCAGAGGTGCACCGGCGCCATGACTTTTTCTGGAGTGGGGTGGGGTTGTTCTACGCCCTGGTGCTATGGTTCACGGCTGGATCGATGGATGCTACGGCACTGCTCGGCCATGGCGCCAGTGTCAGTTTATTAGGATGGTTGGGTTGGCAAACCTTGACCCTACGACGTAAACGCACACCCCTGGCCTTACAAACTCCCTACACCAGTGATTCCTGGCCCAACCTGCGGCGCGAAACCCTAGCCTTACTACAGGATTTGATCAACCAGACCGCCCTGGGTCGCTGGCTAACCCGCTCTTTTGGAAACGCTGCCCCTATCGCCGATCAGACCCAGGGTGTGGGGTTGCGGGCCTCCTCCCTCAAGCAGGTAGACTACGAATTTTTAGACGACCTGGCCAATGGGGCAGTCGCCTCGGAGTACAGGTCTGCTAATCCGGCGCTGCCGCCAATGGCACAGACTGACTCAAGTCCGGTGGCCAGATTCCGTGAGTCCCGGGCGTCAGTGGAGATGGAAGCCCGGCCTAGGCCCAGCTCGATCCAGCTTAGCCCACAACGCCGGTCACCCCTCAACTGGAGGCAACGGGGGCAGGTTTTGGGAGCATGGATTGGGGATCTGTGGCGATCGCTGACAGCCCCTAAACCAAAACGAGCTGTGATCGAAATTCCCCCCCGTGAACCCATCCTCCATCCCCCCCCGGGGCGAGGCAGTGATGACTTAGGGGCCGTAGACAACGGCATCCTGGATGATCAGCCCGGAGAGCAAGACCCCTCCGCCAATTACCAAGATTGACCCAGTTGCAGCTCAACCGGTCTCCCCGGCGATCGCCAGCCCGGCCTCGCCTCAGGGGGTGGCTTGAAAGCTGAAGTTTTCCCAGGCATTGACCCCAGTTTAAGGATTAGCCTTTAGCATAGGGCTAGATTCGGTCCACAGTCTGAATCTAGCCTTGGTCCGGTGCCAGGGGCGGTAACTCAGACCCTCTCGCCAGTCTTGGCTTTCACTAGTTCATGGTGTCTTCAGGGTTCTGGCCAAAGCGATACATCCTAGTACTATGGATATCAAGCTGATCAACATTGGCTTCGGTAATATTGTTGCTGCCCAACGGGTAATTGCCATTGTTAGCCCCGAATCAGCCCCGATCAAACGCATTATTAACGATGCCCGGGAGCGGGGCCAGCTGGTTGACGCCACCTACGGTCGCCGGACCCGAGCGGTGATTATTACAGACTCTGGCCACACGATTCTGTCGGCGATTCAACCGGAAACCGTGGCCCATCGATTTTTGAGTGGCAAAGATGGTAAGGATCTCGATATGAAGACCTAGGCAGGCGGTCCCTTCGATCTATCGGGTTACGAATCCCTACAGCACCCCCTTAGAACTGGGAATCAAATGGGCTCGGCGGGGATCAATTTCCACCGCCATGCGCAGGGCCCGGGCAAAGGCCTTAAACCCAGCCTCGATAATATGATGGGAATTAATACCGTCCAACTGGCGTAGGTGCAGGGTCATCTGGCTATGGTTAACCACCGCCACAAAAAATTCCCGCACCAACTCGGTATCGTATTGCCCCACCCGCTGGCCAGGAATCTGGAGGCCATAGCTGAGGTGAGGCCGGCCGGAGAAATCTAGAACCACCTGGACGAGGGCCTCATCTAGGGGGGCGAGAAAATGACCAAAGCGGGTAATTCCCTTGCGATCGCCCAGGGCCTGGTGAAGGGCCATACCCAGGGTAATGCCCACATCCTCATTGGTGTGGTGATCATCAATATGGGTATCTCCCTGGGCTTGCACCTCTAGATCCACCAACCCATGGGAGGCGATTTGGTGCAGCATGTGATTGAGAAAGGGGATGCCCGTATTAGCGATACATTGCCCCGTACCATCCAGGTTGAGACTAACCTGAACATCGGTTTCCCCGGTGGTGCGACTAACCCGAGCCTGTCGCCAGATCACAGAGTCGGGGGCGGTTGACAGGGAAGAAGCTTGGGTAAGCATAGAGACCTCCAGGGTGGCAACCTGTATCTTAGCGTTTCTAGCCTGCCCCTAGGGGCTAACGGTCACCCTATCCCCATCCTGGAGAAACCCCACCCCGCTGGTCACCACCTGGTCCCCAGCTTGCAGGCCGCGCCTCACCTCCACCAGGGGCGGTTGATCCCCCCTAGCCGGCAACCGACTGCCCAGTTCCAGGGTGCGGGCAGTGACCTGCTGATCAGGGCCCAGGAGAAACACCTGACTACTGCCATCTGCCTGGGGTTGCACCGCCGCCGCCGGAATCGTTAAGCCTTGGCGTGCAGCCGTGGTGATCTCCGCCCTTAGAAACATACCGACCTTCAACACCTCATTAGCAGGCAGAGTAATGTTAACCAGGGCCGTGCGAGTGGTGGCATTCACCACAGGGTCGATGGATTCTACCACCCCTTGCAGTTGCAGACGACTGTCGGTGTTAGAGGTGACCAGCGTTGCCGCTCCAGGGTTGACTCGATCCATCTGGGCTTGAGGGACCTCAGCCACCAATTTCAGCTGGTTATTTTGAATCAGGGTAACCACGGCCACACTGGGAGAGGAAATATCCCCTACCGTGGCCTGTCGTTCGGCCACAATACCCGCCGCCGGAGCCCGAACCACCGTTTGGGTGAGTTGGGTTTGCAATCGCTCCAGGGCAGCCTGCTGGGCCCTAACTCCGGAGCGGGCGCTTTCCACCTCTGCCTTAGCTAACCCCACCGCCTCCTGGGCCGTCAGTACCTGAGTGCGCTGACGGGTTAATTCCTGATCACTGATCGCTCCCCGATTAGCCAGGGCCTCACTGCGTTTCAGGTTTTGTTGCACCTCCATCAGGTTAGCCTGACCTTGGGCCAAAGCGGCTTGCCGTTGCGTTACCTGGGCCTGGGCTACCGCTAGTTGAGCCTCCGCCTGGCGTAGATCGGCCCGTAGTGTGGTGTCATCTAGTTGGGCCAACACTTGCCCTGCCGTCACCCTATCCCCCTCCCGCACCAGCACCTGACGAATTTGTAGACCACTAACCTGAGGAGCGATCGACAACAAATCCGTAGCTTTTACCGTACCATTGACCGCCAGGGTCTCCGTCACAGAACTAGAGGTAACCTTGGCGATCGTCACGGTTTGGCTAGCTGTAGGCGCCACCGTAGTCTGAACAGTCTCCGGTGGGGCTGGTTTACGAATTAGGAACTGGGTAACCCCCAAGGTTAAACCCACTCCGGCCAACACGCCCAACAGCAGGGTTGGCCAAATTAGGGGTCGGCGCCCCTGGCGATAGGTCATGACCGTAGCATTAGACTGAACTGCAACATCATCTATCTCCAGAGATTGGGGCGGGTGAAGGTCGTGCACAGCAGCATCCTTAGGGGGAAGAAACATGGAGAATTATTACTTTTCTTATTATGACGTAAAGGAGGAACTTCCAGTGGCCATGCATACTGGTGTCATCTTTTACTGGCTGTACTGACCTGGGTCACACCCCTAACTAGTGAGGTCTGGTGTAATAAAGTCAAATGCTTGGTCGAAGAAGTTAGCTCTAGCTTGGCCTGGTTATTTGAATCTGTTTTATATCTCTAATCTAAAAGTTTTATTTTCAGCCTATGCTTAGCCCTCAACCCATCACTCTGGTACAGGTTGACTTTTGGCCCGTGGGAGGTGGTGATGTTTAATGCGACAGAGGTTTTGGTTGATGAGTTTGTTAACCATCTGCAATCGGGCTATCGACGCACCTACGGGGGGCAAAATCCTCAGTACGAAGACATCATTGGCTGGATCGGCAGCATGGCTCTGGAAAATATTGCTAATAGTGACGCGTTATATCACAACGTTGAGCACACCATCCTGGTCACCCTGGTGGGGCAAGAAATTTTGCGGGGCAAGCACATGCGGGAAGGCGGTATCACCGGTGAAGATTGGTTGCATGTGATTATTTCCCTGGTGTGCCATGACATTGGCTACGTGAAGGGAGTCTGTCGTTATGACCAGGAAAGTAACCACCTCTACAGCACGGGACGGGGAGAGGAGATGGTGATGCTGTTACCGGGTAACTCTGATGCCGCCCTAATGCCCTACCATGTCGATCGCGGCAAGCAGTTTATCGAGGAGCGTTTTGGCGGCAACCAACTGATTAATGCGGAGCGCATCAAACAAAACATTGAGCTCACCCGTTTCCCCGTGCCCTCTCAAGAAGACCACCAGGACACTCAAAATTTTCCGGGTCTGGTCAGGGCGGCTGACCTGATTGGCCAGCTCAGCGATCCCCGCTATCTGAAAAAAACCGCAGCGATTTTCTATGAATTTGAGGAAACTGGCCTGAACCATCACCTGGGGTACAAGACCCCTGCCGATTTACGGGCCAACTACCCCCAGTTTTACTGGCAGCGGGTGTACCCCTATATCCAGGATGGATTGCGCTATCTTTCCTTTACCCAGCAAGGTAAGCAGGTGATTGCCAACCTGCACTCTAATGTGTTTATGGTAGAGAATGAAAAAAACCTACTCTATAGTTGAGATCGGCCATGCATTGGTGGCGTAAGTTGCGGCTTAATCCCTTAGCTCGCTTGGGAGCACTTCTACTGATTGGTCTTTATGGTGTAGCCCTAGGCGCCAATTTTTTCGCCCCCTACAGCCCCTACGAGACTCAAATTAATGGGTCCCTACTGCCGCCCACCCAGATCTACTGGCGGGATGCCAATAGCGGTGATTTTTTTCCCCACGTTTATCCCACCACCCAAGGTTCAGTCAATCTGGAAACCGGTGAACGTGAGATCCAGGTAGATTACAGCCAACCCTCAGCCCTGCGGGTACTCCATCGAGATTCCCAGGGGCATCTACATTTGTTTGACACCACTGGGCCCGCCAAAATAAACCTGCTGGGTACCGATGAACAAAGTCGGGATCAGTTTAGCCGCTTGCTCCACGGCAGTCGGGTGAGTCTCAGTGTTGGCCTGATTGGCATTGCCATTTCCTTTCCCCTGGGGATGGTGATTGGCGGCATTGCCGGGTATTTTGGCGGTGCCGTTGATGCTCTACTAATGCGTTTTGTAGAGGTGTTGATGACGATTCCCGGGATTTATCTGCTGGTGGCCCTGGCGGCGGTTTTACCGCCGGGGTTAACTAGCGTACAACGGTTTTTGTTGATCGTCCTGATTACTTCCCTGGTGGGCTGGGCTGGGCTGGCTCGGGTGATTCGGGGTCAGGTGCTAGCTATTAAGGAGGAAAACTTTGTTCAAGCCAGTCAGGTGATGGGGGCAGGGGCCTTCTATACTATTGTCCGCCATGTGTTGCCCCAGACGGCTACCTATGGCATTATTGCCGCGACCCTGGCCATTCCTGGGTTTATTCTGGCGGAAGCCGTACTAAGCTTTATCGGCTTGGGGATTCAACAGCCCGATGCGTCCTGGGGTAACATGCTAACCCTGGCCACCAATGCGTCTATTTTGGTGCTCCAACCCTGGTTGGTCTGGCCTCCAGCCATTTTAATCGTGATCACCTCCCTAGCCTTTAACCTACTGGGGGATGGACTGCGGGATGCCCTCGACCCCCGTACCCTAAAGTCCTAATCTAGAGGGGAAGTTGATCGGGCTGAGGATAGGAGATGGCGCAATCGCGATCCGTTAACCCCCTAGGGCTACTGTTAGTGGGTGTGCTTTGTATTTACCTGGGAGGCTGTGGTCTGATCTATCCCCATACCCCTCGATCGGCGGTAGCATCAGCGATCACCAGCAAACTCAACCAAACCCAGGCGCTCCTATCGGATCAACTAGGGTTATCGGGTCAGCCGGAGACCGCAGTCAAGGTCAGCCAGGTAAGGATCACTGAGGAGCACTGGGCTAGGGTTGATCAGCAGCCAGTGGTACGGGTAAAGGGTACCTATCGACTATCAGGTAGGGGCTGGCAACGTCAACATAAATCCCACCCCTTTGAGATCTACCTACAACGAGGTGACCCTCAGGGCCAGTGGCTGCTGATTGAACAAAACACAAACCCCGCGCCCCCTGGGCATCCAGATATTTTCTGAGGACTGAGGGGGGCGAAAGCCATCTACTCTCCAACCATGGATACACCTTAAATACTATTCTGGTGTTATGGCTCTACGGGAATGAGTATGCTGAAGTAGTCGCTACTATTACTATACCGAGTCGTTATGGTGCCTCTCCTGACGGAACTATTGGGGGGTGCATCCCAGTTTTGCAGCCCTCACCCTAAATCCCTC
>JAYKIM010000239.1:0-3424 GCA_035286245.1 Cyanobacteriota bacterium | reverse complement strand
TTTGCAAGTTTGCCCTCATCCCCTAACCCCTTCTCCCAAAAAGGGAGAAGGGGAACCGGATTCAAAGTCCCTCTCCCGCTCTGGGAGAGGGATTTAGGGTGAGGGCTGCAAAACTGGGATGCACCCGATCACCATCCCCGTGATTGGAGCCTAGCCATGGAACAAACCAAGATTGGGTTGGTGGGCAATCCTAACAGTGGCAAAACGACCCTGTTTAACGCCCTCACGGGTGCCAATCAGCGGGTGGGCAACTGGCCCGGGGTGACGGTGGAGCGGAAGGAAGGTCGCTATCAAGCCCATGGTCAAACCGTTACCGTGGTGGATTTGCCTGGGGTCTACTCCGTCGATGCAGAGGAGAGCAGCACTGGTTTGGATGAACTGGTGGCACGGGACTACCTGCTCTCCGGTGAGGCGGATGTGATCATCAACATTGTCGATGCCTCGAATTTGGAGCGCAATTTGTATCTGACCACCCATGTTTATCTTTCTTGCCATTTTGGAGGACTCTGGCTATCTGGCTCGGGCCGCTTTCGTGATGGATCGCCTGATGCGGTTGATTGGGCTACCCGGGAAATCCTTTGTGCCGATGATGGTGGGGTTTGGTTGCAACATCCCCGGTATCATGGCCACCCGAACTCTGGAAAATCGCCGTGACCGGTTGATGACTATCCTGATGAACCCATTTATGTCCTGCGGTGCCCGTTTGCCGGTCTATGCGTTGTTTGTGGCCGCTTTTTTCCCAAGGAATGGTCAGAACATTGTCTTTCTGCTCTATCTGATTGGCATTTTGGCGGCCATCTTCACCGGGTTGGTCTTGGAGAAAACCCTGTTTCGCGGTGAGGCTGTCCCCTTTGTGATGGAACTGCCCCCTTATCATATGCCCACCCTCAAGGGGGTATTGCTCCGGGCATGGGAGCGCCTGCGGGCCTTCATCACCCGAGCTGGCCGTATGATTATTGTCATGGTGGTGATCCTAGGCTTAATTAACTCCGTTGGGGTTGATGGGTCCTTTGGCAAGCAGGATAGTCAGGACTCCATTCTCAGTGCCTTCAGCCGCACCATGACGCCGGTGTTTGCCCCCATGGGTATACAACCGGAGAATTGGCCCGCCACGGTGGGGTTAATGACGGGGGTGTTTGCCAAGGAGGTGATGGTGGGCACCATGGATTCCCTCTATACCCAATTGGCTGAGCAGGCCGTCGACTCTGGCCAGGCAGGTGAGCCCTTTGACCTTTGGGGCGGCATCGCCGCCGCCGGGGCGAGCATTCCCTCCAACCTGGCGGATTTAACCAACCAGCTGTTAGACCCGATTGGCCTGGGGATTCTGGCCACCACCCAGGACCTACAGGTCGCCGCCGAGGCCCAGGCGGTAAACCATACCACCTTTAGCCAGATGCCGACTCGATTTGGCAGCACCACGGCGGTGATCGCCTTCCTGCTCTTCGTATTGCTTTACTTTCCCTGTGTGTCTGCCACCGCGGCGGTCTACCGGGAGACCAACCTGGGGTGGACCCTGTTCGTCGGTCTGTGGACCACGGGCCTGGCCTACTGGGTGGCCACTTTCTACTACCAGGTGATGACCCTGCGCCAGCATCCCGGGTCGGCCATTGCCTGGCTGATTGGCCTGACGGCGACCCTGGTGGCGGTCGATTCATCCCTTTGTCAACATTGTCGAATCAGAGGAACGCCATATCCGAGCCCTGGTACCCCTATTTCAAAAATATGGAACCTTTAGGGATCAGCAGGGGAAATACTGTCCTGCGAGGACAACCAGAGCACCCTACTCCAGACCCAGTTCCCGCCGCAGGGTCTGGATTGATTTTTCACCAATATAGCTGTTGCACACCACCAACTGGGGTGGGCGAATCAGGTCCTCCCGGGCGGTGGAGATCGCCTGTTTAACGGCGGGTACGCTGGGGGCATCCAGGAGAATGGTTTGGGCGCTACGCACCAGGGAATTTAGCTTCTGGGTGTCTTCGGTTTGGGCGGTGAGGGCCAGGATATCATCCCCCCGCAGGCTGTAGGTAATCACCTCCGCCGCCCGCAGAATGCCGGTGCTGAGGCTGACCAGGCCCAGGCAGGCCCCCTTGGGCAGGTCCTTGAGCAGGGCCAATTCCTTTTTATAGTCGTAGATATCCACGGCGATCACCCGCACTGACTTGGGGGCGGCGATCGCCTCCGCCTCGGCAATAAAATAACGACTGGTGACCACCGTCCCCGATCGGGTTTGGGAGAGTACCTCCGCCAACTCCTCCAGGGGCACCAGCTGTAGGGGAATGGCCAGGGCCGCCTCCAGTTCTTGGGCAATTAGCTGGCCGGCGCCAATGTCCTGACGGGGCACCGTCACTAGCACCCGGGCGCTACAGCGCAGGCGCCAGTCGATCTCCGCCAGGAATAGTTCCCGGGCCTGGTGGAGGGAGCACCCCTGGCGCAGCAGTTCATCCAACCCATTTTCCACCACCTCGCGGGCCTGGGGGAACTCCTCCCACAGGGCTGATTGGGGCCGGGCACTCTCCCCCGCCCCCTGCTCCCGTACGTAGATACCTGACCCGGCAATGGCTTCCACCACCCCCGCCTCCTCTAGCTGGCGGTAGACCTTACTAATGGTGTTGCGGTGCAGGCCGGTGTAGGTGGCTAGCTGCCGGGTGCTGGGCAAACGATAGCCCGGCGGGTACTGGCGGGAGGCAATGGCAAACCAAATTTGACTATAAAGCTGGGTGGAAGCGGGAATTTCGCTATCTGGTTGAATGTGAAACTGCACTATTCCCTCCGGCTTAACTCCAGATCATGGCCCTTAGCAGGAATTGTAGGCAATTCCGCCCCTCCTCACAGGGGATCGGGGGCAATGCAATAATTTTTGACAATTCCCCCCAGGGGCGGGGTAAGGTAGGGGGAGACATTCGGGAGGAGGGCGCCGTGAGCGTCGATTCAGTGCCCACCGCCACCGTCACCCTGGTCAGCGGCGATCAATTGATTCCGGCCTACCTGGCCCAACCGCCGGGGCCGGGGCCCTGGCCTGGGGTGGTGGTGATCCAGGAGGTGTTTGGGGTGAATGCCCACATCCAGTCGGTTTGCCAGCGACTGGCCAGGGCGGGCTACGTTGCCATCGCTCCCCATATTTACCACCGCCAGGTGGTTAACTTCGCCGTGGGCTACGGTGAGGCGGACCTGGCCCTGGGCCGTCAGTACAAGATGGGCACCCGGGCGGAGGAGTTGTTGCAGGATATTCAGGCGGCGATCGCCTACCTTTACAGCGTGGCTGGGGCCCGGTTCGGCGGGGTGGGCTGCCTGGGTTTTTGCTTTGGTGGCCATGTCGTCTACCTGGCCGCCACCCTGCCCCCGGTGAAGGCCACCGCCAGTTTCTATGGCGCCGGCATCGCCACCACCTGCCCCGGCGGTGGCCCCCCCACCCTGGATCGCACGG
>JAYKIM010000238.1:0-19636 GCA_035286245.1 Cyanobacteriota bacterium | reverse complement strand
TGGGGGGTTGGACCTGACGGCGGGGATTATAGACTACCATCCTACCCACTCCTGTCCCCCCATCCCAGGGGGCCTGGAACCCTGCTAGGCCTGATCCGGTTGGAGATCTAGAAGCGTTTCCACCAGGCTGTAGAGCTGCACTTCGTCTGCCCCGCCCAATTGCCATTCCTTTAGATCGCTGAGACCTTGAGCCAGAGCTGGGGCCCGGTGTTTATAGTCCCGATGGGCGGCTAGCATATCGATGAAAATCGACTGTTCAATCTCCAGGCGACTTTGACCGTCCTCCAGGGGGGTTTGGTAGGCCCCATCCTCCACCTCGTACTTGAGCAACACCAGCAGGGCTCCGCTGACTGACCGCAGTTGAGCCTGCAATTGGCGGGTGTCGAGTTCCAGTCGATCGAAGCCTACCTGGCCCGTGATTTTGAGCTCGATGATCGGGGTAATATCGGTGGCCCCTAGGGTGGACTGTGCCTGGACAACCCGATCAAGAGCCATCTGGGTTAGCTGATCTGGGCTTTCCTGCCCCTTAGCCACCAGCTCTAGCCGCAGCATGGGCCGTTGCCAATGACCGCTCTGCAGCTCAGCGTGAATGCCGGTGGGGTTGATCTCCACCAGATAAGCCCCCCGTTGGTACTGACTTTCCTCAATGTTGTTAGCCTCTAGGGATCCGGGGTTAAAGACCCAGCCCTCGGCGGTATAGTTTTTGTGGATATGGCCCAGGGCCAGGTAGTCGATGCCAGCCTGGCGCAGGGGTAGTAAATCGCTGTAGCGGAGGGCACCAGCATAGCGGGCGATCTGCCCCTCCAACCCGTGGTGAAACATCAGGATGCTATGGTTAGGGCCGGACGGCAGATCGGCAATCGCCATCGCCAGCCGTTCAATCGCCCGGGGGGCGGTGGCTCCATACCAGTTGGAACCAATCACCCGGACGCCACACTCTAGATCGATGTAACCGCCCCGGCGCCGTTGGCTATCCCAGGGGCTGAGAAAGTCCTTCTCCGCGGTCCCCTGGTTGGGTTCCAATAGCATTAGCAAGCCCCACTCCGAGAGATATTTCAGCCAACTGGTGGGGGTACCATAGGGCCGGTTATCGTGGTTGCCCTCAATAGCCAGCACTGGGATATTGGCCTGCTGCAGGGTTTGGAGACAAATCTGGGCCTGGTTGAGGGTGGCGGGCTGAATGTTACGGTGCTCAAATAGATCGCCAGCAATCAGGACAAAGTCAACGGCGGGCTGTAGGGCATAGAGGTCAAGGGCACTATACAGGGCCCGGAAAAAGTCCTTAGTACGCTCTGGGTTATCGTAGCGATCGAAGCCCAGATGAATGTCAGCAAGGTGGAGAAACTTGGCCATTACCGTTGTCTACCTAGGCCCGATTAACTACCCGTAGAAGCCAGAGGGTAGCTGCCAGGGAAACAAAATGGGCTAGAAGAATATTGGTATTGCCCTGCACGATGAAAATATCAAAGGCTTCCAGGTATTGATTCACACTACCGGGCACGAAAAGTGTGCCTCCCTGGGGTTGGGACAAAGCCTTAGCCAGGAGGGAACCAATTAAGGCTTGACTGCCAAAGAGGGTGATCAACATCCCCGTCATACTGATACCAATGCCAGTGCGTAGAGCCTGAATGGCATCCTTAGGGCTGGGCCGTTTAGCCACATTGCGACTGCGCAGTTTACGACTAATCAAGGTGTAGCGAAAGGCCCAATAGGCACTCAGGTAAACCGCTAGCAACCCTAGAGTCGCCAAGAATAGCCCAACTCCGGCGCCGGGGTTGGCATTGCGACCAGCCCGAGATCCCACGTTCACCAGGGCAAATAGCAAAACCAAACTGGAAATTAGGGCCAATACCGCTTGGGTCCAGAAGCTAGCCCATCCGGTTAGGCGAAAGGCGTTGGCAATGCGGCGAACCGCCGGCGGTAGGGTGTAATCGAGTTCAGTGTTCATACCTGTTGATTCTAGACTAAGGAACCCACCTCTACGGCCCTACCAGGAAAATTTTCGAGGCGGTTTTCTGAGGGGGTCACAGCTACCTGACCAGTCCCCCAAGCGGCTGACCCAAGGCCAAGCCAGCTATGTCTGGGAAGTTTTCCTCCATAATCAGAAGGTGATTACCCCCGCTTCCCAGTGTTAAAGTTGAGACAGTCGCCGTTCAGTCAGGGGGGAGTCATGGCCTTTTCCATCGAACGGGCTAAAGCAGAATTGACGGATTTTTGTCAGCGCAGTCGCAGTCAGGTGGACTATCTGGCTATTCGTCTAGAACAGTCCGAGGGAACAGAAATCTTCCTCCGGGGCGGATCGGTGGAAACCCTCAGCGAAGCTATGGCCATTGGCGGGCATGTGCGGGCTTGTTACCGCGGTGGCTGGGGGTTTGCTAGTTTTAATGATTTGCAGGGCCTGGCGGATCGGGTGGAGGAGGCGATCGCTGCCGCTCGGCTAGTGGGCCAGGACGAAACCCTGCTGGCCCCGGTTGAGGTGGTGCAGGTCACCTGTCAACTACCTCTGCAGGGCACCGATCCGCGCCATATTCCACTGGCGCGTAAAAAGGAACTCTGTGGTCACTACGCCGATCTGTTACAAAGCCTGGACGATCGCATCACCACCACCTCCGTGCGCTACAGTGACGTGGCTCAGCGAGTTCTGTTAGCCACCTCCGAAGGAACCCTGGTAGATCAATCCTGGTCCGATATGGAGATGCGATTTGCGGCCACCGCCAGGGATGGCAACCGGGTCCAAACAGGGCGAGAGACCACGGGGTCCCGACGGGGCTACGAAGATTTAGAAAATCTGGATGCGCAGGTTTTAGGATCGGCCCGCCGTGCTCTGGGCGCCCTAGACCTACCCTCCGTCCATGGATCGGTCTACGATGTGGTGATCGACCCTATCCTGACGGGGCTGTTTGTCCACGAGGCCTTTGGCCACCTCTCCGAGGCCGATATGGCCTATGAAAACCCAGATTTACTGGAGGCCATGAGCATGGGTCGCCGGTTTGGCCCCGAAGTTCTACAAATTTTTGATGGCGCCGCCCCTGAAGGCCATCGGGGTAGCTATTTCTATGACGACGAAGGTACCCCGGCTAATACCACCCAATTGATTCACGATGGTGTCTTGGTGGGGCGACTCCATTCTCGGGAAACCGCTGGCAAGCTGGGGGAGGTACCCACTGGTAACGCCCGTTGTCTCAATTATCAATACTCTCCCCTGGTGCGGATGACCAATACCTGGATCGGACGGGGCACTACCCCAGTGCCCGATTTATTTGCCGATATCAAAGAAGGGGTCTATGCCCGCAACTGGCTAGAGGGGATGACTAATGGCGAAATGTTTACCTTTACCGCCGGTGAGGCCTGGATGATCCGCCATGGCCAGCTGGCGGAGCCGGTTAGGGACGTCACCCTATCGGGCAATGTATTTCGTACCCTGGGGGATATTGTGGCGATCGGTAATGACTTTTACTGGGACGAGTCTGGAGGCTGTGGCAAGGGGGGACAAAACGGTCTGCCGGTTGGCTGTGGAGGTCCTAGCTTGCGAATCAAGAATGTAGTAGTCGGTGGAGAGAGCGGGTAGGGAACCAGCCCAGGTCCCCCTCTCCACCGACCGAGTTAATTTTAGAGAGAACTAGTCTTGCCGTCCTAGGCTCGAGCTACGGCTACCGGTGCAGCCGCTGCAATCAAGCGCTCGTAGGTAGCACGCATCTTCAGACCAACAAGCACCTGGAAAAGACCGCTACCATTAGTAGAGCCAGGATACTCGCGGTGCTTAAGGAGTAGCTCAGTCATTTCACCGTAATACTTGGTAGAGGTATTGCTGAGATGACTTTCGATATAAATCATTTCCTCCAGTCGGTCAAATTGACCATCTACTTCTAACACCGATACCTCATTGCCGTAATAGGAATCAGGACCGTAGTGTAGGCGAATACCCGGGTAGGAACAGGTCAGCTTACGACCACAGGGGATCCAGTCGATGGTGGAACCCTCATCAAACAGATAAACCGGGTCAAATCCGGGTATACCTTCCCGCTGCATCAAGCGCACCCGTAATACTTTACATTCCTCATCGTCAGGAACCAACTTGGTGGGTAAAATCTGAATAACCACATCGGCGTACTGTTTTTGAATATCAATGTAAGCTTCAAAGTCAGGCCGACGGGCATTAATAGAGGCGAGCACATCTTCATAGCGGTGGCCACGCTCTGCCATGTCTCGTTGAATTTTCCAAGCGATCTTAACCTCATCGCTGATGTCTAGGTAGACACTGAAGTCGAGTAGTTCCCGGACCCGCTCGTCGTAGAGGGGATGGAGACCCTCAATCACAATAATACGGTTTGGATCCACCCGTTCAGGAGGATCAATTTCACCAGTCTCGTGGTTATAAATAGGCTTATTGATGCTGTTGCCATCCTTAAGGGCCTTGATCTGCTCGTACATTAGATCAAAATTATTCGCCTTAGGATTCAGGGCGGTGACACCGGCTTCCTTACGTTGCTTGCGATCAAGGCTATGATAGTCATCTAAACAGATAACCGTCATTAGCTCTGCCCCAAACAGATCGCTTAGACGTCTTAAGAAAGTGGACTTACCGCACCCAGAATCACCGGCAACGCCGATTAAAACCACTCTGCCTGGTTTATTGATCATAGCTTCCCTCTATACAACTCCTAATTAAGTCCACTTCAGTTCACGAAATTAAGGAAGGCACGACTGGATAGTCGTAGATGTACCTGCCATAACCTACGGAATTCCATAACGCTATGGCATGGAATACTGCGCCTGATGTTGCGTCTCTGTGAGTAATCTTGACCAGAACACCACATCAGAGACAGCTCTCAATACGCTGAAACCCAACGTTACCCCAGAGCAAGAACCGCTAACGGTAGTTAGCAGTAGGTACCCTAACCTTTTCGGAGGTTGACAGATCTCCTAGGGTTGGTAGACCAAACGCTATAGTCAGACCGCCGTAATGACCATTATTCATTAGGATAACCAAGTCTAATGAATCGATCAAACCCTTTCAAGACTAAGTATTTCTACTGCTATCTCTAGATCTTATCAGAAGAAAGTATCCCCTACAACTGATTTTTCCAGGTTAGCCTAGTTGTGCAGAGCTATGGAGGCAATGAAATTATCCCGTTATGCTGCACAGAACACAGTCCACAATCGTGAGTTTGATTACAGTAAAAAAGCATTGATGCCCACCCTGTGGAGGTCCGTGGCCCGTACCTGTTGATGTCAGCATGTTGCCTTGGGTTTGTTTATGGGTAACTATCGCTATCCTTTAGGCTCTCCCGCAGTGATACTCTAAAAAGAGTGTCATTTGTAGACCGAGGTTACCCTTTGGTCATTTTAGTTGTTCGAGTAGCTGGCCGTGGCACCACGGTTCTGTTACTACTAGTTGGGTCTAGAGAGTTGCAAGGTAACTATGTACAATCCAAGTGTGAGCGGCGGTAACGCCAGTAGCCTGGCCGGCAGCCGTCTTTTTGTATACGAAGTTCAGGGTCTGCGCCAGACCGCAGAAACTGACACTATGGCGAGTTCCATCCGTAAAAGTGGTTCTGTATTTATTACCGTTCCCTACAGCCGCATGAACCAAGAGATGCTGCGAATTGCTCGCTTAGGGGGCAAAGTCGTCAGCGTTCGCCCCCTGGATGGAGCGATGGACAATGGTACACCCACTGTGGTTGCAGCATCGTCTTCCCAACCCCTAGTAAAACCTATGACTGAAAAAACCGCTCAGGCCAAGTCCGCTAGCATCCCAGTTAATCTCTATAAGCCCAATGCCCCCTTCCTTGGCAAGGTGATTAGCAATGAACCCTTGGTGGACGAGGGTGGCTCGGGCATTGTTCAGCACATTATGTTTGATCTCTCAGGGGGAAACCTCCACTACGTCGAAGGTCAAAGCATTGGTATTATTCCAGCCGGGACCGATGCCGCCGGTAAGCCCCACAAGCTGCGCCTTTATTCCATTGCCTCCACCCGCCATGGCGATCGCATGGACGACCAGACCGTTTCCCTTTGCGTCCGTCAGCTGGAGTATCAAAATCCAGAAACTAAGGAAACTGTTTACGGCGTTTGCTCCACCTATCTTTGCCACATTGAGCCGGATACGGAAGTAAAGATTACTGGTCCCGTCGGTAAAGAAATGCTCTTACCCGATGATCCTGAAGCCACGATTATCATGCTGGCCACCGGTACCGGTATTGCCCCTTTCCGAGCCTACCTGTGGCGTATGTTTAAAGAGGCTGAGCGCAGGGCCAACTCAGACTATCAGTTTAAAGGCCTGGCCTGGCTTATCTTTGGTGTGCCCTACACCCCCAATATCCTCTACAAACAAGAACTGGAGGAAATTCAGAGCCAATACCCCAACAACTTCCGGTTGACCTATGCGGTTAGCCGGGAGCAGCAGAATGCCGAAGGTGGACGCATGTATATCCAGCACCGGGTAGCGGAGCATGCCGCTGAGCTTTGGGACCTGATGCAAAAGCCCAACACCCATACCTACATGTGTGGTCTGAAGGGCATGGAGGATGGCATTGACGAAGCCCTATCCGCCGCCGCCGCTGAGAAGGGAGTAGATTGGGTAGAGTTTCGCAAACAGATGAAAAAGGATCATCGCTGGCATGTAGAAACCTACTAAACCTCAGAGTTTAAAGGGCATGAGAGTTCCCATACCCTTTAAACTAGGAAGGGTTGAACATGGCTAGGAAGGGATGGTCTTGAGTATTAATGTTGGGATGCTTGGCTTAGGGACCGTCGGCACAGGAACTGCCAAGATCCTGCTTGATCCGGCTAGTCGCCATCCCCTAGTCAGTCAACTAACCCTGGCTAGGGTGGGGTTGCGTAGTCTGGATAAACCTCGGTCGGTTGACTTACCCCGCCATTGTTTGACTACCGACTTAGACAGTATTGTGACTGACCCCGACATTGCGGTGGTGGTCGAGGTTTTAGGGGGAGTGGAGCCAGCCCGATCCCTGATCTTGAAGGCGATCGCCCATGGCAAGCACGTAGTCACCGCCAACAAGGCGGTGATTGCCCGCTACGGCGATGAGATTTTTACCGCAGCCAACCAGGCCGGGGTTTACGTCCTGCTAGAGGCCGCCGTCGGGGGGGGAATTCCCGTCATCCAACCCCTCAAGCAGGCCCTGGGGGTCAACCGGATTGATGGGGTGACGGGCATTATCAATGGCACCACTAACTACATCCTGACCCGCATGCAACGGGAGGGGGGTGACTTTGAGGCTATTTTGGCCGATGCCCAGCATCTGGGCTATGCCGAGGCCGATCCCGGGGCCGATGTCGATGGTCTGGATGCGGCGGACAAAATTGCCATTTTGGCTTCTCTGGCCTTTGCTGGGCGAATTAAGCTAACCGATGTCTACACGGAGGGGATTCGCCAGGTCACCGCCGCCGATATGGCCTACGCCCAACGGTTAGGGTTTGTTATTAAACTATTGGCGATCGCCCGCCGTCAGATTTGTCCTTACTCCCAGCAGGCCCTGGAGGAGTTGCAATTGCGGGTCCATCCTACGCTGGTACCAGAGAGCCACCCCCTGGCGGCGGTTAATGATGTCTACAATGCCATTCTGATCGAGGGGGAGCCCATCGGCCAGGTGATGTTTTTTGGGCCTGGCGCTGGAGAGGGCCCCACCGCCAGTGCAGTGGTCTCTGACCTGATTACCCTGGCCGCCGCTATCATGGCCGGCCCCTCTACCGCCAGCAACCCCCTGTTGGCCTGTAGCCATCAGCACTACTGTAAAATTAGCCCTATGGCCGATATCGTCAGCCGTTTCTACGTGCGGCTTTTAGCGAAGGACCGACCGGGGGTAATTGGTAAACTGGGTCTGTGCTTTGGTAATCATGCAGTCAGTCTCGAGTCTATTGTCCAAACGGGGCTGCAGGGGGACTGCGCTGAAATTGTGGTAGTCAGCCACGAAGTGAGGGAAGCCAACTTCCAGACCGCCCTGGATGAGATGCGGGAGTTTGAGGAGATTGAGCGGATTGCTAGTATTCTAAGGGTTCTGTGAACTGGTATTGATTGACTTAGGCTAAGCCTATATCTGTAATAGCTATAGGCGGCTAACCGACGTTGCCCTCATTTCCCTCGTCCCCAGCAGCGCCAGACCGATTATAAAGAGCGTCAAGCTGTTCCCGAGCGTCCTTTACGGAAATTGACCTCATCACCAGTAGGGGTTCTCGAATCACCCGACCAGCCTCGTCTAATAGTTCTGGGTGGGGGGTAGGAGCAGGGGTGCTCTGGTTGCGGCCCAGGCGCGTGATAGAGGCGTTGCCCCCCAAGAGCATCAGGTTTCTAACCAGATTGGCGATCGCCAAAACCGCCAGAACGGCAAACGCAACCACATAAATGATGTGCCACATAACTCCACTCCTGGCCCAGCTTTACCTGTCTTGATCTTAGCGTAATTTTAACCGTCTTCCGGGCTATCGTCGGGAGGTAACTGAGCCAGGGATTGCCAGCCTGCCTGCCACAGCTTTGGGTTTTTCAGCTGTCGGGCATTCACCCACAGCCGTACGGTTGGGTCACAGGCTGCCACCAGTTCGGCAAACACCCACTTCCCTTGCTGCTTGCGGTTAGCCACTTGAAAATGCCGCCACCCTGCCGTAGGCTGACGAGCAGTCCACTTTGACCCTAGCAGGTGACGGTGGGTTGCCATGATTGTTCCCTAACTAAGCGGCGACCATAGGTCTGGGATGAAGTAAGCATCGGGCCAAACCTACCATCCCCAGGTGCCCGGCTCTCCCTTAAAGGCACCCACGATATCAGTGGTAATCCAGCCGCCATAAAAATCCCCAGGCTGGGGTACCACCAGTTCATTATCGACGTAGCAGGCATCCATGGATCGGGCGAAAAACCCATAGTAGTCCTGGATTCCCTGGAAATTGGGTGTTGGGGCCACATACTGCCAGGCGCCCAGGGAAATGACGCCATTGCCAAGGTGGATGTGGTAATAGGCATAGCCCCCCTTCCACTCACACATCCCCCCTCTACCGGTCGGTACCAGGTACTGCCCTTGAACATGCTCCGGCGGAAAGTAGTAGGTTGGCGGGTGGCTGGTTTCCAGGACCCGTTTACCCCGATTAGTCTCCGCCAGCACAACACCGCTACAAATCACCTTCAGGTGCCTGGCGGTGTCCTCTAGAACTGCCGGACGGGGATAGTCCCAAACCGACTCTTGACCCGGCTGGGGGGGAATAGGTTTTGGTGACATAGCCATAACAATAATGATCCTGAAAATCCTTAAAAACGTCCGGATTAGTCTGAGAAAGCTCGAAATAAGGAATGGTAGATGCACCCTGATTAATTCCCTGGCCCTTGGGTTAGGGAATTTTTTTATTTTTGGACTATCTGGCTGGCAGACAGATCTCCTAAAGACTAGGGTTGTAATCTGCCTAGCGAGAGGCACGAAACAGAAGGTAGAGCCCAATGGAGAGACCCAACAGGGTGGGTAACCAGGCGGCCATAAAGGGAGACAGCATCCCTACCTCCCCCATGGCATTGGTCACAAAGGAGAGCAGGTAGTAGCCAAAGATAATCACCACGCTGATGCCAAAACTGGTTGCTCGACTGGTGCGCTGGGGTAGTACACCGATGGAGGAGCCCACCAGGCCAAAGACGACGCAAACAAACGGCAGAGCATACTTTTGCTGAATCCGAATTTGCCATCGCCGGATCAACTTCTGATCCCCTCCCCGGCGGATTAACTCCAGTTGGCGACTGGCTTCGGCAATGTTCATTTCCGTATCATTCTTGGTGCGACTGGCTAGATCAAGGGGGGTACGGGGAAGTTTCAGTTGCTGGGTTTGAAAGGTAACAATATGACGGAAGGATCCATCCGGAGCCACTACGTAGATGGTGCCATTGTAAAAGTTCCAGGTGTTTTTGCTGAAGTCCCAGGTGGCAGACTCGGCGCTCACCACCTGGTTAAGACCCTCCTGGGAAAAATCTAGAATGGTGAGCCCATGCATGGTGGTGCCATCGAAGCGACGAGCATAAAACTGACGCTTCAGCTCCTGAGCCTCAGGGTCATCGCTGGCAGGCTGGAACTCCTGGTAGAAAATATTCCGTTCTTGAAAGGGGGGGCGATCGGAGTTGAGGGCCTGCTCTAGGGTGATTGCCGCTCGGTAATTAGCCGCCGGCGTAATGAGCTCGTTAAACAAAAAGGTTAGTCCGGTAACTAATAAGCTGAGGACCACCGCCGGTGCGATAATGCGCCGCACACTGACCCCTACCCCCTGTAGGGCAATCAGCTCACTATCGCTGGATAGACGGCTGTAGGTCATCATAGTGGCTAACAGCGTCGACATGGGGAAGGCCAGGACGATGAACTCCGGCAGCTTTAGGAGGAATATTTGGGCCGCCAGGGTCATGGCAAGGCCTGACTCTGTGATGCGACGAATTAGTTCGAATAGGGCGCCAATAGAGATACCAATGGAGGAGAAAGCCCCCACCCCAAATAAAAAGGGTAGGGTCAATTCTTTAGTGATGTAACGATCCATCACCCCTAAGCGTGGCCACCCAACAGCTGAAGGTAAACGGACGGGGGGAGGGGGGCTAACGGTCACCATGGCCAGATTGAAACACGGTAAGGATAAAAGCGGGCAATTAGGTTGGGGGGGAAGGTCCCAAAGCTAGATGGCAAACCCTTTACCCAGGTAGTGTTCCCGCACCAGAGGGTTTTGGTAGAGGTCTTCGGCATTACCTGAGGCTAAAATTTGCCCTTCGCTCATGATATAGGCCCGGTCGATAATCCGTAGGGTTTCTCGAACGTTGTGATCGGTAATTAAAATACCGATATCGCGATCGCGTAACTGGGCAACAATTTCCTGGATTTCTGCCACCGCAATGGGATCGACCCCAGCAAAGGGTTCGTCTAGAAATAAGAACTTTGGTCCTTCTGGGCCAGAGGCTAGGGAACGGGCCAACTCCGTACGGCGTCGTTCCCCTCCGGAAACCTGGAGCCCCAGGGTATGGGCAACCTTCTCCAGGCGAAACTCCTTGAGCAGGTTGTGTAACCGTTGCTCGTATTGTTCCGGAGGCACCCGAGTCTGCTGCATAACCAGCAAAATATTGTCCGCCACGGAAAGGTTCCGGAAGATACTGGGCTCCTGGGCCAGATAACCAATTCCTAACCGGGCTCGTTGGTGCATCGGTAGGTCGGTAATATCAATTTGATCCAGGCAAACCCGCCCTTGATCAGGCCGTTCCAAGCCGGTAGCCATATAAAAGGTAGTGGTTTTACCCGCCCCATTGGGCCCCAGTAATCCGACAATCTCCCCCTGAGCTACGGCCAGGCTAACCCGGTTCACTACCCGCCGCTTTCCATAGACTTTTTCAACGTTATCGAGAACAATTTTCAAGGACAGTGTTAAAACCAGTGGAGTAACAATCTTACAAATTGTATCAAAGCGACTGGGGGATAGACCCCTTAGCTTTTGGCCAAAAGTCAACCCTAGCTATCGCTTTGCCAGCTAGGGGTAGGGAAATTATCAGGGGTTGCAGACCAAAGCTGGTGCCTAAATTCCTTTACCATCGTAATATGCCCTGGTAACTCACCTTCAACGCTTTACGGTGCGATGTCAAACCTGCAAACCTATCCAACCCAGCCCTCCAGCCAGGTTAGTCAGACTGAGCTAGAACGTATTGAGACCGTAGCCCTGTTGCTAGACAACTTGTTTCAACGGGAGGAAGCCACCGCTCGATCTATTCTCGACTGTCTGTATGATGTGGGTTCCGTACGACTAATTGAACAAAAGGTACCCCTTAAGGCCTTGCGCTGGCCCTTGAAGGGTGTGGCACGCTACAGCAAACCCCTCTTTCGCCTATGGGCGCTGCGCTGGTTGAAGAAAAACTGCCCCTGGATGATTACGGACTGGTTATTTAGTCAGGCCTGGGTGGGCGGCATTGTTCTACCATCTGCCGATGACAACTCAATTATTGAGGTATCTGCCTCTCCCCCAGCTTTACCGACCGGGATAGAGCCCTTGGTTTTCCGTCAGGCGGCAGAGATTACTGTACTACGGGGTCGCGTAGTAACCTTAACCATTATCCTGTTGGTCCTGGTTGCTGTGGCTAGCTTAAAGTGGCTAGCTTAAACCCATACTAGCCACACTACTAAACAGCTCCTCAATGGACTTGGGTACGGCCTGGGATTGGGCAACGATCTCTACCACTTTGTTGTGGGCTGCTGTTAGAAAGAGCGCATCTACACAGACCTGGGCCACCTTGAGACGGGGCACATTGCCTTCAAATAGAGTGTCGGCCGGGGCCATGATCAGAGGTCGATTATCCTGATCATCATTCTTCAGCCCACCGGGACGAACAATGGTATAAGTGAGCCCACTAGCCTGTAAGTACTGCTCGCCTAGCTTCTTCCAGTAGAGTACTAACCAGAAAAGATTAAGGGGATGGAGAAACTTAGAGACACATAAAGAAGAGACCATGACGAAGTGATCAATACCGGCGGACCGGGCGGCATCTACCAGGTGTTTTGTACCCTGATAATCCACCTGGTAGGGGCCACTAGGGTCAAAACTGGGTCGAGCCCCAGTAGCGCTAAGCACAACCGTACAATCGGCCATTGCTACGCCCAGGTCGGTTGGATTGCTCAACTCTCCTGTAACTAGTTCCACACCCTCGGGTAGCTTTGATCTCGCCACTGTTATATCTCGCACCAGGGCTTTAACGGGTATGCCACGATCAACTAATTGACGGACAATCCGTCTACCCGTTTCCCCGGTAGCGCCAGCTACAAATGCTTTCATATTCACTCCTCAAACCATACAACCCTGGTCTATAGATTATTAGACAGCTCTTTGATAACGCCACTTCCAAAGCAGGCTGGAACTTAAGTTAGTGATTATATGGGCTACCACGGGAACGAGTAAATTACCCGTGGCCACGGCACTGCCCGCTAACATTAAGCCAATCAAACTCGCCCAAAGGACGTAGGGCCACTGTTGCCAACTACTCAGGTGCAGGACCCCAAAGCTGGCGGCCGACACTACCATACCGGTGGTGGTGAGGCCAATCGCTGGTAACATCACACCCCGAAACAGTAGTTCTTCACTCAGCCCTGGCAGTAGCCCTAGCCAGGGTAGGTCTAGCCAATGGAGTGGCTGCAATACCATCTGAAGGTAGGCATCGGCACTGTGGCGGTAGGCCGGCCAGAAATGATAAATCAGGGCACTTAACAGGGTCACCCCCAGGCCCAAGCCTACCCCTAGCCCACCATGCTGGGGTGAAAAAGTGACTGGTAGAAGGATATGGGGTTCAAAATGTAGCCAGAGTTTGGCCACCGCTAAAAGTAAAACCGCCGTCAGACCCATGGCCAAGAGGACCTGGGTACGGCTGAGGCTAGGTAAGGAGGATCGATGGCTAAAGAGCAGAGTCACAGGGTCAGCTCACTAAGTTAGACCCTAATTCTAACAAAAGCACCATCGGCAAAGATATAGAGGTGTCGAGGTGGGTTGTCTACCGATGGTGGCTGGGCCATCTAGCGGAAACGCTATAGAATAGGCCATCAAATTATTAAGTTGCATTACTAATTTAAGGTAGAGTAGAAAGGATTAAGGTTTGGTTCGTCAGATGATTGGCTGTTAAGCACCTTCCTGTATAGGCAAGTTGAGTGACCGACTCAGTTCAAATATTTGATTTTCCAGGCTGATTGAAATGTTGAGGTAGCTTAGATCAGAGCTGGTGTCAGGTTACCCAGATTGGGGTAAGCGGGGTTTATCCTCCAGGTTGTTAAGTAACCTCTAGGGCTGGACTGCTAGACTAGCCCTTCTGTAAAGCGCTAGGACTATCGGTATGGGGCTCAAGCCAACCGTTGCATTTAATCACTTAGGCTGCGAAAAAAATCGCATCGACACCGAGCATATGCTGGGGCTGTTGGCTCAGTCAGGTTACGGTGTGGGTACGGATGAGGAGTCTGCTGACTATGTTGTGGTCAACACCTGTAGTTTCATCGAGGCGGCTCGAGAAGAATCGGTGCGTACCCTGGTGGAGTTAGCCGCCGCCCACAAGAAGATCGTGATTACAGGGTGTCTTGCCCAGCATTTTCATCAGGAATTGCTAGAGGAAATTCCTGAGGCAGTAGCCCTGGTGGGCACCGGCGACTACCACCAGATTGTGCAGGTGATTGAACGCGCCGAAGTCGGTGAACGGGTTAAGCTGGTCTCCCCGGAGCCCACCTACATTGCTGATGAAACCGTACCTCGCTATCGCACCACCGCCTCCAGCGTAGCCTACCTACGGGTGGCGGAGGGGTGTGATTATCGCTGTGCCTTTTGCATTATTCCCCAACTCCGGGGTAAGCAGCGATCGCGACCCATTGAATCCCTGGTAGCTGAGGCTCAACAACTTGCGGCTGAAGGCGTCCAGGAGTTGGTTCTAATCTCCCAAATTACAACCAACTATGGCCTTGACCTCTACGGTCAGCCCCGCCTGGCCGATCTGTTACGGGCCTTGGGAGAGGTGGACATTCCCTGGATCCGCATGCACTACGCCTACCCCACCGGCCTTACCGGTGAGGTGCTGGCCGCCATGGCGGAGACCCCTAACCTCCTCCCCTACCTTGATCTGCCCCTGCAGCATTCCCATCCAGAGGTGCTGAGGGCCATGAATCGTCCCTGGCAAGGACGGGTTAACGATCAGGTTATTGATCAGATTCGCCAGGTTCTACCGGAAGCTGTGCTCAGAACTACCTTTATTGTTGGTTTTCCTGGTGAAACTGACACCCATTTCAAACACCTGGTGGCCTTTGTGAAACGGCATCGCTTTGATCACGTGGGGGTGTTTGGCTTTTCTGCCGAGCCAGGTACACCTGCCTATAGTCTGTCCAACCCTATATCCTCGGACGTGATTGCCCAACGCCGTGAAACCCTGATGTTGGCCCAACAGCCAATCGCCTGGCAACATCACCAAGCCCAAGTTGGTCAGGTGGTGGATGTGTTAATTGAGCAGGAAAATCCTGCTACAGCTATGGCCGTCGGCCGATCAAGCCGGTTCGCCCCCGATGTGGATGGTGTTATTTATGTGACCGGTAGTCCCCCCTTGAACCAAATTGTCCCCGTCCAGATTACGGCGGCCGACACCTATGACCTGTTTGGCCAAGCTCTCCCCCTTGAGCGTTCTATTCTTTCCTGAGGATTTTCTATGACCCTGTCCTTTTCCAGTCTAGGGCTGTCGGCTGCCCGTGTTAGCCATCTGCAGTCCCTGGGCTACCATGAGCCTACCGCCATTCAATCCGAGGCTATTCCCCATCTTCTGAGTGGTCGCGATCTGATTGGCCAGGCCCAGACCGGTACCGGTAAAACCGCGGCCTTCTCCCTGCCTATCCTGGAACAGGTGGATGCTAACGCCCCTATGGTCCAGGCTTTAGTACTGACCCCAACCCGGGAGTTAGCCATTCAAGTTTGTCAGGCTATGCGCAGCTATCGCCTACAGGGGCGCCCTAAGGTGCTGGCGGTCTACGGTGGTCAAGCAATTGAACGCCAACAGGAACAACTACAGCGGGGTGTTCAAGTGGTGGTGGGCACCCCAGGTCGTATTTTAGATCTGTTGAACCGGCGGCTACTATCCCTTCAGCAATTGAGTTGGTTAGTGCTGGATGAGGCCGATGAAATGCTAAACATGGGGTTTATTCAAGATGTGGAGAAAATCCTGAGTCAAGCCCCGGCCGATCGCCAGACCGTCTTCTTTTCCGCCACCATGGCGCCGGAGGTACGGGAACTGGCTACTAAGTTTCTCCATTCGCCTGTGACGGTGACGATTCAAGCTCCCAAGGCCTCCCCGAAGCAAATTCAGCAGGTATCCTACGTTGTTCCCCGGGGCTGGACAAAGGTACGGGCTCTACAACCCATTTTAGAACTAGAGGATCCGGAAACCGCCTTAATCTTTGTACGTACCCGCCGTACCGCCACCGAGTTAACCCGACAGCTTCAGGCTGCCGGCTATAGCGTCGACGAGTACCATGGCGACCTGAGCCAGTCCCAACGGGAGCGGTTATTGATGCGCTTTCGCCAGCAGCAGGTGCGCTGGGTAGTGGCCACTGATATTGCGGCCCGGGGTCTGCACGTTGATGACCTCACCCACGTTATTAACTTTGACCTGCCCGATGCGATTGAAAGTTATGTGCATCGGATTGGTCGCACCGGTAGAGCCGGTAAAACTGGTGTGGCGATCTCCCTGATTACTCCCCTGGAGAAATATAAGCTCCGACAAATCGAGCGTCAGACCAAGCAGTCTATGACCCTGGGTAAAATTCCCACTCGAGCTGAGATTGCGGCCCGCCATTTAGAGCGTTTGCGCAATCAGGTGAGGGAAGCGATCACCAGCGAACGGCTGGCTTCCTTTTTACCCATCGTCTCCCAACTTAGTGAGGAGTATGATATTCACACTATTGCCGCCGCTGCTCTACAAATGGCCTACGATCATACCGTTCCTGCCTGGCAGCGCACCGACAGCTACAGTCAGGACCCTGCTCCTCGGGTGGTGCCCTCCCCTAAGAAAAACCAGGGGAAGCGATCGCCGGAAACGGTGGAGTCTTCCCCATCCCTTGATTGGTCCTAGCCTCGGCAACGTTACATTCCGTGTCATTTCGTTGGATTGCGTATGAAAAGACACAGTAGCATCAGGGGCAAGGCTTAAAATAGAGGTGCAGGTGGGAGATTAAACTTACCCCTGCACTACTTTGGGGAGAACATAGCCATGCTGGTAATGCTGACGGAGGGTCAACTTTTTCCGCCCCACGCCATTTGTCAATCCTGCCTGCTGGCAGACCAAAATGGTCAGCCTCGCTGGCATCAAGGATCCCTTTGCTGTGGTCGGCTCATTCCTAACCTGGGGGAGGGAGAGCCGGCCCAGTTTGAATGCAAAATGGGGTTTAGGGTGGCGAGCATTGAGTAAAATCGGGCATTGGGTACAATAGGGGGAGGTGACCTTAATCTCCTGGAGAAATATAATGAATTGGAGTAGCTCTCCCACTGTCAGGGATCGCATCTTTGCTGCCCTACCCTACATTTTGCCGATTACCGCTGGGATTCCCTACGGAGTACAGCTGATTAATCAGTTTCCCTTGTTTGGCTTTCTCCTCCTGCCCCTGTCCCCCCTGATTCGGGTCTACATGGGTTTGGAGCAAACCATTCCCTTCTTTGGTTTATTGGTTTTTCTAGCCCTCATTTTGCTGGTGGTCCGCAACGAACGCATTAGCCGCTTCATTCGTTTCAATACCATGCAAGCAATTTTGCTCAGTTTTATTCTGGCGGTTTTTAGTTTGATTCTGAGCATCCTCAACCCCAGCCTATTATTCGGCGAGCTGATCGCCAGTACCTTGGCTAACATGCTATTCCTAGGCATGGTGGTTTCCGTCGGCTATTCCCTGGTACAAACCCTGCGGGGGGAGTACGCCGAAATCCCGACTATTTCTGATGCCGTCCATATGCAGGTGCCCTAGGATCGATCCAAAACCTGGTTTTCCAGGCAGCCAATCCCCTCAATTTCAATACGCACTCGATCGCCCACCGCCAGGGGGCCAATCCCCGCTGGGGTACCGGTAAGAATCACATCCCCTGGTAGCAGAGTCATCACTTGACTGATGTAGCTGACGATCTGCTCAGGGCTAAAAATCATAGTATCAATGGCAGCGGACTGTACCGGTTTCACCTGATCATTGAGTAAGGTTTGTAGTTTGGCGCTGGGGCTAATCTCTCGCACAATCCAGGGACCAAGGGGGCAAAAGGAGTCAAACCCCTTAGCTCGACTCCATTGACCGTCCTTACGTTGGAGATCCCGAGCAGTCACATCATTGGCAATGGTATACCCCCAGATTTTCGTCTGTGCCATCTGCGGCGATAGTTGGGTGCAACGCTCCCCGATCACCAGAGCCAGTTCTCCTTCGTAGTCCACCCGTTCAGACTGCTGTGGATAGTAGATTGGAGAACCCGTAGAGGTCACCGCCGTAGAGGGCTTCAGAAAGACTAGGGGTTCCGCCGGCGGTGGCGTCCCCATTTCTGCGGCATGGTCTGCATAGTTTTTGCCCACGGCGATCACCTTAGAGGGGGCACAGGGCGCTAAAAGGACATACTGATCAGGGGGTAGTTCTGTCTCGGTTAATTGACCATCTAGCCAGGGAGCGGCATCTAACACCTGAACCCGGCGGTCCGGGTGAAGTAGTCCATAGTAGGACTGCCCAAGGCGGGACTGAACTCTGACATAGCGCTGTGCCATAGGACCTGCCAAATGTTGATATAATGCAATATCCTGCTTCTATTTCAGTTCCCATGGGAGCTGAGGGAGGCCACTAACGTCCACAGGAAATCCTTATGAAAGCATACATGTACGAAACCATGTACATCCTCCGCCCCGATCTAAATGACGAGATCGTAGACGGCCTAATTGCCAAATATCAAGCCCTACTACAGGAACAGGGGGCATCCATTCTAGAAACCCAACATCGCGGTAAGCGTCGACTTGCCTACGACATTGACCGCCACCGTGAAGGTATTTATATCCAGATGAACTATAGTGGTTCGGGTGGCGCGGTTGCTCCCCTGGAACGGGCCATGCGTCTGAGTGATGAGGTGATTCGGTTTTTAACTGTGAAGCAGGAAGCAGACCCTGCCCTGGTGCCCCTCCCTACCTTCAGCCCTGGCTTAGTTCCTGAATCCCCCAGCGCAGAGGAGTCCACCGCCGTTGTGGCCAGTGAGGAGGAATAGGGGGAGTGGCCCCACCCACCTGGCGCAAGGACTATCGACGATCCTTATCCGGAGCTAGCCTACAGGTGTAGACCGCTCCAGACAGCCTGGCCCTGGCTACCCAGTACCCAGGGCCTTTACTTTAGGAGGCATGGGTCTTGACCGGTGGGGGAATCGGGCTATCACTCTATTTTTTCACTGGAGTTGTGCTATTTTCCCCATCCAGTGCTAAAGTTAGCCTCAACCTGTGTTAATTTCGACTAATTAACTAGGGCCAGGGAGCTTGAAACCGGTTTCCTCCATTTTGTTTGATGATCCAAATCATCCAAATTTATCTTTTGATAGCTAGTTTAGCGGGAGTCATCCTGTGGTTCAGTCTTCCTATACCGATATGAATGACCACCAATCCGAGGTGGCCAGGCTTGAAGCCGAGCTGGAAATGCGCGACCAGTTGGTACAACAGCTTTCTCAAGAGTTGTTTCGCCTGGTGAAGGGAAATGCTGGTTTCGTGCCGACGGTCGATCTTTCAGAGCAACACCAGGCTGAAGTTAATACCCTGCGAGATCAGCTTCGGGGGGTAGAAAAGCAGATTGACTTTTACCAAGGAGAACTTCAAGCGAAGGACTCGGAAGTGGTGCAACTGCGCCAAACCGTAGAGGAGCTAACAGACCGTTCCCGTATGCTTGAACAAGTAATACAGGAATTACCCGAGGTCTATCGGCAAAAGTTTTCTGAACGCCTGCAGGAGGTTAAGCAACGGGTTGTGGACCTGCAGAAAGAAAACCGCCAACTCCAGGCTGAATTGCAGAGCGTTACCTATCGTTTAGCGATGCGGACCCGTCGGTCCCATCGGTTAGAACTCCCCAGCCTCAGCCCTGCCGGGGTAGATCAGATTAGTCTACCCTCTTTTAACCACGCTTAAAGG
>JAYKIM010000237.1:0-9562 GCA_035286245.1 Cyanobacteriota bacterium | reverse complement strand
TGGCTTCCCCTAAAATCATTGTGCTGGATGACGATCCCACCGGTTCCCAGACGGTGCACAGTTGTCTCCTATTGCTGCGCTGGGATGTGGAAACCCTAGGCCAGGGGCTGCAGGATGGGGCACCCATTTTCTTTGTGCTGACCAACACCCGCGCCCTTAACCCCACGGCGGCGGCGGCGGTGACCCGGCAGGTCTGTCAGAATCTGCAGCGGGCGATCGCCCAGAGCGACGTGCAGGACTTCCTGGTGGTGAGTCGCTCCGACTCCACCCTGCGGGGGCACTATCCCATTGAAACCGATGTGATCGCCAGCGCGCTGGGCCCCTTCGATGCCCACTTTTTAGTGCCGGCCTTTTTTGAGGGGGGGCGTATCACCCGGGATAGCCAGCACTACCTGCTGGTGGAGGGGGAGCCGACCCCGGTGGAAGCCACCGAATTCGCCAGGGACTCGGTGTTTGGCTACAGCACTGGCTACCTGCCGGACTACGTGGCGGAGAAAACCCAGGGTCGCATCCGGGCTGACCAGGTGCAACGGTTTACCCTCACCGATCTGCGCCAGGGCTGCCTGGCCCGGTTGCTGGCCCTGCAGGATAACGTCTGTTGCGCCGTCGACGGGGAAACCCAGGCCGACCTGGATAGCTTTGCCCAAGACATCCTCACCGCCGCTAGCCGGGGCAAGCGCTTTTTGTTTCGCAGCGCTGCCAGCCTGCTCACCGCCCTGGCGGCCCTGCCCCCCCAACCGGTGGCGGCGGAGCAGATGGGCCGCTATGTCAGGGGTAGGGCCCCAGGGGTGGTGATCGTCGGTTCCCACGTGCAAAAAACCACCCGCCAACTGGAGTGCCTGCTGGGTCAACCCGGGGTTGGGGGCATCGAGGTGGCGGTGACCCGCCTGCAGAGCGACGGCCCCCAGGGAGCTGATACCCTGCTGCAGGAGACCTTGGCCCAGGTGGGGGCGGTTTACCGCCGGGGGGAGGTGCCGGTGGTCTACACCAGCCGCCAGGAGCTAAACTTTGCCTCGGTGGAGGCCCGCCTGGACTTTGGCCTGCGGGTTTCTGCCCTGCTGATGGCGGTGATCCAGGGGTTACCTGAGGATATCGGCTTTTTGATCAGCAAGGGGGGCATTACCTCCAACGACACCCTCAGCACCGGCCTGGCCCTGACCAGCGCCCGGCTGTTGGGGCAGATTCTGCCCGGCGTCTCGGTGGTGTGTACCCCCGCTCACCATCCCCGCTTCCCTAACCTGCCGGTGGTGTTGTTCCCCGGTAACGTGGGGGATGATCAGGCCCTGGCCACGGTGTATCAGCGACTGCGCGGCGCCGGGGGCTGATGGCCCTGGCTTCGGAAAAAGTCACAGTGCAGCGATCGCTGATGGGGGCTCATCCCCAGGATCTAGGGTCGCCCCATTAATCCTCCGCCAAAATTCCCCGGAAAAACTCCACGGTTTCCTGTAGGGCCACGATAAACCGATCGATCTCCGCCCGGGTGTTGTAGAAGTAAAGGCTGGCCCGGGCGGTAGAATCTACCCCCAGCAGGCGATGTAGGGGTTGGGTGCAGTGGTGCCCCGAACGGATGGCGATGCCGGATTGATCCAACAGGGTGGCCAGATCTTGGGGATGAACATGGCCCAGGGTAAAGGTGACCAGGGCGGCGCGGCCGCTGCCGTCGCTGTGGGGCGGGGGGCCGTAGAGGGTGAGGTCGGGAATGGTCTGGATTTGCTGATAGAGGTAGGCGGTGAGTTCGTGCTCGTAGCGGGCAATGGGTTCCATGCCCAGGCCCGAGAGGTAGTCCACCGCCGCCCCCAGGGCGATCGCTTCGGCGATGGCCGGAGTGCCGGCCTCAAACCTGTGGGGCAGCTCGGCGTAGGTGGCCCGGTCAAGAAACACATCGGCAATCATTTCGCCGCCGCCCAAGAAGGGGGGCATGGCCTGGAGCAGCGATCGCTGGCCGTAGAGAAAGCCAATGCCGGTGGGGCCGCACATTTTGTGGCCCGAGGCCACAAACCAGTCACAGCCCATGGCCTGCAGATTCAGGGGCAGGTGGGGGGCGCTCTGACAGCCGTCGATCAACACCCTGGCGCCGTAGTGGTGGGCCAGGGCAATCACCTCCTCCACCGGGTTAAGGCAGCCCAGGGTGTTGGAGACGTGGTTGATGGCCACCAGGCGGGTGCGATCGTTCAGCAGGGTGCGAAACTGCTCCAGATCAAAACCTTGTTCAGGGGTGAGGCCCACAAACCGCAGCACCGCCCCGGTGCGCTGGGCGACAAACTGCCAGGGCACCAGGTTACTGTGGTGCTCCATCACCGAGAGGATGATTTCATCGCCGGGTTGCAGGGTGCCCATGCCCCAGCTGTAGGCCACCAGGTTAATGGCCTCGCTGGCATTGCGGGTGAAAACGATCTCATCCCGACTGGCGGCGTTGACAAAGGCGGCCAACTTATCCCGCGCCCCTTCGTAGGCGTCGGTGGCCCGGGCGCTGAGGCTGTGAATTCCCCGATGGACATTGGCGTTATCGCAACGGTAGTAGTGTTGCAGACTCTCCAGCACCGGGGTCGGCTTTTGGGAGGTGGCGGCGTTATCAAAATACACCAGGGGATGGCCATTCACCTGCTGGTGCAAAATCGGAAAGTCGGCGCGGACCTGCTGGGCGAGGGAACGTTCCTGGGTGACGGTCATAGAGGAGGGTTGGGGGAACAAGGGGTAAGGGGGAAAGCCGGTCAGACTAGTCTCGCCAGTCCGCCAGGGCGGCGCTGAGGCGGTCCCGCAGCGAGGCTATGGGGAGGGTCTGGAGAATGTCCATGGCAAAGGCGTAGATCAGCAGGCGCTGGGCCTGAGCGGCGCTGATGCCCCGACTCTGGAGATAGAAAATCTCATCCGCCTGGAGTTGGCTGACGGTGGCGCCGTGGGCGCACTTGACATTGTCGGCGACGATTTCTAGCTGGGGTTTGGTATCCACCCGGGCCCGGTTGGACAGCAGCAGGTTGCGGTTAAGCTGGCTGGCGTTGGTGAACTGGGCCGCCTGGGGCACCACAATGCGACCATTGAAGACGCTGTGGGCCTGATCATCCACGATGGCGCGGTGGGCCTGCTCCACCCGGCCATGGGGATGGCCCAGGGCCACCAGGCTGTGGGTATCACTGTGCTGCTGGCCCCTGAGCAGGGCCAGGCCATGGAGTTGGGTGGTGGTTTGGGGGCCGGTTTGGTAAATCTGCCAATCATGGCGGTTGAGGCGCCCCCCCAGGTAGAGGGCGGTGCCCGCGTACTGGCTATCGGCCCCCTGCATGACGGCGGTTTTACCGAGGTGGAAACCGGCTTCCCCCTGCCGTTGCAGGCGACTGTGGCTGACCTGGGCACCGGGCTCCAGCCAGATTTCCGTGACGGCGTTGGTGACCGCCCCCTCACCGCCGTACTGTTCCACCAGGGTGAGCTGGCTGTCGGCTTCTACCACCACCAGGTTACGGGGTTGGGCCAACTGGGGTGTCTCACCGGCGCTGGTCAGGTGAAGAATCTGCACCACCAGCGCCACCGACCGGTGGGGGGGGACCCACAGCCCCACCCCGTCCGGGAAGCCCAGGCTATTGAGGGCGGTGAACACCTCCTGGTGACCGGTGGCCTGGGCCAGGCGGGGCAGAAAGCGGGGGGCTAGATCGGGCTGGTTGAGCAGGTGGCGCAGGCTGCCGGCGATCGCCCCAGCGGGCAGGCCCTCCAGTCGGGATAGGGCGGGGCAGAAGTGGCCATTCACAAGCACCAACTCCACCGCTGGGGTACCCAGGTCACTCCAGTCCGGGCGATCTGGGGGGGGCACCAGCGCGGCGGGCTGCAGGTCAAGGGCCAGCAGGGGGGACAGGTCGGTGAAACGCCAGTCCTCCTGGCGGGGGGAGGGGAAGGTTTGTTCCTGCAGGCAGGCCGCCGCCCGACTGCGCACATCGGCCAGGGGCAGATCCTTGGGCACAGCGGACCGCAGGGTTTGGGCCAGGGTTTGCAGGTAGCGATCGCGGCTAGCCTCGGCGGCCATCAGGGGGGAAAGGGAAGCCGTCATGACACCGCCGCCTCCAGGGGGTGGGCCGCCAGCAACCACTCGTAGCCCCGCTCCTCCAGTTGTTGGGCCAGGGACTGGTCGCCGGTGGTAATAATCTGCCCGTGGGCCATGACGTGGACGTAGTCGGGCACGATGTAGTTGAGCAGGCGCTGGTAATGGGTAATCAGGATGATGGCATTATCGGGGTTGGCCAGCTGGTTAACCCCCTGGGCCACGGTTTTCAGAGCATCGATATCCAGTCCCGAGTCGGTTTCATCGAGAATGGCCAGGGTGGGTTCCAGCAGGGCCATTTGCAGAATCTCGTTGCGCTTCTTCTCACCGCCGGAAAAGCCCTCGTTGACGCTGCGATCCAGGAAGGCGGCCTCCATTTTCACCACCCCCAGCTTCTCCGCCACCAGGTCGTCGAAGTCAAACACATCCAACTCCTCCTGGCTGCGGGCTTTGCGGTGGGCGTTGTAGGCTACCCGCAAAAAGTCCCGGTTGCTCACCCCAGGAATCTCCAGGGGATACTGGAAGGCCAGGAAAATACCAGCGGTGGCGCGATCGTGGGGGGCCAGCTCCAGGATGTCCTCCCCCTGGAACCGCACCTCCCCGGCGGTGACCTGGTAATCGGGGTGGCCCGCCAGCACCTTGGAGAAGGTACTTTTGCCAGAGCCATTCAGGCCCATAATGGCGTGGATCTCCCCGGCCCTCACCTCCAGGTTGAGGCCCTTGAGAATCTCTACCCCATCCACACTGGCATGGAGATTTTTGACGGACAGAATTAGATCGCGGTTGGGATTAATCATTGGGTATAACGACGGGGGGGAGTAGGGTCGGGGCTTAGCCCACGGTGTTTTCTAGCTTCAGGGCCAGCAGTTTGTCGGCCTCGGCGGCGAACTCCATGGGCAGTTTATTAAACACATCCCGACAGAAGCCGCTGATGATCATCGACACCGCATCCTCAGGGGCAATGCCGCGCTGGGCAAAGTAAAACAGCTGGTCTTCGCCGATTTTGGACGTAGAGGCTTCGTGCTCCACCTGGGCGGTGCTGTTTTGCACCTGGATGTAGGGGAAGGTGTTGGCGCTGGAGCGATCGCCGATCAGCATGGAGTCACACTGGGAGTAGTTGCGCGCCCCCTCCGCCTTAGGCCCGATTTTCACCAGCCCCCGGTAACTATTTCTAGAATGGGCCGCCGAAATTCCCTTGGAGATGATGGTGCTACGGGTATGTTTGCCCACGTGCACCATCTTGGTGCCGGTGTCCGCCTGCTGGTAATTATTGGTGAGGGCAACGGAGTAAAACTCGCCAACGGCATGATCCCCCACCAGCACACAGCTGGGATACTTCCAGGTGATGGCGGAGCCGGTTTCCACCTGGGTCCAGGAGATTTTGGCATGGTCACCGGCGCAAAGACCCCGCTTAGTGACAAAGTTATAGATACCCCCCTTGCCATGCTCATCGCCGGCAAACCAGTTTTGCACCGTCGAATAGTTAATGGTGGCGTGATCCAGGGCCACCAGCTCCACCACCGCCGCGTGCAATTGGTTGCTGTCGTACATGGGGGCGGTGCAGCCCTCCAGGTAGGTAACGGAGCTACCGGACTCCGCCACGATCAGGGTGCGCTCAAACTGCCCCGACTCCCCATTGTTGATGCGGAAGTAGGTGGAGAGGTCCATGGGGCACTGGGTATCCTTAGGGATGTAGACAAAGGAGCCATCACTAAACACCGCCGAGTTGAGGGCGGCGAAGTAGTTATCACCGATGGGCACCACGCTGCCCAGGTACTTCTCCACCAGCTCCGGGTGTTCCTGCAGCGCTTCGGAAATGGAGCAAAAGATCACCCCCGACTCCGCCAATTTCTCCTTGTAGGTGGTGGCGATGGAGACACTATCAAAAATCGCATCCACCGCCACATTGGCCAGGCGCTTTTGCTCCGTCAGGGGAATCCCCAGCTTCTCAAAGGTCTCCAGCAGGGTAGGATCCACCTCCTCCAGGCTACCGAGCTTTTGGGGCTGGGTTTTGGGGGCGGAGTAGTAAATGATGTTTTGGTAGTCGATGGGGGGGTAGGAAACATTGGGCCAGACCGGCTCCGCCATGGTCAGCCAGCGCCGGTAGGCCTTCAGCCGGAACTGCAGCATAAACTCCGGTTCATTCTTTTTGGCGGAGATCAGCCGCACCACCTCCTCGCTAAGGCCCCGGGGAATCACATCGGCCTCAATATCGGTGGTAAACCCGTACTTATAGGGTTGACTTACCAGGGACTGGACAGAAGCACTCATGGGGGGACCTTTACGGGAGAACGTAGGGGAGTAGGGAAGTAATTTGCTACTTAATTAAATCTTGATAGACACTGGTAAGCAGCACCGGGGGTTACCCCAGCCGGAGCAGCAACCAAGGTGAAGTTAGGCGTACTTGTTGGTTTCTGCCCGAATTGTTTCAAAATCAATGTCCTGCTGATCGCCAGCGAAGGGATTGTCGGGGGTGAGAAACAACATGCAGTGACACTCCTTGCGTTCCTGCATGGGAATGCAGGGGCAGTTCCAGTAGATCGCCTTCACCTCCGCTTCCTTATCTTCGTAGTGGCGGCAGGGGCAAAGGGGGGAACCCAGATCATCCTTATGCTTGGCCAGCCCCTCCAGGACCACGGCGGTCACCCCAGGATCGGCACAAAAAAAGGTGCCGGTGCGTTTGGCATAGCTCTGGGCAAAGCTACGCATCATCTCCAGGTTTTTATCAGAGGCTTGGGTGGTTTTATGGTCAGTCATTTATTAAACGCCAAAATAGATTATTGCCGGGGTAGGCGTGACACAGCCATTTAACTTTATACAATTAAAGCAACCTTTATGTTGCCTAACTACAATCTAGGGTAATTTAACAATAGGGATGTTGTCAAAGTCTCCCACCTTAGTTTGAAGGTTAGGGTATAGTCTGGGACAACTTCATTATCCCCCTAGGGTTTTCCCATGGTTAGGTTACCTCTCCCCGCCGTCTGAATCCCCCGTTGGGTTATCACGATGACCTTCCTCCAGCAGCCCTCTACCAAGGACGACATCCTGCTCTACCTGCTTAAGCAGGGTGAGGCCACCGCCCAGGTGCTGGCCGACCAGTTTCAGGTCAGTGCCCAGGCGATTCGCCGTCACCTCAAGGACCTGGAAACCGAAGCCCTGATTGAGCACTGCACTGTCCACGAGGGCATGGGTCGCCCCAACCACCTCTACCAACTGAGTGACAAGGGCCGCCAGCGGTTTCCGGCCCAGTACGATGAATTTGCCATTTCCCTGCTAGACACCCTGGCGGAAACCGTCGGCCAGGAACAGGTGGGCACCATTCTCCGCAAGCAGTGGGAGCGCAAGGGGCTGGAGTACCGCGATCGGGTGGGCTCGGGTCCCCTCTCGGAGCGGGTGGGGGCCCTGGTGCAACTGCGCCAGCAGGAGGGCTACATGGCGGAGTGGCACCGGGCTGAGCCCCTGGCGGAGGATCTGTCCCCCCGCTACGTGATTACCGAGTATAATTGCGCCATTTCCCAGATCGCCCAGTCCTTCCCCACGGTCTGTGGCCATGAGCTAGAGATGTTTGAGCTGGCCCTGCCCGATTGTCAGGTGACCCGGACCCACTGGCTAGTCAATGGGGAGCATCGCTGCGGCTACCTGATTGAACTGCGTCCAGCCCGAACTTGATTATCTCACCAATGGCCATTTGCGTTGGTACACGATACCCAACCCGCTGGACCAGGCTAAGGATATCCTCTTCTCCCCCCTTGTCGCCTAGGACCCCTGATCGGGGTCAATTCCCAACTCCCTCAGCTTAGCCGCCAGGCGATTAGCCCGTTGCCGCTGCTGTTCCTTGGCTTGCCGTTCCCGCTCAGCTTCGGTCAAGCACCATTGACCGTCTTGATCACACCACCGCAACCATTGCCCCGGGGTGCGTTGAAAGTCCCCCGACCAGATCCCTAAGCCCAGTTACAAATCCGGCAGCCAGATCAGGGGGGCTGGGGGGCCAGGGGTTGCTCTTGGTAGCGCCCCGCCACCAGCTTAAAGTACCGCAGGTCCTGGCCGCCGTAGAGCCAGGGTACCCCCACCGGCAGCATCCAATCGGGCCGTTTGTGCCCGATTGGATGCTCCGGGTCGTAGTACAGGTTCAGGTCCGATGCATCGCAGTAGTTATCTCGACTGTAGTCCACCAGGTGCAGGGTCTGGCTCAGCAGTTGGGGCTGCAAGTCATGGAAAACGTCCGGCAAACCCGGCTCCTCAGGAAACTCACTGGGCAGGTCGTACATGGTGGGCCGCCCCGGCTGCAACGGGGCACCGGCAACGGGTTGGGGACGGGGCAAGGGGGTCATCGTGGGAGCAGGGGGAGAGGGGTCGGTTAGAACAATCTCTTCTGTCTTCTGAAATGACCAGGTTTTGAGTTGGAAGTTTTCATCATTAATAATCCTCAAATAATCCTCACCGTAACCCCCGAGGGTTTGATCACAAATAGTGTCTGCGGCCTGTCGTTCCGTTTCTTCCTTTTGCTGCTCAAATAACTGGAAACTATCTTCTAGGGTAACCGGCTGGCTCATGGGAATAGCATTGGCTCCATAGACATTACCCTAACCTATTCTCCAACCTAGCCTTGCGAAACCCTTCTGCTATAATACATCTAAACTATCCCTGGCTTGGCTATGAGTATCGCCCAACCCACCTACGACGATATATTGCGCCTCTTTCAGGAGACCGATCGCAAGTTTCAGGAGACCGATCGCCAGCTTAAGGAACTGGGCAAGCAGATTGGCGGGTTGGGGGCTAAGTTTGGCAGTTTTACCGAAGGTCTCGCCCTCCCCTCCATGGAAACCATCCTGCAGCAGCGGTTTGGCATGACCGTGGTGATGCCCCGGGTGCGGGCCCGGCAAAATGGCCACCATCTGGAAATTGATGTGCTGGCCTATGCCAATGGGGATATTAATGCAGCCTTTCTGGTGGAGGTAAAAAGCCATCCCCGGGAGGAGGCGATTACCCAACTCAAGACCACCCTGAGCCAGTTTCGTGATTTTTTCCCTGAGCATCGGGATAAACAACTCTACGGGATTTTGGCGGCGGTGGATTGGTCCTACCCGGTGAAGGCCCAGGCGATCGCTGAGGGGCTCTATGTAGCCCGCATCCATGATGATGTCTTTGACCTGGAGGTGGAGCAAGATTTCCAGCCCAGGGCGTTTTAATAGACGTTACACCAGGGTTAAACTTTGCATGGTGGAGATTTCCTCTACCCAAACAGGTTGTAACGCAGGATGCAATAGATGGCCCGCACGCCATCTCGCCAACCGATCTTTTTGCCTTCCTGGTAGGTGCGTCCGTAGTAGGAAATCCCCACCTCGTAGATGCGGCAGTTGAGCTTAGCCACCTTGGCGGTAATCTCGGGCTCAAAGCCAAAGCGATTTTCTTGAATACGGATGGATTGGATAATTTCCCGACGAAAGGCCTTGTAACAGGTTTCCATGTCGGTGAGGTTGATGTTGGTGAGCATATTCGAGAGATTGGTCAGAAACTTATTGCCCACCATGTGCCAGT
>JAYKIM010000236.1:0-9203 GCA_035286245.1 Cyanobacteriota bacterium | reverse complement strand
ATGGGTAACGATCATCCCCTTGATCTTGTGACGATTCTCCAACAAGTAGGTGATATCTGGAAGCACGATGTTGACCCCGTGCATGCCATCGGTTGGGAAAGCTAAGCCGGCATCTAGCAGCATGATTTCGTCATTGATTTCAAACACACAGGTGTTTTTCCCAATTTCATGCAACCCCCCCAGGGGGATGATTTTCAACGCTTGACCGGAGGTGTTATTAGCCATATAAAACTGTCTCGTGGATAAGGAATTTGAGGGGGAAGGACTTAGGAAACTGTGGAGGTAAGCCTGGCGGGCCAGAACTAGGTTAGGTCATGGAATGAAGTAGAGAGATAAATCGCCAGGGGAACAGACGCTCAGGAAAGATGCGCAGGAAAGCACACAGATCGGGTATAAAGGGATAACGATTATTCAGTTGTGCCAAGCTATGTAGAAACCCAGTTAGTGAAAATGTCTGAGGGTGTTCAATGGTAGGACTAAGCTGTAGCGGTAAGTAGCCCAGTCTCTGTGAATACTACCTCTAGTCTTTGTCGCATTAAGTCATCAGGATAACACAGGGGTAAACGGACTGTACCGACAGACCACCCCTGCAGAGCAAGGGCTAGCTTCACAGGTATGGGGTTGGTGGTGAGAAACAAAGCTTTAAATAAGGGCAGTAGTTTCAGGTGAATCTCGGTAGCCAGATGGGGTTGGCCTGCTTCGTAGGCTTTTACCATGGCTTGGATCTGATCTCCGACCAGATGACTGGCCACACTGACAACACCGGAGCCACCAATGGAGAGGATAGGTAGGGTAAGGGAATCGTCACCGGAGTAAATAGCAAAATCAGGGGCAGTTTGGGACCGAATTTGGCTAGCCTGATCTAAACTGCCGCTAGCTTCCTTAATCGCCACAATATTAGGAATGTCAGCAAGACGCACAATAGTTTCTACGTCCAGGTTACAACCAGTTCGCCCAGGAATGTTATATAGCATCAAGGGAAAATCAGGTACGGCCTCGGCGATCTGCCTAAAGTGTTGGAACAGACCTTCCTGAGGGGGTCTGTTGTAGTAAGGAACAACCTGCAGGGCGCCGTCTAACCCAAGTTGATAGGCCTTACGGGTAGCCGAGATCGCCTCTTCGGTGGAATTAGACCCAGTTCCCGCTAGTACTTGAGCACGACCACCCACCACCTGTTGAACACACTTGAAAAGTTGGTATTCCTCCTCCCAAGTGAGGGTGGGAGATTCCCCAGTGGTGCCACAAATGACTAAACCATCACTGCCATGGTTAATCAGGTGATCGGCTAGGGCTTCGGCAACCCCATAGTCAACCTCGCCATTTTGGGAGAATGGCGTCACCATGGCTGTCAGCACCTTGCCAAAATAAACCACTCGACGGCAATGTCCTCAAATGATAAAACTCTAAACAGAAAAAATTAGGATTAGCCTAAATTCAACAACAGTCGAGACGATTATACCAATTTTACCGGTTTGGCGGTTACTAATTCGCCAATTTGCACCGCATTCAGGGCAGCTCCCTTACGAATTTGATCCCCACTCAGCCACAGCTCTAGGGCGTGATCGTTAGAAATGTCTTGACGAATGCGACCCACCAGCACATCGTCTTGCCCACTCGCTTCCATCGGCATCGGGAAATAATTGCGGGTCCAATCCTCTACTAGTTTAATTCCAGGGGCCTGACTGAGAATTGCTTTAGCCTTGGTCGGCGCAAAGGGTTGGTGAAACTCGATGTTGATCGATTCAGAGTGGGCCCGTAGCACGGGTACCCGAACGCAGGTGGCGGAAATCCGCAGGCTAGGATCGTTAAAAATCTTACGGGTTTCATTCACCATTTTCATCTCTTCCTGACAATACCCCAGCTCATTCAAAGGGGAGTTGTGGGGAAATAGATTAAAAGCCAGGGGATAGGGGAAGGCCTCGGCCATGGGGGACTCTCCTGCCAGAATGGCCTGGGCTTGCTGCTTAACTTCCTCCATGGCGCGGGCCCCAGCCCCACTGGCGGATTGATAGGTGGCGATGATCAAACGTTTAACCGGCTGCACTTGGTGTAGGGGCCAAACCGCCAGAGCCATCAAGATGGTAGTGCAGTTGGGGTTGGCAATAATTCCCTGATGCTGGTGGGCGGCGGCCGGGTTAACCTCAGGAATTACCAGTGGCACAGTCGGATCCATTCGAAAAGCGCTGGAGTTGTCAACGGCGATCGCTCCCGCTGCTACCGCCCGAGGTAACCACTCTTGAGAAATCGCCCCCCCCGCTGAGGCCAGTACCAGATCAATGCCTTTGAAGGCTGATTCATCCAGGGCTTCCACCAACAGGCTTTCGCCGTTAAAGGTTAGGGAAGTACCTGCGGAACGGTGGGAAGCCAGTAACTTTAAAGTCTTGACTGGAAATGACCGATGCTCTAGTAGGGTAAGAATTTCGGTTCCTACCGCCCCCGTGGCGCCTAAAATTGCAACATTTAAGCCATTAGCCACAGCCCTAGCCCTCCTACATGACGATCAAAACCTGTGTTGATAGTATAGCTTTGGCTAGAACCCTCTTAGCCCAGAGTTGTTCGGCCAAGTTGGGCAGGGTTGTTCGGTCAACTGGCACCCTATCCTTGGTCAGCTGAATTGGGCTGATCAGGTATAGACGGGCCAGGACCTCTGACTTACCCCCTTGGCCTCGACAAACTAGCGATTGGCAAGAAACCGCCATAAAAAATAACTAGCTCGGCTGATTTGAGCTATGCTTACTAACTGCGTCAAATTAGTTTCAGATTGGCTTCCCCTTGAACGCTGTTACTGTATATCTTGTTGAGCTGGATCCCCCCCATGAAAGTAACCCAGGAAGTTCTACCTGACAGTCAGGTAGGGCTAGAAATTGAGATTCCCTCTGAGCTTTCCCAAAGGACCTACGACCAGGTTTTGAATAAGCTGATGAGCACCACCACCATCCCGGGTTTTCGCAAGGGTAAGGTACCCAAACCTATTTTCCTACAACGCATTGGCGTCACTCAGCTTAAAGCCACCGTTGTTCAGGAACTGCTGGAGACCGCTATTCAATCCGCCATTAAACAGGAAGAGATCGCGGCGATCGGGAACTACCAGCTCCGCTCCTCCTTTGAAGAGTTGGTGGCCCAGTACCAACCCGGCCAAACCCTGACCGTTTCCGCCAGCGTTGATGTGCCGCCCCGGGTGACCCTAAAACAGTATAAGGGTTTGTCCTTGCAGGCTGAAGAGATTTTACCCGATCCGGAACAGGTGAATCGAACCCTGGCTACCTACCAAAACCAACGAGCTACCCTGGTCCCCATTGAGGATCGACCTGCCCAAATGGGAGATGCGGTGGTGATTGACTTTGTGGGCAAAGTGGCTAATGAGTCCGGTGATCTGGAAGAGTTTGCCGGTGGATCCGGTACTGATTTCAGTCTGGATCTAGAACCGGGCCGGTTTATTCCCGGGTTTATCGAAGGTATCGTGGGCATGAACCTGGAGGAGAGCAAGGACTTTGATCTTGTCTTCCCCGAGGACTACGGTCACGCGGATCTGGCCGGTAAGGCGGTAGTCTTTTCCATCACCCTGAAAGAGGTTAAGGAGAAGGAACTCCCTGAGCTGGATGATGATTTTGCCCAGGAAGTTAGTGAGTTTTCCACCATAGAGGAACTGCGCACCTCCCTGGTGGACCAGTATGCTGAAGATGCCTCGGAACGGACCAAAACTAATCAGCATGCGGCCCTCCTCAAGGCCCTGGTGGTCAACCTGGAAGCAGAAATTCCCGAGACTTTGGTACAACAGGAAGCCAACTTTCTGGTGAGGCAAACCCTCACCCAGTTGACTCAGCAAGGTCTGGACCTGGGTAAGTTGATAACCCAAGATTTGCTAGAGGGAATGCGCAAAGAAGCACGTCCAAACGCCATTGAACGGCTAAAACGCACCCTCGCCCTGGGAGAAGTCGCAAAGCAAGAAGCGATCGAGGTTACCCAAGAGGAGCTTCAGGCTAAGTTTGATGAAACCCTGGCCGATTTGGCGGACCCAGATCAATACGACTTAGATAGATTACGGCAGGTTCTGGAGGAGGAACTACTGCAGGATAAGATTCTTACCTGGCTGCTTACCGCCAACACCCTGGAGTTGGTTCCTGAGGGCAGCCTTGATTCTGAACCGACTTCTAACCTCGAGGCTGAGGCGATCGTGGAATCTGATACGGCTTTCCCAACGGTGAACAGTGACGAAGAGGAATGATCCTAAGCCTGGGCTAAACTCCTAAACTTTCCCAAAGCGACTAGGGGTGCAAGAAAAATTAGGGCATAATATCTGTTATTGGACCGTTACCTGCCGGGTTTTCTTAGATTCTATGTCTGTCCAATCTACCTGGTGTTGCAGAAAGCAGAGGCCACTAGATAGGGGTAACTCCTTTCAGGGGGCATTCCAGTCTAAAGTCTTTCAATTCTGGAGTTATAGCGATCGCCCTACTCCAGAACACTGTTCCTTTCCCGTTGTCTGAGCACCCCTTCTCTGAAGAAATTTAGTTGCAGCCCTTGAAATATTGGCCAAACTGATTATGATTGCATCGAACCCTAGCCAAAGGTCAATTTTCAACTTGAGTTCTATTGCTAGTCAACCTGATATTAGCAGTGTGCTACCTGTCGTTATTGAGCAATCTGGACGAGGGGAGCGGGCTTTCGATATCTATTCCCGTCTCCTCCGCGAGCGTATTATCTTTCTGGGAACTGCCATTGATGGTCAGGTGGCTGATTCTATCGTGGCTCAACTCCTTTATCTAGATGCCGAGGATCCAGAGAAGGATGTACAAATCTACATTAACTCGCCCGGTGGATCCGTAACCGCTGGTATGGCTATTTACGATACCATTCAGCAAATTCGTCCCAATGTGGTGACCATTTGCTTTGGCCTAGCCGCCAGCATGGGTGCATTCCTGCTTTGTGCCGGAACTAAGGGTAAGCGCCTTTCCTTGCCCAGTTCTCGGATTATGATTCACCAGCCTTTAGGGGGTGCCCAGGGCCAGGCTGTGGATATTGCTATTCAAGCCAAAGAAATCTTGTATCACAAAAATCGTCTTAATCAGCTGATTGCCTTCCATACAGGTCAACCTATCGAACGGGTTGAAGCCGATACTGAGCGAGATTTTTATATGTCAGCCCAGGAAGCCCAGGAATACGGCTTGATTGACGATGTAATTCAACAGCATTCCCTCTCAGTCCACCCTGCCGTGACTGCACTTAACTAAGGTCATGATATGTCTAAGTACGACTCCCATCTAAAGTGCTCTTTTTGTGGCAAGTCCCAGGAGCAGGTGCGGAAACTAATTGCTGGTCCAGGTGTGTATATCTGTGATGAATGCGTAGACCTGTGTAACGAAATTTTAGATGAGGAGTTGTTTGATACTGGTACGGCGGTAGCTCAGCCAGTACCACGGCGGGAGATGGCCGCCCCGGAGCGATCTCGCTCTACCGCCGCCCCTATCTCTATGAGCCAAATTCCCAAACCAAAGGAAATCAAAGACTACCTGGATGATCACGTGATCGGTCAGGACGAAGCTAAAAAGGTTCTCTCTGTGGCGGTTTATAATCATTACAAACGCCTCAGTTACCTGCAAAACCTGCAGGATGGCTCCGCCGATGACACCATCGAGCTGCAAAAATCTAACATCCTGCTGATTGGTCCCACCGGTTGCGGTAAGACCTTGCTGGCCCAAACCCTAGCCCGGATTTTAGACGTTCCCTTTGCCGTAGCGGATGCCACCACCTTAACGGAGGCGGGTTACGTTGGGGAGGATGTGGAAAATATTCTGCTCCGCCTGCTGCAAGTGGCCGATCTAGATGTGGAGGAGGCACAACGGGGCATTATCTACATCGACGAAATCGATAAGATTGCTCGTAAAAGTGAAAATCCCTCCATTACCCGTGATGTCTCCGGGGAAGGCGTACAGCAAGCGCTGCTAAAAATGCTGGAAGGGACCATCGCCAATGTTCCTCCCCAGGGGGGACGCAAGCACCCCTATCAAGACTGTATTCAAATTGACACCAGCAATATTTTGTTCATTTGCGGGGGAGCTTTCGTCGGTCTGGAGAAGATCGTAGAACAGCGGATTGGCAAAAAGTCCATTGGTTTTGTCCAACCTGGGGAAAATCAGGTCTCCCGGGAAAAGCGAACCGCCGACGTCCTGCGCCATCTGGAACCCGATGACTTGGTTAAGTTTGGGCTGATTCCAGAATTTATTGGTCGCATTCCCGCTACTTCGGTGGTTGAGCCCCTGGACGAAGAATCCCTTATGGCTATCCTGACGGAGCCTAAAAATGCCCTGGTCAAGCAGTTCCAGAAGCTGATGCGAATGGATAACGTGCAGCTTGAGTTTAAGCCGGATGCTCTGCGGGCGATCGCCCGAGAGGCCTACCGTCGTAAGACCGGGGCAAGGGCTCTGCGTGGCATTATTGAGGAACTGATGCTGGATGTCATGTATGAGCTGCCCTCCCGCAAAGATCTCAAGCGCTGCATGATTACCCGGGAAATGGTGGAGCAGCGGTCCACCGCTGACCTGTTGCTCCATCCCTCCTCTATTCCCAAGCCCGAGTCCGCTTAACTATGGCCTATCTGCGGGTTAACCAGGTCGATCACTATTACCAGTGGATTGGCACGGAAACTCCTCGATCCCCTGAGTCCAGGAAACCAGTGCTGGTTTTTCTCCATGGCTGGGCGGGTTCCTGTCGTTACTGGGAAAGTACGGCTCGGGCCCTTGCCCCCCACTACGACTGCCTCCTCTACGATATGAGGGGCTTTGGACGATCTCAAATCGCCTCGGATCAGGCTGCTGCAGTGGCGACCCGGGGATACGAGCTGATCACCTTTGCTGAAGATTTGGAACAACTCCTGACCGCCCTGGAACTGTCAACCGTAAGCATAAATGCCCATTCCATGGGAGCCTCGGTGGCGGTTTTCTTCCTCAATCGCTATCCCCAACGGGTGGAACGAGCCATCTTAACCTGCAATGGCATTTTTGAGTACGACCAAGCCGCCTTTGAAGCCTTCTATCGATTTGGCGGCTTAGTGGTGCGGTTTCGCCCCGCCTGGTTAGGTCGCCTGCCCTTAATGCCCCGGTTTTTCATGGCTCGTTTCCTGCATCAACCGATTCCTGCAGCAGAGAAAGTTGCTTTCCTAGAAGACTTTCTCCAAGCCGACTACCAAACCGCCCTGGGTACCATCTTTACCTCGGTGAGTAAGGCCGCTACAGAAGTTATGCCGGTGGAATTTGCCAAAATCCCTGTACCTACCCTGCTGGTTTCAGGGGAATTTGATCAAATTACCCCCGCCGATCTCGGGCGTAGGGCAGCAGACCTGAACCCTCTGATTACCTATGCCCTGATGGAGAAAACGGGACATTTCCCCATGCTGGAGGATCCTTCCACCTACCTGACCCAGGTGAATCACTTCCTAGAGATTCCCTCACCCGACTCCTAGGCAGTCTCTAGGGGAAGCTGAAAGGACCGCACCTGGTTAAGACCGGTATAACATTGCCGCAGGGTATCCAGCAGATTACTGGTACAGCGGCTATCTCCCAGAGCGCAGACAATGGTCAGGTGGTGTTGGAGGTGAATAATCGCCCGGCTGTAGTCATGCACGGCCAGGGTAACAGTGGTCAAATGGGTGAGAATGCGACGCAGGGCAGTCTGATCAAGGGCCTCAGAGGGTTGCCTTTGGTGTAGATCCAGGAAGGCTTCATAACACCTGATGGCTTGATTGTAGTGCTGGAGACTTTTGTAGGTGTTACCAAGGTTTTGAAGGATTTGCATCTGTATGGTCGGTTCCTCCAGTTCCTGAGCAATCTCCAGGCTAGCCTGGTAGATAGCGGCGGCTTGGTGGTTTTCCCCCCTGGCTCGGTAAACCATGGCTAGATTATTCAAAGATCGCACCTCCGCGTATTGATCCTGAAGTTGTCGCGCCAGGGCCAGACTGCGATTCATATACTCCAGGGCCTGGGAGAAATTACCCTGATGTCGGTAGCTATTCCCTAGGTGGTCTAACACCTCCTGCACCAGGGGGAGATTCCCCAGTTCCTGGGCCACCGTCAAGCACTGGGCGCCATAGTCTACGGCACAAAGATAATCCCCCAAACGGTAATGCATGACGGCCTGGGTGAGTAATACCCGGGCCACCAGGGGGCGATCTCCAAGCCGTTTATAGGCCTGGAGGGATTGCTGAATCAACGCCAAAGCGGGGGTAAACCGGCCTTCCTGGAAGTAGCTAAGGCCCTGTTGTAACCAATGATCACCATCCTGGCTCAAGTACTGCTGATCAAGGGGGGAGAGTTGACCTGCCGCAACCATGGTTGCCTCTGGGGAAGCCGCCAGTTGGGACGGGTTGGTCAGAATGAAGGTGGGGCGTAGCGCCGCAGATATGTAGGATGCCATAGATCTACTCAGGCTGGCTACAGGGATACCACCGTCGCTGTGGTGATCAATGTCTCTGATCACTCAGGACCCACCCGAGACGACAATGGCCTAGCTTTCATCCTAACTTTACAGTTCTATATAAGCACTCCGTAAAAGCACATATTTATCGTGTACAAAATCGTGTATAGCATCAGCGAGAAATTACGGAAAATATCGCTATGGGGAGCTCAGTCAGCGGTCTAGAAGGCTTTAGAAACAATCCTTACGACCCCGCAAACGGGCAAAGGTTTGCTCTGGGGTTTTGCCCTCGACCGCTACCTGCAGGGCTGGTTGATCCCATCGGAGAAAGGGATTAGTTAGCTTTTCCAAGCCTAAGTCGGCCGGAACGGTGGGTTGTCCCTGGCACCGAGCCCTTTCAACCGCCTCAAACCGCCGCTGTAGCACCGGATTCTCCCCATCTACGGTAAGGGCAAACTCCAGGTTTTTGAGGGTATACTCGTGGGCGCACCAAACTTGGGTGTGGTCGGGAAGTTGTCTGAGTTTATTAAGGGAAGCCACCATCTGACTAGGGGTGCCTTCGAAGAGGCGACCACAGCCCCCAGCAAATAGGGTGTCACCGCAGAACAGATCGCCCCAGTTACCTGTTTCAGCGGGCGGGAAATAGTAGGCAATGTGGGCGCGGGTATGACCTGGCACGAATAGCACTTGGCCCTGGCGATCGCCAAAATCAACCCTATCACCCTCCTCCAGACCCACCCGCTGCCCGGGAACCCGACCCCAGTCCTGGGAGCCGGCATAGACCACCGCCTGGG
>JAYKIM010000235.1:0-4861 GCA_035286245.1 Cyanobacteriota bacterium | reverse complement strand
CGGTGAGAAAAAGCGGCTTAGGTCGGGTTGAACTACCCTGGCGGAACGGTGAACTCCAGTTCAAGGGGCATGGAGCCTGCCATCCCATGGGTACGACCCGGATGAGTTGGGACCCTGGTCAGGGGGTTGTGAATCCGGACTGTCGGGTGCATTCAGTTCCGAATCTTTACGTAGCCAGTAGTTCGGTTTTCCCCACGGGCGGTTATGCTAATCCTACCTTTACTGTCTTGGCGCTATCCCTGCGCCTGGCTGATCATATTAAGGGTCTGTTGGCCACCCAGCCCGTTGATGGGTCCCGATCGCTGATTTCTGAGGCGACCAACAGCTAACCTCGGCCCCCTGCCCCTTGTGTCCCTCCGCTGTCCAATCCATGCCCATGGTTGTCCACCAGCCCCCCGTCTCCACCAGCTTTAAGAAACTGCAGGCCTTCCTGCGGGCGCGGGTGGGCCAGGCGGTGCACGACTACGCCATGGTGGCCGAGGGCGATCGGGTGATGGTTTGCCTGTCCGGCGGTAAGGACTCCTATACCCTGCTGGATATGCTGCTGCACCTGCAGCGCCATGCCCCGATTAACTTTGAACTGCTGGCGGTGAACCTGGATCAAAAGCAACCGGGGTTTCCCACCCAGGTGCTGCCGGAGTACCTGGAGGCGGTGGGGGTACCCTACCGGATCGTGGAGCAGGACACCTATAGCACGGTGAAGCGGGTGATCCCGGAGGGAAAAACCCTCTGTGGCCTGTGCTCCCGCCTGCGGCGGGGGATTCTCTACCGGGTGGCGGCGGAGGAGGGCATCACCAAAATTGCCCTGGGTCACCACCGCGATGACATCGTTGAAACCCTGTTTCTCAACCTGTTCCATGGGGGTCGGCTGAAGGCCATGCCCCCCAAGTTGTTGACCGACGATCTCCGCCATATTGTGATTCGGCCCCTGGCCTACTGCTCAGAATCGGATATTGCCCGCTATGCCCGCTATCGTCAGTTCCCCCTGATTCCCTGCAGTCTGTGCGGGTCCCAGCCCAATTTGCAGCGATCGCAGATCAAGCAGATGCTGCAGGACTGGGAGCGGCAATGGCCGGGGCGCACCGAGAGTCTATTTCGCAGCCTGCAACACATCGCCCCCTCCCAACTGGCGGACCGGGCCCTGTTTGACTTTGGCGGCCTGGATGCCGCCCGGCACCAAGGGCAAACTACCCCAACAGAGCCGCCGGACTGGGCCCTGGAGGATCTCTTCACCCCCTCCGTTGACCCCTACCCAGGGGCAGAGCCGGCACCGGAGTCTGCACCGTGGTGAAAACCAATGCGGCCCGCCTGTTAGATCGCCTGGGGATCCCCTACTCACTGCTGGAGTACACCGTGGATGAGGAGGATTTAGCCGCCCAAACCACCGCCGCCAAGCTGGGGTTGCCCCCTGAGCAGGTGTTTAAAACCCTGGTCACCCAGGGTCAACGCCAAGGAGTTTGTCTGGCGGTGATTCCCGCCGCTAGCCAGCTAGACCTCAAGGCCCTGGCTACCCTGGCGGGAGATCGCCGCATTGAGGTGGTCCCCCTGGCCCAGGTCCAACCCCTGACCGGCTATATCCGGGGTGGGGTCACCGCCCTGGCCACCAAAAAACCCTACCGGGTCTACGCGGACCAAACCCTGACTGGGTTTGATCAGATTGCCGTATCGGCGGGGAAGCGGGGGCTGATGCTGTGGTTGAGCCCCCAGCACTACCTCACCGCCAGTGGCGCCCTACTGGGGGCGATCGCCCAGTAGGAACCCTAAAAATTGGGCTGGTGCACCGGTAACAGGCTGGACTGTAGGGCGTGGTTTAGCGGTAGATGTCAGATCCTGGGCTATGATATGGGCGCTGTTATCCTGCCCGATCGGACCAACCCTAATCCATGCCCTTTGATCTAAATACCTACCCCTACCCCTCCCGACGGCGAGTGATTTTAGGCCAGCAGGGGGCGGTGGCCACCAGTCAGCACCTGGCCACCCTGGCGGGGATGGAGATGTTTTGGGCGGGGGGCAACGCGGTGGATGCGGCGATCGCCACCGCCATCGCCCTGACCGTGGTGGAACCCACCGCCAATGGCATCGGCGGCGATGCTTTCGCCCTGGTCTGGGATGGCCAGTTACACGGCCTGAATGGCTCGGGCAAAAGCCCGGCCCAGACCTCCCTGGCCGCCTACGCTGGCCTGTCCCGGGTACCAAACCTGGGGTGGCTGTCGGTGACGGTGCCTGGGGCGGTGTCCGCCTGGTTCACCCTCTGGCAACGGTGGGGGAAACTGCCCTTCGAACAGCTGTTTGCCCCCGCCATCCGCTATGCCGAGGGCGGCTTTCCCGTCTCCCCCGTCACCGCCCGCTCCTGGCGGGATCAGGAGCGGCTGTTTGTCCCCCTGCAGGCTCCGGAGTTCCAGCCCTTTAAGCAAACCTTTTTCGCCGGTGATCGGGCCCCCAGAACGGGGGAAATCTGGGGTAATCAAGCCTTTGCCCAAACCCTGCGGGAGATTGCCAGCAGTGGGGGAGAGAGTGTCTACCGGGGTAAACTGGCGGCGGCGATCGCTAATTTCTCCGTCGCCACCGGGGGCCCCTTCACCCCGGCGGATTTTGCCCAGCACCAACCCCTCTGGGTAGATCCCATCAGCACCACCTACAAACACCTGCGAGTGTGGGAGATCCCCCCCAATGGCCAAGGCATCGCCGCTTTGTTGGCCCTGAATATTCTCGAGGGGCTAGGGATTGACGCCTCCCCCCGGGACTCCGTCACCAGTTTCCATGGCCAAATTGAGGCCATGAAGCTGGCCTTTGCCGATGTCTATAGCCAGGTGGCCGATCCTGACTGGATGCGGGTGTCGGTGGATCAATTCCTCGATCTAGAATACGCCAGCCAGCGTCGGGCCCTGATCGGGGAGCGGGCCATTCCCCTGGCCCCTACCGGGTTACCCAGGGGGGGTACAGTTTACCTGTGTACGGCGGACCCTGACCTGATGGTGTCCTTTATTCAATCGAACTACGAAGGCTTTGGCAGTGGCATTTTAATTCCCGACACCGGCCTTGCCCTCCACTGTCGCGGGGCGGGGTTCTCCCTGGAGCCCGGCCACCCCAACCAACTAGCCCCAGGTAAGCGCCCCTTTCACACCATCATTCCCGGTTTCCTCACCGAGGATAACCGCCCCCTCGGTCCCTTTGGGGTAATGGGGGCACCGATGCAGCCCCAGGGCCATCTGCAGATGGTGGTGAACCTGGCGGATTATCACCTCAACCCCCAGGCTGCCCTGGATGCCCCCCGCTGGCGCTTCCTGGAGGGTAACCAAATTCTGCTGGAGCGCGGCGTGGGGGCTGGGGTGGTGGAGGGGTTAAGGCAACGGGGCCATGATCTGAAATTTGCCCCTGAAACCCAGTTTGGTAAGGGACAAATGATCCTGAGGCACCAGGGGGCCCTGGTGGCGGCCTCCGAACCCCGATCGGATGGCCTGGCCCTGGCCTACTAATAGCCTGTGACACCAAGCCACCCTCTGACCCCTGCATGGTTGCCCTGTGCTCCCCCGAAACCGGTTAAGCTATAACCATAGCCCGGCGGCGCAGTATCACCCATGGAACAGCGATGGCAATACCACCAGGCCCTGGACCGGCTAGACCCGGTGCGGGATAACAACCGCATTTGTCGCTATCTGGCGGGCTACGAATTTCCCTGGGACCTGACTCGGGCCCTGGAGCTGGCCCTTTTCCGCACCTTTTGTATCCCCAGCATAGCCGCCTTGCTAGACCGGACCGGGGAGTTTCATCACCGCCCCCAGAAACGTTACGACGATACTGGGTTGATGGTGTCTTTGATTCTGAAATGGGGCTACGACAGCCCCCAGGGTCAGGCGGTGATTGCCCGCCTCAACCACATCCACGGCCACTTCCCCATCAGTAACGAAGATTTTCTCTACGTTCTCTCCACCTTTATTTACCAGCCGGTGGACTGGCTAGACCGGTTTGGCTGGCGACCCCTCAGCCCCCTGGAGAAGACCGCCCTGTTCCATTTCTGGCGCTGTGTGGGGGAACGGATGGGAATTACCGGCATCCCCGATCGCTACGATCGCTTCGCCCAGTTCCACCAGACCTACGAAGCCGCCCACCTGGGCTATAGTGCCGCCAATCAACGGGTGGGTGAATCGACCCTGACGCTGTTGTTGAGTTGGTTCCCTCCGCCCCTGCGGCCCCTGCTGAAACCCCTGGTGTACGGGATCATGGATGATGGCATGCTGCAGGCCTTTGGCTTTCCCCAACCCCACCCTTGGCAGAGATCGCTGGTGACCCAAAGCCTGCGCTGGCGGGGCTATCTGGTGCGCTATCTTCCCCCCCGCCAGACCCCCTGCTTTTACAGCGATGAGCCCCAACGCAGCTATTCCCAGGGCTACGACCTCTCTGACCTGGGTCCCCCCAGCCTCTTACCCGAGCTCAATCGACGAGGGTGATCGGTTTCCTCCCGGTCAGGATTGCACTATGATGTACCCTGGATAATCATCTGACCTTGCTAAATTGCTAAGTCAGAACACTGTCGCTGCGTTTCAACCCCTAAATGAGCCCGGACCTCCTGGAAGGTAACTTCGACTTGCCAGCGTTGCCGAAACCAGAGCAAGATTTGGTTGCGCCATGACCTGCAAACCTTTGCCAAGCGCCTGAAAGCGCTTGAAGCCAAAGCCGCTCAGGAGAATTTGGTTCTCAGCGAGGCCCAGCTCCAGGCCTTGGAAAAAGCCAAGCAGGAGAAAGAGGCCCACGGCGAAACGTAAACCCATACCCGCACCAAGGCCAAATCCCCTCAAACCAATGGGATTTGCGTTGGCGCAGCCTGCCGAAGGCAAACGTTTTCATCGCACCATCCTCGAAG
>JAYKIM010000234.1:0-3215 GCA_035286245.1 Cyanobacteriota bacterium | reverse complement strand
TTGGCCTGGTTGACCCGCATGGTGCCCGTACCCACCGCCACGTGGTCGTATTTAGGAAACACCCAGGCATAGAAATCTGGGGACACGTCGTTACCCACGTACATCTCCGCCAGGTCTTCGTAGTAGGCCATTTTGTCGGCGGGCAGACGGATGCGCTCCTGGAAGGCGATCGCATAGTTATAGTCGCCGGCGTCAATCGCCTTAGCGATGCGGGAGTTGGCCCCATCGGCGCCAATCACCACATCCACCTGGAGAGACTGGCTTTTCCCCACCAGGCCATCCTCCCGATGGGCGGTGTAGTGGAGGGTGTAGGGCTGGTTGTCCCCCTGGGGCATTTCCAGGGTGTGGACGGTGCCGTTAATTAACTTAGCCCCCTGACCGGCGGCGCGATCGCGCAAAAACCCGTCCAGCACCTCCCGGCGGCACATGCCGATGTATTCTTCGTCCTTGAGGGTGCTACCGATGTTGACCTCCACGTTAGAAGGGGAGATCATTTTCATCTTCCGCACCCGCCGGTCAATAATATTGGCGGGCAGATCAAACTCATCCACCATACAGAGGGGGATAGCGCCACCGCAGGGCTTGGCGTTGTCTAGCTTGCGCTCGAATAAATAGGTTTCAATTCCAGCCTTCACCAGGGTCTCGGCGGCTGAGGAGCCTGCCGGACCCGATCCTACTACGGCTACCCGAATGGACACGGATAGGTATCCCCCATCAAAAAACGCTACGAAAGGCATCCTATCATGCCAGTTTTAAGCCGGTGGGTCGATCCCCCAGGATGTAACCTGATTGCAACAGTCGTTAACAATAGGACATCCAATCCTGGAGGCACTCTATTCACCCAGTAGAGAAAATTCTATCTACTGACCGACGGGACTGGTGCAGGTCAGCACCCCCTCCGTCTGACCCGGGTTGCCCCCCATCGGGCGCACCTGCAACTGGGGGCTAAAGCCCGGATAGCAGCGCACCAGTACGGTGTCCTGGCTACGGGTGACGTACAACACATGGATCGGTCGCCCATTCAGCACCGCCGGCTCCAGGCTGGGGGGCAAGGCCGCTGTGGCCAGGGGGACCGCAGCTATGACCCGGCTCAGCCCTCCGGTGTGGCCTAGGCCTACCCCCACCAGAGCTACTAAGGTGATGGCTGCCAAAGCTAGGTATTTTCTGATCATGATCTTTACAGCTTAATTCGACCGACCCAGTCTAAGCCCTGCCTGGCGCCTGGCCCCGCTTTTTTGATGATTTTTCAGGTTTGCTGTTACCCCTTTCCCCAAGGGGGGGAATGTTGACTACCATAGAAGTCAGTCCATCCCTCTTCGCCATGGCCCTGTCTCCGTTGCCTTCCAGCCCCCCTGGCGATCGGGCCTTCTCCCTGACGGCTGAGCAACAGCGGGCTCTGCAGGCCCTCGATGGCTTTGTGCAGGGGGATGAAAAGCTACACCTGCTGACCGGCTATGCGGGCACCGGCAAAACCACCCTGCTCCAGGTGTTTATCCAGGGGTTGCGGCAACGGGGGGACAATCGCCCCATCCTCCTCACCGCCTTTAGTAATAAGGCCACCAAGGTGCTGACCCTGATGGCGGCCCAGTGGCGGCTGCAGATTGAGGCCATGACCTGCTGCAAGCTGCTGGGCCTGCGACCGGAGATCAACGAGGAAACCGGTAAGCAGGTGTTCCAGAGCGATCGGCGCCAGGCCAGCCAACTGGATCGCTACCGTCTGGTGATCGTGGATGAATGCTCCATGATTAATCAGGAGCTTTGGGACCTGCTGGTGAACGCGGTGGCCAACCTCTACCAGCGCACCCAGATTCTATTTGTCGGTGACCCGGCCCAGTTGCCCCCGGTGAATGAGCCAGAATCCCCCTGTTTTGGGCAAATTCTCCAGCGTAGCGAGCTGACGGAAGTGGTGCGCTACGGTGGTGCCATCGGGGTAGTTGCCGAAGACTTGCGTCGTCACCTGGATCGGCCCCAACTGCCTCGCTTTTGCAGTGATACCAACTCCACCTACACCGAGGGCTGTTTTGTCCTGCCCCGAGCAACCTGGGAGGCCCTGCTGGTGCGGGCCTTTAGCAGTGAAGCCTACCAACAAAACCCCGACCAGGTGAGAGCTCTGGCCTACACCAATAGGCGGGTGCAGCAGCTCAATCGGTTAATCCGGCGAGCTATCTACGGTCCTAACACCCTACGGTTTGTGCCGGGGGAACGGTTGATTGCCCTCAATCCCTGCCTGCAGGAGGAATCGATTATTTTGCCCACCTCCGCCGAGTGTGAGGTGCTGGAGGTGGCCCGAGGGCGAGAGGGGGAATGGCCGGTATGGCTGCTGGAGGTGGAAACCGAGGAGTGGGAGTACCGTACCCTGCGGGTGTTACACGAGTCGGGCCAGGCGGAGTTTCAAGCCCGACTCAATTTCCTGGCCCAGGAAAGGCGCTGGATGGAATTTTGGGACCTGGAACAGCAGTTTCACGCCGTTGACTATGCCTACAGCCTCACCATTCACAAAAGTCAGGGATCCACCTTTCAGGATGTGTTCGTGGATATCCCCTCCATGGCCGCTAACCGCAACATCCTGGAGCGTAACCAACTCTGTTATGTAGCCTTCACCCGAGCAGCTAAGCGGCTGTTTCTGTACCAGTAGGTACAGCCAGTTAAGGGCCGTGCAGCCCCCTAACCAGAAACTAGAGGGGCTTACAATTCGTTACCTCCACCTGGCCATTAGGGGCGGTCTCAATCTTTGGTTGGGGGGCACCGGTCTGGTGATCCCCTGTGCACACCAAGGAGGCTAGGGTAAGGTTTTGCTGGCCATCGCGGTCGACAAACACCACGCTGGTGTACCCCAGCAGGGTCCTATCGGCAGGATTGGCCACAATAGTGGCAGTTCTGGCATTAACGGGGGTAACGCTGTATTGGTAGTCACTGTCCGCCTGATTCAGGTAGCTAAAGCCCAGCTCATCGATACTGCCGGAGAAGCGCGACTGCTCATGAAAGAAGCTATATTGGGCTCGACTCATTGCCCCAATAGCATGGAGGGCTCTGGCCTGTTTGGATCGGGCTACCTGGTTTAAAACCGTTGGCCAGGCCATGCCACCAAGGATACCGAGGATCAATATCACCACCACCAGTTCAATCAGGGAGAAGCCAGCCTGTTGAGTTGAACCGCTGCGGCTAGCGCGAACCAAGGCGACCAGGGTGAGTGGGCGATACTGAGACATACCTTA
>JAYKIM010000233.1:0-16741 GCA_035286245.1 Cyanobacteriota bacterium | reverse complement strand
AGGGTTACCTGGATGTCTACGACCAGGCGGGCCTGGTGGGGGAACGATCCCTCTTTGCCCACGGCATTCATCTCACCGAGGCGGAATGGCAGCGCTTGGCCCAGGCCCGGGCGGCCCTATGCTTTTGTCCCACCTCTAACCTGTTCCTGGGCAGCGGTCTATTTCGCTTAGATCAGGCCAAACGCCGCGATCGCCCGGTGAAGCTGGGGCTGGGCACCGACATTGGGGCTGGCACCAGTTTCTCCCTGCTGCAGACCGGCAAGGAGGCCTATAAGGTCGCCCAACTCCAGGGCCAACGCCTTTCTCCCTACCAAACCCTGTTTCTAGCCACCTTGGGGGGGGCTAGGGCCCTCAATCTGGAGGCGAAACTGGGCAACTTTGATCCCGGCAAAGAGGCGGATTGTATCGTCCTTGATCCGAGGGCTACCCCCCTATTGGCCCTGCGCCAGGGCGATCGCCTCCCCACTACCCTAGATGACTTGGCAGACCTGGTGTTTGCCCTGCTGATCCTGGGGGATGACCGGGCGGTTTTTGCCACCCACATCCTGGGGGAACCGGTGAATACCCACCGATCACCCCAGGACTAATCCTCCCCGTCCCCCTGCACCCCTTGGACAATGCGGGAAAGTTCGCTCTTTTCGTCCACCGCAATGCGGGTGGGAGAACCACTGATAATCCGTTCCAGGTTGCGGAAGGAATCCTTGATTTCCGGACCGTGGCTGCTGATGGTGTATTCCCGGATCCCCTTATCATGCCAGGAGCCCCGCATCTTGAAGACATTGATGGCCCGGGACATCTGCCCCCGCACCTCAACGTACTGCAGCATCAAAATAGTGTCGGTAATGGTGGAAATATGGGACTCGGTGATCGAGTGCAGCCCCATAAACTGCTCCGTAGTGTTGGTGAAAAAGCCGGTGATTTCCTCCTGCTTGGCAAAACCCGTCACCCCAATCACAAACTGGCGGAAGGAATTGTTACTCACCCCCCGGTCAAGGGCGGAAAGGGAGTCGATCGCCATGCGGGCGGGCTTAAACTGGGAAATCTCCGTCTTAATAATTTGCAGGTGATCCTCCAGCCCGGCGGACTCGGGGTAGGCACAGATAATCTTCAGCAATCCTTGCTGCTCCATTTCCTCAAAGTCAATGCCCCAGGAGTAGGCATTGCGGGAAAGCTGGGCGCGGGACTCTTCGTAGGCAAATAAGATCGCCCGCTCACCGTTTTTGCAACCATCCACCAGGAACTTACTGACCAGTAGGGTTTTGCCCGTACCGGTGGCCCCCGTTGCCAGAATAATAGAATCCTTGAAGAAGCCGCCGCCGCACATTTCGTCCAGAGTGGGCACCCCAGAGGATACCCGGGCATTGGAGGATCGTTGGGTCAATCGCATCGCTCCCAGGGGGAAGATGTTAATCCCCTCATTGGTAATGGTGAAGGGGTACTCCCCTTTCATATGGGTGGTGCCCCGCAACTTGAGGATTTCAATGGTGCGACGACGGCGCTCCCCCTCCAGGGCATTACGGACGATCACCACGTTATCGGAGACAAACTCCTCCACCCCAAAACGGGCCACCGGACCGTACTCATCCAAGCGTTCGGTGGTCATGACCGTGGTCACCCCCATCTGCTTGAGGCGAGCCACCAGACGAAAAATCTCCCGCCGCACCACCGAGGCCGCATCGTACTGCTGAAACACTGCCGTAACGGAGTCAATCGACACCCGACGGGCCTTGTACTTACGGATGGCGTACTGAATCCGCTCGATTAGGGCTGACAGGTCAAAGTTACCCACCACGTCCTGACCCTCGGGATCGGGGGAGGCATCTAAAATAAATAACTTGCTCTCATTCACCAGTTTTTGCAGGTCCCAGCCAAAACTATAGGCATTTTGAATAATGTCCTGGGGGGATTCTTCAAAGGTGACAAACACCCCCGGTTCATCAAAATAGGTAATGCCGTTGTAGATGAATTGGGCTGCGAATAGGGTTTTGCCAGTGCCGGAGGTGCCACTCACGAGGGTCGAGCGCCCGGATGGAATACCGCCATGACTGATGTCGTCAAAGCCTTCGATCATGGTGCGGATCTTACGCACCCCAATCGGATGGGAGGAACGTTGCTGGTCAGGCGGAGCAGTATCTGTCATGGGTATGGCTTAGTCGAACTCAGTCTGGGGCCACTAACCCCAGCGAAAGAAGTACCAAGCATTAAGCATACCGTGAACTGAGGAAGCTAGACCCTGGTTTCCATCCTCTGAGTTGAATCCCCCGGAGTTTATCCACTCTGGCCAAAGCTACATACCACCCCCTAGGTTCCATACGCTCCACGTCAGGCCCTGAAATTTAACGTTTCCTTCACCTTATAACGGTGTCTTTAGCTACATAATTGCACCTATACACAGTTGACTTTTTCAGTTTGTTTCTAAAGTTACATAAAGTTTAGAAATGTTTTGGTACAGGCGTTTGGCAGTAGCCAATCCAACCCAGGGGATGGAATCTCTCCTGATCGCTACCTTTCCGGTGCTGCAGAATTCGCTTTTTGTAGATGACTTTGTTTCCCCTAATCTTGATCACCTAGGAGTGTCTATCATGCAACTGACCTACCATGGCCAACCTTACCAAGCCTCTTTTCCCGCCGTTGATGCCGTGGTGACCGGCGAGCATGGCATATTTTTAGGTAGACCCTACCCCTTCAAGCGATTTAAAGTTGCCAGCTCATCCCCTATCAGGACCCAGTTAACCTATCGGGGAATTCGCTATAGCCTTTAGACCTAGGAGTTGCTTCGGAGCTCGCCCAACCAGCACCGAGCCTTGTTAGGTTAAAACCACTCTAAATTTCCCATCGGTCCACCCCCCTACACCTATGGTGAGGGGGGTACTTTTTAGTCGTCTTCGCCTCTGGGCTAGACTCAGTCCATCCCTACAGCATCCCATCCCTAAATCGGAATCGCAAATATCCAGTCACGGTAGGCTGGGTCCCGACCCTCTGTGATTACGGTCAGTTGATGCCGCAGGCGATCGGTGACAGGCCGATGACTGGGTAGGGTATAGGCTTCAACCTGTCGCACCGGAGTGATTTTGGCCGCTGTACCACTGAGGAACACCTCATCGGCAATCAACAACTCCGATTTATCCACCGGTCGCTCGACCACTTCTAAGCCAATGTCCCGCGCAATGGTCAAAATGCTATCGCGGGTAATACCCTCCAAAATATCCTGCTCATAGCCGGGGGTAACCAGTTTGCCATGGCGCACAATAAACACATTCATGCCCGACGCCTCACTGACTTTACCCTGGGAATTAATTAAAATTGCTTCATCAAACCCAGACTCCACCGCCTCTGTTTTCGCCAGGGAAGAGGTGATATAGGCGCCACTAATTTTTCCCCGCAGGGGCAGGCTACGGTCTTCCTGGCGATACCAGGAGCTGATCCGACAGCTCACCCCCTCGGGCGATAGATAATCCCCCAATTCCAAACCGTAGACAAAAAAATTTTTCTCCACCTGGTGTAGGCGGGGGGAGATTCCCAGGTCAGAGGTGTAGACAAAGGGTCTGATATAGAAGGACGTGGTGGGTCGATTTTTCTGTACGAACTCAGTAATTATCGTCTGGATGGTATCCGCTGGCAAATTGTAGTTCAATAATCGGGCACTGGTGCTCAGGCGTTGGCAGTGGCGATCTAGTCTGAATAGTAAAACCTGATTAGCATGGTCGGGGTCAGGAATGCCCCGCAGTCCCCCGAAAGCCCCAGTACCGTAATGAAGCGCGTGGGTGGCTATGGAGATTTTGGCATCCTGAAAGTTCCGAAATTCCCCTTCAAAGTAGGCAATGGGTAGAAAATTATGCATAGTTCAGGTCTGGACAGAAAAACTCTTGAACGGAGGCTCTTACCAGAATAGTACTAGGCTCTTGGTAGTCAGTACTAATCAGCGGCCAAAAAGGCCAGATAATCCTGGCTTAGATCCTGCACTGCTGCCTCACAAAACTGCCGACCATGCTCTGGGGTAGCCAGGGCGGGGTTAGACCCCATGCGACCATCGGGATAATGGTCCCGAAAGTCCGCTGGACCGTAGATGGGAAACCCAGACACCGCCACCGGCGGATCTAGGGGAGCGACTTTGATCTGGTCGGGGTAAGCATATTGGGTGAGGGCGACTTCGCTAGGGGTGGCGTGGGAGCCCTCCTGGTCGCCGTAGAGCTGCTTGGCTAGACGGTAAACCGAGGGGGCCATAAACCAGTTGGCCAAGCTACACCGGACCTGTTCCGCCCGGGGTATCTGGGCCTCCGCCAAGGCAGCGTAGGTTTCCGCAAAGGCCGCCTTAAGAGGGGCAATGTTACCACCATGGCCGTTAACAAAAAAAAATCGGGTAAAACCGTAGCTGACCAGGGGTTTGAGGTAATCCTGCACCAGGGCAATCAATGTGCTGGGCCGTAAACTCATGCTACCGGGGAAAGCGGTATGGTGCAGAGCCATACCAACGTTGATGGTGGGAGCTACCAGGGCATGAGTCACAGCCCCGACCTCCTGGGCCACCAACTCCGCACAAATGGCATCAGTGCCAATCAGTCCAGTTGGTCCGTGCTGTTCCGTAGAGCCGATGGGCAAAATTATGCCCTGGGAACGGGTGAGGTAAGTCTCGACTTCGGGCCAGGTGGAAAGGTGCAGCAACATCGCTGAAGAACCGTCGTATGGTTATTTACACTATAGCTTGAGAGACCTAGCGCCAATGAAAAAGTATCGCTAAACACACTAACTGCCCAAGTATACTGATAAAACGTCTATTAGCATGGCCTGAAACGGGGCGGAAGGTAGTCAGGAGGCTTGTATCGGTTATGCGTTCACCCCGTACCACTACGGCTCTTTCCTCAGGAGGTTTTCTAGAAGAGTTTAGAGTTTCTTGACAGATTCTTATCTAATCTAAATCCTAGGGGAAAAGGTTGACGGTAGCCGGGATAAATCTCATCACCACCCTGATGCCTTCTTCAACTCCATTTCCTTTCCTGTCCTGTTAATCCAATCCAGAGTTAGCTAAAATTTAGGGAAACTATCGACTTACCCCCATAGTTGTCCATCAGGCTAAGACCCTTAATGAACCTTAGCGGATTAGGAGAAGCGCCTATGCTACATCGCAAGATCTACCAACTCTGTTGTGATGGTCGAGAAGTATGGATCTTCTTGCGAGACCAACAGCGCTGGGTAGAGCGAGCTCGAATCTTAGATATCGAAGGCGATCTCATCACCCTACGCTATGAAACGGAAGAGGACGACCAGATCTGTTCCTGGGAAGAGATGGTACGGTTGGAGAGCATTGGAGCGATTACCCAACGATTAGCTACTGTCCCCAGGGGGGATGTGGAGTTGATGGTGGCCGAAGATTGTCCGGAGACAGAAATCATATAAAAGTTAGATTTAAACTAAATTTGACGAGCGCGACCATAGTTTGCTAGGATAGCCATTCTGTAGTGAAGTGCGAGTTGCGCATGAAAGTCCGGGCATCTGTTCGCAAAATGTGCGATAAGTGTCGCGTGATTCGTCGTCGCGGACGGGTCATGGTGATTTGTAACAATCCCAAGCACAAGCAGCGTCAAGGTTAGTTCGAGGCGTGACTAGGGGTATGGCAAAGATTTCTTTGCATGGTCACAGTCATAAACCTGCTGCCTTGGGTCTGGCTAGGTGTTAAGGGATCTATGTAAAGTGCCAATCAAAATAATGCTGGGCGAGATCGTTTTGGGGGGATAGTTCTAGGTGGCACGGATAGCAGGCGTGGATTTGCCACGTGATAAACGAATTGAAATTGGCTTGACCTATATTTACGGCATTGGGTTAACCCGCTCTAAGGCCATTCTTGTTAAGACTGGTGTTAATCCAGATATCCGGGTTAAGGACCTGACCGATGCTGACGTAGCTAAGCTGCGCGATGCCGTTGAAAGTGATTATCAGGTTGAGGGAGACCTACGACGCCTGGAGAGCATGAACATCAAGCGATTGATGGATATTGGCTCCTATCGAGGTCGACGACATCGGGCTGGGTTGCCTGTGCGTGGACAGCGCACCCGTACCAACTCCCGCACCCGACGGGGTGGTACGCGTCGTACCGTAGCTGGCAAGAAAAAGGCACCTAAGAAGTAAAGCTAGGTTTAGCCCTGGGGTAGTCGACGCACTCTGGGGACCTAGCGGTTAGGCTCGCTCCAACGGTATGCGAGTTTTTCGAGTGTTTGGGAATCATCTAAAAATTTTTCCCAGTTCTGATTTTTCCAAGTATTCTCATGACATTGTTTTAGCAGCACAGCCATGGCCAAACCAACCCGCAAGACCGGTCCTCGAAAGAGTAAAAAAAACATTCCCAGTGGGGTTGCCCATATTTGCTCCACCTTCAACAACACCATTGTGACCATTACCGATCAGGGGGGCGAAGCTATTTCCTGGGCTTCAGCCGGTTCTAGTGGTTTCAAAGGAGCCAAAAAGGGAACTCCCTTTGCGGCTCAAACCGCTGCTGACAGTGCTGCCCGTCGGGCCATGGATCAGGGCATGCGTCAAATTGAGGTGATGGTGAGCGGCCCGGGCGCGGGACGGGAAACGGCGATTCGAGCCCTACAGGGGGCGGGACTGGAGATCACTTTAATTCGTGATGTCACCCCTATTCCCCATAACGGTTGCCGACCACCAAAACGCCGACGGGTTTAGGGTCAAAAAAACGTTATAGCACTGGTGCCTAACGCTAGGTAGGATACATCACCAGAGTAGTTCGCTAGGGTTGATTGGGCGTTCAGGTTGAAGGGAGACGGTACTGTGGCACAGTTTCATGTAGATTGCGTGGAATCCATCGTGGAGGACGACCAGGGACAGTATGGTCGTTTTGTAATTGAGCCCCTAGAGCGTAGTCAAGGGACTACCGTTGGCAATGCCCTACGCCGGGTACTGCTGTCCAACCTGGAGGGTGTGGCTATTACGGCGGTGAGGATTGCTGGAGCAACCCATGAATTTTCAACAATTACTGGGGTTCGTGAGGATGTGTTGGATATTCTTCTAAACATGAAGGAGATTGTCCTACGTAGTTATTCTAATCAATCTCAAATTGGTCGGTTGATGGTACAGGGCCCGGCTCGGGTGACCGCAGGGCATTTTGATTTGCCCTCCGAGGTGGAGGTGGTCAATCCAGATCAGTACGTGGCTACCGTAGTGGATGGTCATACCCTGGAGATGGAATTTCGTATTGAACGGGGCCAGGGCTATCGGGCCATTGACCGCAGTAAGGACGACGCTACCGCCCTGGATTTTATCCAAATCGACGCGGTGTTTATGCCGGTGCGCAAGGTCAACTACGTGGTGGATGAAGTGGTGGTGTCTGGTTCCATGCAGAGGGACCAGCTCACCCTAGACATCTGGACCAATGGTAGTATTACTCCCCAACAGGCCATTAGTCAGGCAGCTCACATCCTGGTAGACCTATTCGTGCCCCTCAAGGATGTCACCCTCGAACCTAAGTTTGACGAAGAGGTGCGGGAGGAAGATCCCAATAATCAAATTCCCATTGAAGAGTTGCGCCTCTCGGTGCGAGCTTACAACTGCTTGAAGCGGGCTCAGATAAATTCTGTGGCCGATCTACTTGACTTTAGTCAAGAGGACCTACTTGAAATCAAAAACTTTGGGCAGAAGTCCGCCGAAGAGGTGATTGAGGCGTTACAGGAACGTCTTGGCATTACCCTACCTCTAGAAAAAGCCTCCAAGTCGGTTTAACTTCGCCTTTATCCCCGTTTTTTTGTTGTTCAACCCCGTAGGAACCATGCGTCACCGTTGTCGAGTCCATAAATTAGGTAAGCCCGCTGATCAACGTAAAGCACTGTTACGGTCTCTCACCACCGAGCTGATTCGCCACGGACGCATTACCACTACTAAAGCGCGAGCCCAAGCAGTACGAGAGGAAGCCGATCGCATCATCACCCTGGCTAAGGATGGGTCCTTACCCGCTCGACGTCGAGCTCTGGGGTACATCTACGATAAGGACCTGGTCCACGCCCTCTTTAGCCAGGTGACTGATCGTTACGGTGCTCGGGCTGGGGGTTACACTCGCATTGTTAAAACCGTCCGACGGCGAGGTGACAATGCTGAAATGGCGATCATTGAGCTGACCTAAGTCTTATCGTAATGGCCTCGCCGATGACCAAGCCCTCCTCCATTGAGCACCATTTGGCCTCCGCCAGTCCGGAGACCCACCGGCTTACCCAACGGGTAGCCGTGGTGGTGCAGTATATCGGCACCCATCTCCACGGTTGGCAATGGCAACCTAATGGTCGTACCGTCCAGGGTGAGTTGGAGAAAGCCATTAAGTCGGTGCTGGGTTATCCGGTGCGACTGATCGGTGCTGGACGTACCGATAGGGGGGTACATGCGGCGGCTCAGGTGGCCCATTTTGATGCTCCGGTGTTGATTCCGGCCCACCGCTGGGCTGATATTTTAAATGCTCGCCTGCCCCAAGATATTCTTTTGCGGGCGGCGACGGTTGTGGATGACCAATGGCATGCCCAATTTTCCGCCCAGTGGCGGCGATATCGATACACCTTTTATACCGGTCAATGCCCTAATCTGTTTATCCGGCCCTTTGTCTGGCATTACTACCATCAATATCTAGACCAGAGCAAAATGCAGACGGCCCTTGATCCGATGGTTGGCCATCACGATATGACAGCCTTCCATCGTGCCAGATCGGGACGTTCCCATTCCTGGGTGGAAATTCAGGCGGCTGAATGCAGACGTCAGGCCGATTTTCTAACGATTGAACTACAGGCCAAGGGCTTTCTATACGGTATGGTGCGGTTGATCATGGGCCTGCTGGTTAAGGTGGGTACCGGAGCACTGCCAGGTGATGAATTTGAACGCCTCTGGCGAGAGCGCCAGAGGCATCAGGTCAAGTATTCAGCCCCCGCCCAAGGGCTGTGTCTGCTGAGGGTCGGGTATGATCCCTTGCCCTTTCCTCAGGAGGTTTGGTTTGATACCCAGCCCCAGTTTTACCTGGGGGCTGCAGTAGCCTAGGCCAGTGCTGAGTTTAGTGTTAGTTTGCCAGAGAAAGACGCTCAAGGATTACGGATGTGAATGTTATGACAACGAAGACCTACGTCCCTACCCAAGGTTCCATCGATCGCCAATGGCACGTGATTGATGCCGATGGTCAGCGCCTAGGTCGGCTGGCTACGGAGATCGCCACCGTACTGCGGGGTAAAAATAAGCCCAATTTCACTCCCAACATGGATACGGGGGATTTTGTGATTGTGGTCAATGCTGAAAAGGTCGTGGTCACGGGCCGCAAGAGCACCACCAAGCTCTACCGCCGCCACTCCGGCCGCCCCGGTGGTATGAAAACGGAGACCTTCGACAAGCTCCAGGCCCGTATTCCTGAACGAATTATTGAGCATGCGGTCAAGGGCATGCTGCCTAAGACTACCCTGGGCCGTCAGCAGTTTACCAAACTCAAGGTTTACGCTGGTCCCAACCATCCCCACCAAGCCCAAACCCCCCAAGTCCTTGTTGTTAATACTATTCCTGGAGAGTCAAACTAATGCAGGCGATCAATAAGTCAGAACGGGCCGTGTATTGGGGTACTGGTCGCCGTAAATCGGCTATTGCCCGGGTGCGTTTGGTTCCAGGTACGGGCCAGTTACTCATTAATAAGCGTCCTGGGGACGACTATTTGCAGTTTAACCCGGCCTATTTAATGACTACCAAAGCTCCCCTGGAGGTGTTGGGTCTGGAAAATGACTACGACGTTCTGGTTAACGTCAAGGGAGGTGGCTTGACTGGTCAGGCCGATGCGATTCGCATGGGGGTCGCTCGGGCCCTCTGTCAACTTGACCCAGAAAGTCGCAAACCCCTGAAGGTGGAGGGATACCTGACCCGCGATCCCCGAGCTAAGGAACGACGTAAGTATGGCTTGAAGAAGGCCCGTAAAGCGCCGCAGTTTTCCAAGCGTTAGAATGACCCTAGGGGTTAGTTACTTTTTGTTTCGCACCAATTTTTACCTACCATGGCAAAGTCTGATATTCATCCCACCTGGTATCCGGAGGCTAAGGTATACTGCGATGGTCAGGAGATTATGACCGTTGGCTCTACAAAACCAGAGCTCCACGTTGATGTTTGGTCTGGCAACCATCCTTTCTACACCGGTACTCAGAAGATTATTGATACCGAAGGCCGGGTGGAGCGGTTCCTGCGTAAGTACGGTATGAGCGACAAAAAGGAAAGCTAGGGGTTAGTTGTCGACGACTTTTAGCTTGGGCCGAGAGACTGGTTTTTACTACGGCCATAGCTAATGGCAAGGAGACGGAAGCGAGCCAGAACAGCTAGTCCGCGCTCGCCATTATCCGCCAACCTTGTCCTAAGGGCTCTTTTGGCCAAAGCCGTATTAACCTGGCCGGTCTCAATTCAAAACTATTCCCTATTTCTCCGCTGATACCCATGCCCGAGGCCTATCTGATCGAAAAGCTAAACTCCGTCGAACAGACCTTTCAGGAACTTACCCGACGGTTAGCCGATCCTGATGTTGCCCAAGACCCAGAGGAGTTTCAGCGTATTGCTAAGTCCCGTTCCTCTCTGGAGGAGACGGTGTTTTCCTACGGTGATTGGAAGCAGACCATAGCAGAACTGGCCGGAGCCAGGGAAGTCTACCGCGAGGCTAGTGCCGATCCCGAATTAAGGGCAATGGCCTCCCTTGAGATGGAGGAGTTGCAGCAACGGCTGAGCACCCTGGAAAACAAACTCAAGGTGCTATTGCTCCCCCAAGACCCTAACGATGATAAGAATATCATGTTAGAAATTCGGGCCGGTACGGGGGGCGATGAGGCTAGTATTTGGGCGGGAGATCTGGTTCGCCTCTACTCTCGCTATGCTGAAAAGCAAGGCTGGCTGGTGAAGCTACTGAGTGAGTCGGTGGCAGATATGGGTGGGTTCAAAGAAGCTATCCTGGAAATCGCCGGCGATCGCGTCTATAGCCAGCTCAAGTTTGAAGCGGGGGTACACCGGGTGCAGCGGGTACCGGTGACGGAGGCCGGTGGTCGGGTGCATACTTCAACTGCCACGGTGGCGATCATGCCAGAGGTGGACGATGTAGAAGTGGAGATTGACCCCAAGGATATTGAGCTTACCACCGCCCGTTCTGGTGGGGCTGGGGGCCAAAACGTCAACAAGGTGGAAACCGCTGTCGATCTCTTCCACAAACCGTCAGGCATTCGGGTATTTTGTACCGAAGAACGATCCCAGTTAAAGAACCGGGAGCGGGCTATGCAAATTCTCCGAGCTAAGCTCTACGAGATTAAGCTGCGGGAGCAACAGGAAGCGGTGACCACTATGCGGAGATCGCAGGTGGGTAGTGGGGCCCGTTCCGAAAAGATCCGCACCTATAACTACAAAGATAACCGGGTGACCGATCACCGGCTCAATCAAAACTTTACCCTCACCCCGGTTCTGGAGGGAGATATCGAGGATCTGATTCAGTCCTGTATTAGTCGTGACCAACAGGAACGGCTGGAGGAGCTGGCCGCAGAGTCCTCATCGGTTTAGACCGTTTAGGGAGCGGCCCAGAGCCTCTTCTCTGGGATTGGTCAGTGCATGCTTTATTAGTCAATCAGGCTACCCCTTTCTAGATCGTCATCTTTAGAAACGACGATGCCTGGTGGGTCTGATGCTGGCGATCAGTAGGCAAATAATACCGATGTTGATGCACACATCGGCAATGTTGAAAATTGGGAAGCGAATTAACCGAAAGTCTAGAAAGTCGATCACTTCACCGGCGAATAACCGATCGACCCCGTTGCCCAGGGCACCGCTGAGGATTAATCCGTAGCCCACCTGTTCCCAGCGATCGCGCAGGGGAGTGGTTAAACCCATGCCAATTAACCCCAGACTCACCCCCAACGACAGCCATTTTAGCCATTCTCCATTGTTACTGAAGAGGCTAAAGGCGGCGCCAGAATTGGTGACGTAGGTAAAGTGAAAGACCCCAGACCAGAGGGGAATGGAATCGGGCGGTACGGTGAGTTCAAAGTTTCGAGCCACCCAGGCCTTGGTTAACTGGTCAAGGCCGAGGCCAATAATAGCGGCGAGCCAGAGGAAACGGTTGCGCAGACCCATGGATTTAATAAAAAAGTGCACGCCGTAGGGCTAGAGACAACACCGCTACGGCACAGACCAAAACCAGATGACCTGGTATGGCCAGGATGGAATAGTTGATCAGGACCTCGCCGTAGGCGGCGGCGGCCCCCTCTAGCCAGCCCAGGGGGATGGCTAGAGTTAAATAAACTATACCAAACCCGTGGATCAGCCCTAGCCCACAGAGGGCGCTAAAGGCCAGGGTTTCCAGGCTAGGGGGCCAGAGAAAGGCGAGATAACCGGTTAGCCAGCCCGCCGGCACAAACCCCAATAAATAGCCAAAGCCGGGCTCCCGTAAGTAGCTCAACCCTCCCCCCTGGGTAAAGACCGGTAGGCCAAAGGCCTGAAATAGGGCTAAGCCCAGTACCAAGTAGGCCATCTGGGCCAGGGCCGCCGCGTTTTTGCCCCCCACACAGCCGGTCAGTAACACGGCCCCCACCTGGAAGCTCACCCCCAGGGATAACACCTCGCTACCCCCATGCCGCCATACCCAGCCAGGGTTTAGGCTAAAGGTTTCCATCCAGGTCCCCAGGATGGTCAACATCAGGCCGATGAAGGCCCAGAGGAGTTCAGAGGGGGCTAGCATCAGCGATCGCTTCACCATGGTTGGGCCCTATTAATCGTGCCAGCATATGACAATCTAACTCTCCAGCGCATACGGGTTCGGGAAAGGAAAAGGCATTCAGCAGGGTGGGATGGATTTCACCAAACTCTCCTACGGCCTCACTCCGGATCAGGATCCGGGCAGACCGCCCCGGGATATAGTAGGGGGCTTCACCGGTGGTCAGGGTATAGTCACAGCCCAAAGCCCGCAGCAACGTCTGCAGGTAAGCCTTAGCGGTGCTAAAGGAGGCCCGAGCATCCAGGCTGGCAAAGCCCCAGTGCAAGCGTTCCCGCACCTGCTGAGGATCCACGCCCTGCACCACCTCACCAAAGTCAGCACCCATGGGTTGGGCCTCCACCTGGACCACCTCCCCAATCTCATAGATATTAACCGGCTTGGGCAGATTGATGTTGCGACTGAGGATATCCAACAATCCTGCCAATAGGGTAGGACGGGTGGCACTATGGGTACGGCTTTTGGCGTTGCTGGTTTGTAGATAGGGGTGACCAAAGTGGGCCAGCAGGTCAGGATCGGTGAGAATATAGCTTTTCACCTCCATCAACCCAAGCCGCTGGGCCAGATCCCCCAGGCGGAGGCCCAACCGTGGCATAGGGGCAGCCTCGCCCAGGTGAAACTTGACTGCCAGGGGCTCCGCCTGCAGACTTTCTATCCCCAGGGCCACCAGCAGGTCACCGGCGATATCCACCTGACTGAGGATATCCGTACGGTAGGTGGGCACGTAAACCTGGTCAGTGCCACTCACCTCCAGATCCATCCGGGCCAGGATAGGGCCCAATTGCCCCTTGGGAATAGCGGTGCCAATAATTTCATTCAAGAACCGGGGGGAAAAAGTGATCGGACGACGCTCTAGGACTGGGGTAACCAGGCTGCCCGTGGGTCCATGAATGGTGACGGTTTGCACCTCAGACCCCGTATCTAAGAAATTGTGGGCCAGAATGTTGAGGGTTTCCATCACGGTCTGGGCTAAAACCCCGGTAACGTCAATGAATAGGTCTGTGGTGGTGGCGGTTACCTCCCCCACCCCGGCGGCATTAATGATCGGGGGTAGGGAGAGCACCGTCCCCCGATCATCCTGTAAAACCGGAACCTGGTCATGGCCCGCCAGGGTTTGACCGTAGAGCTGGCCGGCCGGGTGGTGAGTGAGGATTTGGCGCGCCGTCATGGGACCTGGGCTATTTAGGGGGTTAAAGCACACCTGATCTAGGGGTAAGGCACTATAGCTGAGGTTACCCACCACCTGGCTAAGGTCATACACCCCAATGGCGATCTTCCGCCGTTGCCGACCAAAGGTCTGGGTAACCTTTTCTTGAAACTGCACCAGCACCTCCAACCCACCATCCCCCAGATCGGCTTGACGCACCACCAGGGCCGCCAGGTGGGGGCGAATGGTTAGCACTGCAGGATCTACGGTAACCTGGCGGCCGGAGTCGGATAATTGGCTGACCCGGGTAGGTGGCTGATTTTGGTAAATGTTCAGGGCCCGGGTGAACCCCTCGGCGGCCAGCAGATCGGGGCGTTCGGCGGTGACCTCCACCACCAGAGCTTCCCCCTGCAAGTTAGCCTCGAGACCGTAGTCAAAGGCTAGGCTGACCAGATCGGCGGGGACAATCCGGGTGAGGCGCTGCAGGTAGGCAAGAGGAAAACTAACGGTGGGCATCGGGCGGCAAGATGAAAGGAACCATGGTGACTATAGTGTGGCGCTCTGGGCCTCCAGGTCGATGCCCAGCACTTGGGTATAGGCCCCCCGGGCCTGGGTCACCCCAATGGTGCGCTGGGACGCTTCGATCATGGGACGACGCAGACTCACCACAATAAACTGGGCTTGCTCCGCCTGGTGCTTAATCATCCGGGAAAGGCGTTCGACGTTGGCCCCGTCTAGAAACATATCCACCTCATCAAAGGCATAGAAGGGAGAAGGGCGGTAGCGTTGTAGGGCAAAGATAAAACTGAGGGCTGTCAAGGACTTCTCTCCCCCTGACATGGAGGCTAGACGGCGTACCGGTTTTCCCTTGGGGTGGGCGACCAGGTTTAGCCCGCCATTAAAGGGGTCCTCCCCGTCCTCCAGTTGCAGATGCCCATCGCCATCGGACAGTTCGGCAAAGATGGTCTGGAAATTTTCATTGACCGCATCGTAGGCTTCCTGAAAAGCCTTGCGCCGCAGGGTGGTAAAGGTTTCCACCCGTAGCAATAGCTCCGTCCGTTCCTCCTCCAGGGTGGCCAGTTTCTGACTGAGGTCGGCCAGGCGCTCTTCGGTGTGCTGGTACTCCTCCAGGGCCAGCATGTTGACGGGCTCCATCGCCTCCAGGCGGCGTTGTAGCGATCGCAACTCCCGATGCAGATCCTCCAGATTCAGATCCGTAGGAATTTCCGGTAGGGGATCGGGTAACTCCGCCCCCTGCTGCTGCACCAGAGCCTCCGCCTCCGCCAACTGCTGACGCCGTTCCTGCTGGGTCTCCAGCAGTTTCTGGTGCTGCCACTCCTGCTGCTGGATTTGGGTGCGTTGCTCCCGCAGGCGCTGTTCCAGCTGGTCCCGGCTGGCCTTTTCACTGGCCAGGGTTTGATCGAGCACCGCCATGGCCTGCCGTAGTTGACTAATGTCCTGGTTAATAGTGGTCTGTTGCGCCTGGAGTTGGGCGATCTGCCCCTGGCGATCGCCCTGCTGCCCCTGCCAGGTGAGGATATTTTGCTGGGCCTGCTGCAGGGCCAACTCCAACTGCTGCTGTTGGGTTTGCTGCTCTTGCAACCGCCGCTCCGCCGCCTGGAGGGTGGTCTGAGCCGCCGCCAGATCCTGCTCTAGCTGGCTGACCGCCGCCTGGGCCGTTTGCCACTCACTGTGGGTTTGGGACTGCTCCAGGGCCGCCAGGCCCGATCGGGCCTCCGCCAGGGCGGCTTCCTGGCTGGGCAGGGTTTGGGCCAGGCTATCCAGGCGTTCCTGGGTGGCACTCCGTTCCTGGTGGGCCTGGGTGAGTTGGCTGGTGATTTGGTGGCGACGTTGATTGAGCTGGTGTTGTTGGGTTTGCTCCTGTTCCCCCTGCAGTTGCAGTTCCCGGTGCCGCTGCCGCTGGCTGATTAGGGATTGGCCCAGGGTTTGCAGGTTAAGGCTCAGACCCTCCAGCTGGCGATCGCAGCGCTCCAGCATGGCCTCAATTTCCCCTAGTCGTTGGCGTAGGGCCTGGGCTTCCTCAGACTCCGCCGGCTCCACCGTACCAAAGTGGAGGCTGCCGGAACGGGGGGATAGGGTACCACCGGTCATGGCGCCACTGGTTTCCAGCACCTCCCCCGCCAGGGTAACAATGCGAAACTGACCCAGATGGGAGCGGGCTAGCTCTAGGCTGTCAAAGACCACCGTATTGCCAAAGGTATAGGCAAAAATATCCCGATGGCGAGGATCGCAGTCAATCAAATTGACCGCGTAGTCAAGCCAACCCTCCGGGCGTTGCCAGGCGGGGAGGGGGGTAAACTGGGGAGCACGAATTTTATTCAGGGGCAAAAAAGTGGCCCGACCGGCCCGCCGCTGTTTGAGCAACTCGATGCCCTGAGCCGCCACCCGATCGCTCTCCACCACCAGGTAGCCCAGCCGGGCCCCGGCCGCCACCTCCAGGGCCACCTGGTAGCGCGGATCCACCTTGCCCAACTGGGCCACCAGGCCCTCAATTCCCTTCATTCCACTGTCCAGGAGCACCTTGGTGGCCTGGGTGCCCTGGCTTTCCGCCTGGGCCTGGGCCTCCAGCCGATCCAACTGGCGCTGTTTATCCCGTTGTTCTTTTTGCAGGCGGGTTTGGGTATCCCGCTGCACCGCCAACTCTCCCTCCGCCGCACTGATTTTGCCCACCAGGGTCTGAATCTCCGCCTCGGCGGCGGCGATATCCGCCGCCCAATTGGCGGGGGCGGTGGCCGTTGTGGCTTCTAATTCTTGGAACTGTTCCTGCTGGGCCTGGATTTGCTGCTCTAACTGGTGCAGTCGTTCTTGCAGACGAATCTGTT